>JBFXBH010000089.1:0-10801 GCA_050183355.1 Vicinamibacterales bacterium | reverse complement strand
TCACCCGGCGCGACGCGGAGCACGCGCACGGCGTGCGCGGCCTCGTCCTCCGGCAACGGCAGCACCGCTCGCGGCGCGGCACCGGGCAGGTAGAAGCGGTTCACTCGCATGCGGGGTCCGGCCGGGTCATCGTGGAGCGAGCTTATACTCGCATCTGATGTTCTTCCGCGGACAGGTCATCGGGAAATACCGGATCGACTCCGCCATCGGGAGTGGCGGCTTCGGCAGCGTGTACCTCGCGGAAGACACCTGGATCGGCAAGAAGGTCGCGATCAAAGTCCCCCACAAGCAACTCGGCAACGTCGAGGAGATGGCGAAGGAACCGCGCCTGCTCGCCTCGCTCGGCCATCCGAACATCGTCACGGTGCTGACGGCCGAGAAGCAGGACGACATCTTCTTCATCGTCATGGAGTACGTCGAGGGCGAAACGCTCGAGGCGATCCTCGCGCGCGAGGGTGCGCTGCCGCTGGCCCGCGCGCTCGACTTCACGTGCCAGATCTGCAACGCCATCGACCACGCCCACAGGGTCGGCATCCTCCACCGCGACATCCGGCCCGGCAACATGCTCGTGACGCCGAAAGGATTGCTGAAGGTGACCGACTTCGGCACGTCGCGGTTCCTGGAGGCGATGGCGCACGGCACGACCATCATCGGCAGCCCGCCGTGGATGGCGCCGGAGCAGTTTCAGGGGCGTGCCGTCTTTGCGAGCGACGTCTACGCCATCGGCATCACGATGTACCAGATGCTGACCGGCGGCCTGCCGTACGAGACGCCGACGCCGAAGGACCTGGAGCGCATCATCTCCGGCGAACTGGTCGTGGCGCCACGCCTGAAGAACCCGAAGATCCCGAAGGCCATCAACGACATCGTGATGCGCGCGCTCGCGCCGGACCTGGTCTACCGCTATCAGCGCGCCGCGGACCTGCTGCAGGACATCGTGGCCGTCCAGTCGAAGCGCGCCGCCGCCCCCGCCGTGCCGACAACGCCCGGGCCGCGGAAGGTCGGCTCCCCTGTGCCCGGCCCCGGGGTGACGCACGCGGCCGCCCCGCCCGCCCGCGTGCCGGCCCCTCCCCCCCGGGTCAGCCCGCCGGCGCCGGTCCCGGGTCAGGCCACCGGCCCGGCTGCGCCGGTGGCGCGCCCTGGCGGCATGGATTCCGCAGGCGTGCAGGATCGGTTGAAGGCCCGGGAAAGCCCCCAGCCGCGCTTCTGCTGGCAATGCCGGAAGGCCCTGGCCTCAAGGGCTGACCGTTGCCCGTTCTGTGGCGAGAAGCAGTAGAACGCTGCTAGGATCTCGAAAAGGAGCAACAACATGGCTTTCCCCGGCACCGGCAAGATCTGGATGAACGGCACGTTTGTGGACTGGAAGGACGCCAACATTCACATCGCGTCCCACGTCATCCACTACGGCAGCGGCGTCTTCGAGGGTGCCCGGTGCTACAAGACCGTCAACGGCCCGGCGATTTTCCGCCTCGAGCCGCACATGCAGCGCCTCATCGAGTCCGCCAGGATCTACCGCATGGATCCCGGCTACACCCGGCAGCAGCTCAGCGACGCGGTCATCGAGACGATCCGCGCCAACAACTTCGATCACTGCTACATTCGCCCCCTGATCTTCCGTGGGTACGACTCGCTCGGCGTCTACCCGATGAACTGCCCGGTCAACACGGCGATCATCGTCTGGGAATGGGGCACCTACTTCTCCGAAGAAGCACTGGAGACGGGCCTCAGCGTGAAGGTCTCGACCTGGAACCGGCTGGCGCCGAACACGCTGCCCGCCATGGCGAAGTGCGTGGCGAACTACGCGAACTCCCAGCTCATCAACATGGAAGCGAAGCTGGAAGGCTATGACGAGGGGCTCGCACTCGACACGCAGGGCAACATCAGCGAGGGCAGCGGCATGAATCTGTTCCTGATCAAGGACGGGATCATCTTCACGCCCCCGATCGGCTCGTCGGTCCTCAGGGGCATCACGCGCGACTCGGTCATCACGATCGCGAAGGATCTCGGCTATCAGGTCGTCGAGCAGGTGCTGCCGCGCGAGATGCTCTACGTTGCCGACGAGGTGTTTCTCGTTGGCACGGCGGCCGAAGTGTCACCGGTCCGCTCCGTCGACAAGATCACAGTGGGCGCGGGCCGCCGCGGGCCAATCACGGGTGCGCTCCAGAAGCGCTTTACCGAGATCGTCACCGGTGTGGCGCCCGATACCCACAACTGGCTGACGCCGATCAGCGTGCCCGTCGTCGCCGGCGCGCGGTAGGCACACGTTCCCGGGACCGGTTGCGGCCGGTCCCGGGTTTCACCCGAGATCAGAGGCCCCGATGCACGTCAACGACCTGCTCGCACGCGCGGTTGACCTCGGCGCCTCGGACCTGCACCTGAAGGCTGGCGGCGTACCGGTCGCGCGCGTCCGCGGCGAGCTGCTGCCTGTCCCCGACGCGGTACGCCTGCAGGCGGCGGACCTCGATGCCATCGTCCGGGCGATCCTGACACCCGCGCAGGCGGACCGCCTGGCCGGCCAGCAGGATGTGGACCTCGCCTACACCGTGCCCGGACTCGGGCGCTTCCGCTGCAACGTCTTCCTGCAGCGCGGGTCGGCGGGACTGGTTTTCCGGGTCATCCCGCAGCGCGTGCCCGGTTTCGAGGCCCTCGGACTCCCCCCGGTCCTGACGTCCATCGCCGCCGAAGAACGCGGCCTCGTGCTCGTGACCGGCACGACCGGCAGCGGCAAGAGCACGACGCTGGCCGCCATGGTGGACGCGATCAACCGCGCCCGCACCGCACACGTCGTCACCATCGAAGACCCGATCGAATACCTGCATCAGGATCAGCGGTCCATCATCAACCAGCGCGAGATCGGTATCGATACGCAGTCGTTCGCCGCGGCTCTCCGGAGTGCCCTGCGGCAGGACCCCGATGTCATCCTCGTCGGCGAGATGCGCGACCTCGACACGATCCAGACCGGCCTCACCGCCGCGGAAACCGGACACCTCGTGCTCTCGACGCTGCACACCCTCGACGGCGTGGAGACGATCAACCGCACGATCGGCGTGTTCCCGCCGCATCAGCAGCCGCAGATCCGGCTGCAGCTCGCGTCCGTGCTGAAGGCCGTCGTGAGCCAGCGGCTGATTCCCCGCGCCGACGGCCAGGGCCGCGCCGCGGCCGTCGAAGTGCTCGTCGCCACGCCGTTCATCCGCGACGCCATCGCCGACCCCGGACGCACGCACCTGATCCACGGCGCGATCGCACAGGGCGGCTCCCAGTACGGGATGCAGACGTTCGACCAGGCGATCTTCGCGCTCTACGAACAGGGCGTCGTGGCGCTCGACGAGGCCCTGCGCTGGGCCAGCAACGTCGACGAGTTCCAGCTCCGCGTCCAGGGCATCTCCAGCGGCGCCACCGTGGCGCTCGGGGCCGCGCCCGACATCACCCGATTCTCCTCGTAGGTCGCGGCCGGGCCCATGGCCGACGCTTATCTCACCGGCCTTCGCCTCCTCGCCCGGCGCGAGCTGACCGAGCAGCAGCTCCGCGAGCGCCTCGCCCGGCGCGAGTACCCGGGGGACGAGATCGACGAGGCCGTCCGCCGTCTGCGGGACGACCGCTCGCTCGACGACCGTCGCGTGGCCGGCGCCATGGCACGCCTGGAGGTCCTCACGCGCCGGCACGGCCGCCACCGGGCCGAGCGGACGATGAAGGCCGCCGGCCTGTCCGCAGAGTTGGTCCGCGAGGCCCTCGACGCCACGCTGGCGGACGCGGATGCCGACGCACTCATCGCCGCCGCGCTCGCCCGCCGTCTCCGCCACGGTCAGACGATCGAGGACGACCGGCACTTTCAGCGCCTGTTCCGGTATCTCGTCGGGCAGGGCTTCTCCACCGACGCTGCGCTCGCGGCCTTGAAGGCCGAACGACGCCGGAACCCGTAACGCTATGCCGCTCCCGCTTGACGCCTTCATCCCGGCACCCGATGTCCGCGAGCGGCACTCCACCGCGATCGAGGCTCCCGCCCACATCGTCTGGGCCACCGCCGAGGCCTTCGACTTCCAGTCCGTCACCCTCATCCGCGGCATCATTCGACTGCGGGAGATCCTTCTGCGCACGTCGCGCGTCGCGCGGACGCCGCAGCCGTTCCTGCAGGAAGCCGTCGGCATGGGATGGGGCGTGCTCGCCCGCACACCGGGGCGCCTGTTCGTCGCCGGCGCCGAGTGCGAGCCCTGGCGGGCCAACGTGGTCTTCACGCCGATTCCCGCGGCGGACTTCCCGGCCTGGCGGGAACCGCGCCGCGTCAAGATCGCCTGGACGCTGGAGGTCGAGCCCCTGGGTCCCACCTCGACTCGACTCGCCACCGAAACACGCGCCGTCGCGACCGATCCCGAGGCACGGCAGCGGTTCCGGCAGTACTGGCGCTGGGCCCGCTTCGGAATCGTGGCCATCCGGTGGCTCATGCTGCCGGCCATTCGCCGGAAGGCGGAAGCCACCTGGCGTGCCGAATCGACGGCCTGACGCCGCGCCTTCAGCCGCGCGCGCAGGCTGACAGCAGGCGACGGCCACCGGTACAATCGACGTTCCGATGACCGCCAACGAGATCCGCCTGTCCTTCCTGAAGTACTTCGAGCGCCACGGCCACCGCATCGTGGCCAGCTCGTCCCTGGTGCCGCACGAGGACCCGACGCTGCTCTTCACGAACGCCGGGATGAACCAGTTCAAGGACACGTTTCTCGGCAAGGAGCCGCGCGACTACACGCGGGCCGCGACGGCCCAGAAGTGCATGCGCGTCAGCGGCAAGCACAACGATCTCGACAACGTGGGCCCGAGCTTCCGGCACCACACGTTCTTCGAGATGCTCGGCAATTTCTCGTTCGGCGACTACTTCAAGCAGGACGCGATTCCGCTGGCCTGGGCGCTGCTGACCGGGGAGTGGAAGATCCCCGCGGACAAGCTCTACGCCACCGTGTTCAAGGGTGAGAACGGCGTGCCTGCGGACGACGAGGCCTTCGCACTCTGGCGACAGTTCCTGCCCGAGGAGCGCATCGGCCGGCTCGGCGCCGCCGACAACTTCTGGCAGATGGGCGACACAGGCCCCTGCGGCCGCTGCTCGGAGATCTACTACCACCGTGGCGATCACCTGCCCTGCGCCGAGGAGGCAGCGGGGCGTGGTTGCAAGGCACTCGAATGCAGTTGTGACAGATTCGTCGAAATCTGGAACAACGTGTTCATGGAGTTCGACCGTCAGGCGGACGGTACGCTGCTGCCCCTGCCTGCGCCATCCATCGACACCGGCATGGGTCTTGAACGGATCACGGCCGTGCTCCAGGGCCATCTGTCCAACTACGACACGGATCTCTTTACGCCACTGCTCGGAGCCATCGGCCGGAAGGCCGGCGTGACGCACCGCGGCACGATGGCGCCCGCCGATGTCTCGATGCGCGTGGTGGCCGACCACCTGCGCGCGATGGCCTTCCTCATCGCCGACGGCGTGGTGCCCAGCAACGAGTGGCGCGGCTACGTCCTGCGCAAGATCATGCGGCGCGCGATGCGCCATGGGAAGCGGCTCGGCATGACGGAGCCGTTCCTCCACACGCTGGTCGGGACCATCGCCGACGAGTTCGGCGATGCCTACCCGGAGCTGCGCCGCAACCGGACGTCGGTCGAGCAGATCATCCGCAGCGAGGAGGACCGCTTCGACGCCGTCCTGACCGGCGGCGGGATTCCGCTGCTCGACGAGCTGATCGACACCGCGAAGGCGGCCGGCGGCGTCGTCAGCGGCGCGGCTGCGTTTCATCTGTACGAGACCTACGGACTGCCCCGCGACTTCATCGAGGACACCGTCCAGGCCCGGCAGGCCGCGTTCGACGGCGCCGGCTTCGACGCGGCGATGGAGGGCCAGCGCGAGAAGGCGCGGGCGAAGAGCGCCTTCGACACGAAAGGCGGCGAGCAGACCTTCACGTTCGCGTCCGACGCCGCGCGCGAGGCCCTGCGCGGAGCCGGCGACACGTTCGAGGGCTACACAGCCACCACGGTTCAGGGCGTGCCCGTCGTCGCACTGTTCGACGAGGCGCGTGCACAGGTCGACGCGCTCGCCGAGGGCGCGACCGGATTCGCAGCGCTCGGCCGGTCGCCGTTCTATCTCGAAGCCGGCGGACAGGTCTCCGACACGGGACGCCTGACGACCGCCGGGGGCGACGAGGCACGGGTCACGGGACTCCTGCGTCTCGCGCCCGGACTCCCCCGCCTGCATCGCATCCGGGTGACGCACGGCCGGCTCGCCGTCCGCGCGCTCGTCACGGCGGAGGTCGATGCCGCGCTCCGCGACGCCACGCGCCGCAACCACACGGCCACGCACCTGCTGCACGCCGCTCTCCGGCACGTGCTCGGCGACCACGTCAAGCAGGCAGGCTCGCTTGTCTCGCCGGACCGGCTGCGCTTCGACTTCCAGCATTTCACGGCGGTCACGCCGGAGCAGCTCCTCGAGATCGAACGCCTCGTCAACACGCAGGTGCTCGCGAACACGCCTGTCACCACGGAGGTCCGGTCCACCGAGGAAGCCATCGCCGCCGGGGCGATGGCGCTGTTCGGCGAGAAGTACGGCGACTCCGTCCGCGTGGTCTCGGTACCGGGCTTCAGCATGGAGCTCTGTGGCGGCACGCACGTGCGGGCGACCGGCGACATCGGCCTGTTCGCGATCACGGGTGAAAGCGGCGTGGCCGCCGGCGTCCGCCGGATCGAGGCCATCACCGGCCTGGGCGCGGCCACGGCCTTCCGCGAACAGCGCGAGACGCTCGCGCAGGCGGCCGCCGCCCTCAACGCCCGTCCGTCCGAGCTGACCGCCCGCCTGAGCGCGGTGCTGGAAGACAACCGCCGCCTGGCCCGCGAACTGCAGCAGGCGAAGATGAAGGCCGCCATGGGCGGCGGCGCCGACGGCGGCGCGGAGGCCGTGGATGTCGGCGGCGTGAAGCTCGTCGCCCGCGAGGTCGCCGGCCTCGACAAGGACGGCCTGCGGACGCTGGTCGACAAGCACCGGTCGCAGCTGGGCAGCGGCGTGGTCGTGATCGCCTCCCCCGGCGACGGCAAGGTCGCCGTGGTCGTCGGCGTGACGGCCGATCTCGTGAAGCGCGCGCCCGCCGGACAGGTCGTCAAGCAGCTTGCCCCGATCGTCGGCGGTGGCGGCGGCGGCCGGCCGGACTTCGCGGAGGCCGGCGGCAAGGACGCCTCGAAGATTCCGGACCTGCTCGCCGCGGCCCCGGCCGTGCTGCAGGCAATCCTCGACGGGAGCCCGAAGGCCTGATGCGTCAACTGGCTCTGGCGGCGTGCGTCGCGGCCGGTGCTGCGCTGGCGGCCACGCCAGCTTCGGCCCAGATCTACGCCTGGCAGGACGCCGGCGGCGCGTGGGTGCTCTCCGACCGGCAGGCGGCACCCGGGGCGCGGACGTTCGCCGTCGCGAAGAGCCCGGCCTACCGCGCCACGCGGCCGGCCACCGGCACGGGCGCCGCCGCGTTCGAGCCGCTGATCCAGGCCCACGCGACGCGCGCCGGCCTGTCACCCGACCTCGTCCGGGCTGTGATTCAGGTCGAGTCCGCGTTCAACCCGCGGGCGCGGTCGCCGAAAGGCGCCATGGGATTGATGCAGCTCATGCCGGCCACCGCCGCGGAGCTCGGCGTCCGCCAGCCCTACGACCCTGCCGAGAACATCGCCGGCGGCACGACCTACCTGCGGGGCCTCCTCGACCGCTTCGACGGCAACGTGGAGCTGGCGCTGGCGGCCTACAACGCCGGGCCGGAAGCCGTGGAGCGCCACGGCAGGGCGGTGCCGCCCTTCGCCGAAACGACGCGCTATGTGCAGAAGGTCGGAAAGAGCGCGGCGGGTGGCAGGGCAGCGCCCGGGCAGAAGCCGGCGGCGCCCGCGCCGAAGACTGTCATCTACCGCGTCGTCGAGGTCGTGGACGGCCGCCCCGTCGTCCGTTACACGACCGAGCGCCCGGCGGCGGGGGCCTACGAGGTCGTCGAGCGCTGACCCGGCCTGATTCCCCGTAACTGGTGCTAGAATTGGGGTTTCGGAAACACCCTAACTTTTCGAGAGGAACACGTCCACGTGGCCAAGCGTACCAAGTCCGCCCTGAAGGCGAACCGCCAGAACATCAAGCGCCGGGAGCACAACCGTTCACTGCGTTCCACCCTGCGTACCGCGCTGAAGGCGATTCGCGCTGCCCTGGATGCGAAGGACGTTGACGCCGCGAGCAAGGCGCTCAGCAAGACCGTGTCGCTCGTGGACAAGATGGCGACCAAGGGCATCATCCACAAGAACACCGCCGGCCGCTACAAGTCGCGCCTGGCGAACCGCCTGAAGAAGGCCGCGTAACGCGGCGCGCCGCGATCTAGCGGCGATATCCGCTTCCGACGACAGGCCCGCGGCGTCCCGCCGCGGGCGCCCCGCACAATTCGACGACCAGCCGCTCCAGCAGCGTCTGCGCCTCTCCGCCCGACGACTTCAGGGCGAGGTCCGTCCGCATCAGCGCGTCGATGGCCTCCGGCAGCCGGGCCGACGGCAGCTTTTCGGCCGCGGCCCGCAGCTGGCCCATCAGCATGAACGGCACGCCGCCGGAGTCCAGCGCCAGCTTCAGCTCCCGCAGCGCGCCGGCCGCATCGTTCCGCCAGATGGCCTTCGCGATGCCGAAGTCCTCCTGCTCCTCCGCCATGGCGGGCACGACCACCTTGACGTCCTCGACGGTCACCTGCGGCGTGCCCAGCGCATAGAGGCTCACGCGCTCGAACGCGGAGCGGAGCGCCACGATGTCCGCACCGACGCGGTGCGCCAGCGCCCGCGCGGCACCGGGACCCAGCACCACGCCCTCCTTCGCGGCGCGCGTCACGACCCAGCGCTCGGCCGACTCGCGGTCAATGACCGTGCCGCAGTCCACGACCGCCGCGTGCTCCTTCAACTGCTTGACGATGCGCCGCCGCTCATCGAGTCGCCCGCTGACGAACACGACGCTGCAGTGCGCCGGCGCGTCCCCGACGAACGCCTCGAGCCGCTCCGCGTCGGCGTCCGCGGCCTTGCTCTCCCGCTTCGGCATCAGGAGCTTCTCGGCCTCGGCCACGATCACCACGCGGCGGTCCGCCATCATGGGCAGTTGCGCGGCCGCGTCGATGAGCGCCGGCGCCTTGATTTCTCCGCCCTGGAGCCGCTCGACGTTGAAGGCCGCGAGCCCCTCCTCGACGAGGCCCGCGATCTCGTCCGCGACGGCGGCCTTCTCCATCTCGTCATCGCCCACGAGCAGATAGAGCGCCCGGGCGGTGCGGGCCGCCAGCTCCTTCCGGAGCGCCGCGAGCGTCAGCGCAGGCATGGGTTCGGGGACGGGTGAAAGGCCGCTAGAAGGCTTCGAGGATCGCCGTCGCGACGGTGCGCGCGACGTCGGTGGAGATGCGATCGAAGGCGCTGCGTTCCTCGTCGAGGAATCCGGCCCCCTGAATCGCGCCGGTCGTCCGCTGCGAGAGCTCGTACTCGCCCCGGAACTGCAGCGCGTCGTTGGACCACAGGACCTTCGCCGCCTTCGTGTCCGTGAAGCTGACGCGCATCGTGAGCAGGAACAGATACCGCGTCGCGAGCTGCTGATCGTTGAAGGCCGACGGCTGCACGCTGATGCCGGTGATCTCCCCGGCCACGACGGCGTCCACGCCGGCATCGTCCGGCACGACACGGAACGAGCCACGGCCGATGAACTCCGTGCGGAGCTTCTCCGTCAGCACCTGCTCCACGTCGAAGAACGTGCTCCGGTTGCCGAGCATCGGAATCCCGATGGCCTTGATGTCCGGCGGGATGAAGGACCCGCGGCCGGCCAGCGCGTACCCGCACCCGGACGCCGCCACCGCGGCGCCGGCGAGGGCCAGCCGCGCCACCGCACGGCGTCGCGTCACGCGGGACGTGGCGCGGTTGGTCATGCCACCACGATACTGACCAGCCGGCCCTTCGCGACGACCACCTTCTTCACGGTCTTCCCCGCCAGATGGGGCTGCACCGCGGCGTCGGCCAGCGCGCGCGCCTCCAGGTCCGCGTCGGAGGCATCCGCCGGCACGGTCAGGCGGCCGCGCACCTTGCCGTTCACCTGTACCGGGATGACCACCTCGTCCGCCCGGGCCACATCCGCATCGAACGCCGGCCAGGTCGCGGTCGTCAGGCCGCCCGCGTGCCCCATCCGCTCCCACAGTTCCTCGGCCGTGTGCGGGGCGAACGGGGCGAGCATCCGCACCAGCGCGGAAAGCGCCTCACCGACAACCGCGGCGTTCGCGGGCTCCTCCGCGGGACGGGCCGCGTCATCGGCGCGTTTCGACGGTGCGCCCGTCACCGTCGTCTCGCTGAACGCGTACAGCTCGTTGACGAGTTCCATCATCGCGGACACGGCGGTGTTGAGCTGCTGCCGCTCGGCGATATCGGCCGTCACGCGGCGAATGGTGTCGTGCGTCTTCCGCCGGAGGGCGCGTCCGGCGTCGGTAATCCCGTCAAACGCCGCGCGTTCCGGACCGGTGGCCGTCGCCGCCGTGAGCGGCTCCAGCCAGTGGTCGACCAGCCGCCACACGCGTGCGAGGAACCGCCAGCTCCCCTCGATGCCGGCGTCGCTCCACTCGATCTCCTTCTCCGGCGGCGCGACGAACATGATGTAGACGCGCAGCGCATCGGCGCCGTACTTCGCCATCATCTCGTCCGGGTCCACGACGTTGCCCTTGGACTTGGACATCACGGCGCCGTCCTTCAGCACCATGCCCTGCGTCAGCAGGTGCTGGAACGGCTCGTCGTGGCTGACCATGCCGAGGTC
>JBFXBH010000088.1:0-10801 GCA_050183355.1 Vicinamibacterales bacterium | reverse complement strand
CGTGTTCATCGCGTCGACGTCGGAGGTGTACGGCAAGAGCGCGCACGTGCCGTTCCGGGAGGACGCCGACCTCGTGCTAGGTCCCTCGTCCAAGCATCGCTGGGCGTACGCGTGCAGCAAGCTCATCGACGAGTTCCTGGCCCTCGCCTACTTCAAGGAGCGAGGGCTGCCGGTCGTGATCGTGCGCCTCTTCAACACGGTCGGGCCGCGCCAGACCGGCCAGTACGGCATGGTGCTGCCCCGCTTCGTGCGCCAGGCGCTCGACGGAGATCCCATCACCGTCTACGGCGACGGCACGCAGTCACGCAGCTTCACCTACGTCGGCGACGTGGTCGACGCCCTGGTCGCGCTGATGACGACGCCGGCGGCGGTCGGACAGGTCCTCAACATCGGGAACCCCGAGGAGATCTCGATCCGGGCGCTCGCCGAACGCGTACGGGATCTGGCCGGCAGCCGGTCGCCCATCGTCTCGATCCCGTACGAGGAGGCCTACGAGGCGGGTTTCGAGGACATGCCGCGGCGCGTGCCGGATATCACCCGGATCCACGCGCTCGTCGGCTTCCGGCCGCGGGTTCCGCTGGACGACATCATCCAGCGCGTCCTGACCTTCCACCGGGGTGTGCAACAGCCGTAAGATGGAGTTGTTGTGACCCGGATGCGCCTGCCGCTCATCGCCGCCGCCGTGCTGGCCGCCGCCGCGCCCGCCGCCGCGCAGCAGGTGGCGCTCAGCATGCAGAACGGCCTGGTCACGCTGAACGCGACCAACGCGCCCGTGCGCCAGATCATGGCCGAGTGGGCCCGGGTCGGGCGTGTGGCCGTCATCAATGGCGAGAAGGTGGCCGGGGCCCCGGTCACGCTGCAGCTCGCGGGTGTGTCGGAACGCCAGGCCCTCGACACGATTCTCCGTGGCGTCGCCGGATACATGGTGTCGGCCAGGGCCGGCACGCCCGACGCGGCACAGGCGCGCTTCGACAAGGTGATCATCCTGCCGACCAGCGCGGCACCGGCGAATCCGCCGCCGGCCCCGGCGTCGATGGCCGGCCGCCAGCCGCTGTTCCAGCCGGGGCCGCAGATTCCGGATCCGGATGACGGTTTCAACGAGGACCCGGACCTCCCCGGCGCGCAGACGCCCGCGTTCCAGCCCGGCGCGGCGACGACGCTGCCGCGGCCGATCCCGGGCAACGTGACGCCGATGCCCGGCCCCGGTCCCCAGTTCCCGCAGGGCGCACTGCCACGGTATCAGACGCCCACGAGCGGATATCCGCCGTCGATGGTGACGCCGCAGACCGGTCCGACGGGCCGGATGCCGGTGCCCGGCGGGCAGGTGACGCCGGCGACGCCGTTCGGCACGATGCCGGGCGGCGCGCCGGGGGCGATCGCCCCGACGCCCCAGTCGGTTCCGCTCTCGCCGACCAACCCGGGCATCCCGTCCCCCTCCGGCGCCGGACCGGCCACGCGCTAGGCACGCATGGCGGAGATCGACCGTTTCCGCCCCGAGGATCGCCGCGGGGTCGAAACGCTCTACCGACGTACGCACGGCCCGGACGCCGCTGACGCGCAGGCCCTCCGCTGGGACTGGCTGCATCGCCGGAATCCCTGCAACCTGGGCGGACAGCCGCGCCTGTGGGTCGCCCGCGAGGGCCCCACGGTGGTGGCGCATTTTCCGACGCTCCCGGTCCGCCTCTCGCTCCGCGGCATGAACGTCGACGCGAGCTGGGGATCGGAAGCCTACGTGGCGCCGGAGCGCGAGTCGCTGGCGCTCGACGAGGCGCTCATCCGCAACTGGGATCGCAACACCGGCGCGGCGCTGACGCTGGGGGTGCCGCCGGCCACGCGCGCGGTCTACGACCGGCTCCACTGGCCGGCGCCGACGGCGCTGCCGTGCCTGGTCAAGCCGCTCACGCGGCGCGCGCTGCGCCTGCCGAGCGTACCGGTGCTGGTCAACCGCCTGATCTCCGCGCTGACGCTGCCGGTCGTCCGCGTCGTCGCCCGGTCGAGGCCGCTGCGCGCCGAGTGCGAGCCGATCCGCCGCTTCGACGCGTCCTTCACCGCGCTCTGGGAACGGCTTGCGCCGCAGTTCGACCTGGCCGTCCGGCGCGACGCCGCGTACCTGAACTGGCGGTACATCGAACCGCCGCACGTCCGCTACGCCGTGGTGGCGCTGAAGCGGGAGGGCGAGGTGCACGGCTACGCCGTCTACCGGCACCTGTACGAGCCGCTGGGCAAGGTGACGCTGCTCGTGGACCTGCTCGTCGCGCCCGGGGACGTCTCCGGACTCAAGACGCTGCTGCGCTGGGTCGACCGGGAGGCGCGCGCCGAGGACACGGACAAGGTCCGCTGCTACATCACGCACGCCGCGTTCCGAAAGGTGCTGAAGCGGAACGGGTACTTCCAGGTGAAGTCGGGCATCGACGTGGCGGTCAAGGTGAACGCCGTGGAGGTCCCCGCGGGCTTCTACGACCAGACGGACGGGTGGCACATCACGTTCGGCGACTCGGATCAGGATCACTAGAGAGAGCCATGGCAGATTCCCCACTGACAGCCCGCGTCAACGCGGAGATCACGGCCGCGATGAAGGCGCAGCAGGCCGGTCGGCTCGGCACGCTGCGTCTGATCAAGGCGGCCATCATGAACCGCGGGGTCGAGAAGAACCGCGACCTCGACGACGCCGAGGTGCTGCAGGTCATCGGCCAGCTCGTGAAGCAGCGGCGTGACTCGATCGAGCAGTTCGCGGCGGCCGGCCGCCAGGACCTCGTCGACAAGGAAACCGCCGAGGTAGCGATCCTCGACGAGTACCTGCCGCCGCCCGCGTCGGCCGCCGAAGTCGAGGCGGCCGTGGCCGAAGCCGTTGTGGAGACCGGTGCCACCTCCCCCAAGGAGATGGGGAAGGTCATGAAGGCCGTCATGGTGAAGCTCGCGGGGAAGACCGCCGACGGGAAGGTTGTCAGCGAGGCCGTCAAGGCACGGCTCGCGGCCCTGTAGAGACCGCCGGCAGGAACGATGCCGCACCGTTCGCGACGTACCGCGACAACATCGGGGCAACTTTCCCGTCACAGCGGGCGTCTATACTCTGCAGCAAGGCCTAGTCAGCCTTCACCCTTCCCTTCGGGCCCCGGTTCCGCCGGGGCCCGCTTTTTTTGTACCCGGTGAGCAGACACTCCGGCTCGCCGTCCGGTGCAGCGTCGGGCGTCTCCGCGAACGCGTCGGCCGAGCCGGGACTCGCCCGCGCGGCCGGCGTCACCGGCGCCGCCACGCTGACCAGCCGCATCCTCGGCGTGGTGCGCGAGCAGGTGCTGGCCTCCGCGTTCGGCGCCAGCGACGCGATGGACGCCTTCAACGTCGCGTTCCGCGTACCGAACATGGTCCGCGACCTGTTCGCGGAAGGCGCGATGAGCGCGGCGTTCGTCCCGACGTTCACGAAGACGCTGACGACCGAGGGCAGGGCCGCGGCGTGGCGGCTGGCCAGCATCGTCATCAACACGCTGCTCGTGGCCACGGGCCTGCTGGTCGTCGCCGGCATCGTGTTCGCGCGGCCGCTGGTGGGGGCCTTCGCGGGGGACTACGCGCAGGTCCCGGGCAAGCTGGAGCTCACCGTCGGGCTCACCCGTGCGATGACGCCCTTCCTGATGCTCATCGCGGTCGCGGCCGCCTGCATGGGCATGCTGAACAGCCTGCGGCGCTTCTTCATGCCCGCGCTGTCGCCGGCGACGTTCAACGTGGCGACGGTCGTCTGCGCGCTGGCGCTGACGCCGCTGATGCCGGCCCTCGGACTGCCGCCGATCGCGTCGATCGCCATCGGCACGCTCGCCGGCGGCATCGGACAGATTGCGCTGCAGTGGCCGGGGCTGCGCGCGGAGGGCTACAGGCACCGGTTCATCCTCGACTTCTCGGACCCCGGGCTCCGGCGGATCCTGCTGCTGATGGGGCCGGGCACGATCGGCCTCGCGGCCACGCAGGTCAACGTGTTCGTCAACACGCTGCTCGCCACCGGACACGGCACCGGCGCCGTGTCGTGGCTGAACTATGCGTTCCGGCTGATGTACCTGCCGATCGGCCTGTTCGGCGTGTCGGTGGCGACGGCGACCGTGCCGGCCGTCTCACGGCACGCCGCGGGCGGCGACGACGCCTCCGTCCGCACGACCGTCGCCGACGGGCTCTCGCTGATGCTGATGCTGAACGTCCCGGCCACCGTCGGCCTGGTGACGCTGGCGACGCCGATCGTGCAGCTGCTGTTCGAGCGGAACGCCTTCACGCCGGCGGACACGGCCGCCACGGCCGGCGCGCTGCAGTTCTACGCCGTCGGGCTCGTGGGCTATTCGGTCTCGCGGATCGTCGCCCCGACGTTCTACGCGCTCGGCGACAGCCGGACGCCGGTCATGGTCAGCGTGGCATCCGTGCTGACCAACGCCACGCTGAACATCGTGCTCTCGCGCTGGCTCGGCTTCACGGGCCTCGCGCTCGGCACGTCGTTCGCCGCGCTGGTCAGTGCGTCGCTCCTCGTGTGGCGCCTGTCACGGCGGCTGGACGGCGTGGAGGCGGCGCGCGTGACGTCGTCGCTCATCCGGATCGCGCTGGCGTCGGCCCTGATGGGGCTGGCCGCGGCGGCGGCCTACGGCGCCCTTGACGGCTGGATGCCCGGCGCGTCCCTGCTGCGGCAGGGCACCCGCCTCGCCCTGACGATCGGCGTGGCGCTGGTGGTGCTGGCCGCGTCGGCCTGGGCGCTGCGGATTCCCGAGTTCCGGCAGGCCTCCGCGATGGTGCTCCGCCGGCTGGGCCGCACGCGCGCATGAAGGTCCGGATCTTCGGCCTGCCGCCCGCCGTCACGGTCGTCGCGGCAACGCACTTCATCGTCGACGGGTTCAGCAACATCTACGCGCCGCTGCTGCCGGTCCTGATTCCGCGGCTGGGCCTGACGCTGGCGACGGCCGGGCTGCTCCAGACCTGCCTGCAGCTCTCGAACTCGGTCTCCCAGCTGGCGTTCGGCGCGATCGCCGATCGGAGGCGGCCCCGGGTGCTGCTCGTCGCGGGTCCGATCCTCTCCGTGGCCGTGCTGAGCCTGCTCGGCCTGGCCACCAGCGTGTGGGCCGCGGCGGCGGTCCTCGTCGTCGGGGGACTCGGCGGCGCGGCGTTCCACCCGCCCGCGGCGGCGCTGGTCTACAAGGTCGGCGGGTATCGCCGGGGCATGGCGATGTCGGTGCACATCACCGCCGGCTCGATGGGATTCGCGCTCGGGCCGCTCGTGTTCGCGCCGTTCGTGGCCGTGGCGGGCGTGGCGTGGACGCCCGTGCTGATGGTGCCGGGCCTGCTGCTGCTGGCGTCGTGGCTGCGGCACATGCCGCCGCTGGACGCGTCCGCGGAGCCGCACGCCGTGCGGGGCTTCGCCGGCCTGCGGCCGTACGCCAAGCCGCTCGGCCTCCTCTATCTCATCGTCGTCGTCCGCACGCTGACGGCCGTCAGCATCTCGACGTTCATGCCGGTGCTGCTGACGCGACGGGGCGTCTCGGTGGGCACGGCCGGCGTCATGGCGGCCGTGTATCTGGCGTGCACGAGCGCCGGCGGCTTCTTCGGCGGGTCGATGGCCGACCGCTGGGGCGCGCGACGGGTCATCGTCTGGTCGCTCGCGGCGTCCGTGCCGTTTCTGACGCTCGCGCCGATCCTGCCCGGCGGCCTGTTCCTGCCCGTGCTCTGCCTCGGCGGGTTCCTGCTCCAGTCCACCCTGCCGGTGAACGTCACGTTCGGCCAGACGCTCGCCCCGGTCAGCGCCGCCACGGTGTCGTCTCTTATGATGGGCTTTGCCTGGGGCACCGGCGGGTTGCTGGTGGCGCTGGTCGGGTTCCTCGCGGACCGGACCGGCATCGAGACGGCCCTGATGCTCGTCGCGGTGCTGCCGCTCGGAGCGGTGCTGCTCGCGCTGCCGCTGCCGGATGACCGGGCGTTGCCCGCGAAGACTGGTTCCTGACGATGCCACCCTCACGCCCCACGTACCGGCCTTCGATGTCCTCCTATTCCTTCGGGCCCGGCCCGATGACGCCGGCCGTCCGCGCGCTCATCGCCGCGAACGTGGCGGGGTTCCTGATCGCGTTTGTCGTGCCCGATGTCACGCTGCGCCTCGGCCTCCGCCCGGCGGACGTCTTCGGACGCTTCGCGTTCTGGCAGCCGGTGACGTACATGTTCCTGCACGGCGGGCTGTCGCACATCCTGTTCAACATGCTCGGCCTGTGGATGTTCGGCGTCCAGCTCGAACGGACGTGGGGAACGGCGTTCTTCGCCCGCTACTACGCCATCTCCGGCATCGGCGCCGCCGTGACGACGCTGCTCTCGGCCGTCCTGCTGCCGGGCAACCTCGGCGAGATGCTGTACTACTCGCTGACCATCGGCGCGTCCGGCGCCGTGTACGGCCTGCTGCTCGCGTTCGCGCTGTACTACCCCGATCGCCCGATCTACTTCTGGATGCTCTTTCCGATTCCGGCGAAGTACTTCGTGCTGATCATCGGCGCGATCTCGCTGTTCCTCGCGATGAGCGAAGTCGGGGGCGTGGCGCACACGACGCACCTCGGCGGCATCGTGGCCGGCTATCTGTTCCTGAAGGGCGGCCGGATGCGGCCGCTGGCCGAACTGACGTACCGCTACCAGCGCTGGAAAATCGACCGGCACCGCCGGAAGTTCGACGTCTACCCCGGCGGCCGCGGCCCCGGCCCGCGCGTGCACTGAACGACCGGCTGTCACACACGAGGCCGGCGGTCGGGTGATGACACTCACGCGCACCCGCGTTCACGCGGGCAGGCCGAAGGCACGGCCGGATGGGCAGGGAGTGGGCGGCGACCCTCCGACTCGAGCGCGATTTATAGAGAGGATGAGCCGGGGAGTGCGATGGCGCCCACATCGCGCGCGAGACGGAGGGTCGTCGCCTACGACCAGATCCGGCCGCATCCTCGGGACCCGCAGCTTGAGCGATGAGAGCTACTTCACCGGCTCGTTGAAGAAGTAGTTGTCCGTGCCGTTCAGCCAGTCGTGGCGGATCGGGCTGAAGATGTCCATCTCGAAGCAGTCTTCGAGCGCCTCCGCCTGGTGCGGCAGCCACGACGGGATGTGCAGCACCTCTCCGGCCCGCACGACCACGTCCTCGCCGTTGACCCTGAACTTCATCGAGCCGCTCAGCACGTACGTGATCTGCTCCGCCTCGTGGTTGTGCATCGGGACGATGCAGCCGCTCTTCAGATAGATCTGCGTGATCATCTCCTTCTCGCCGGTGATGATCTTGCGCGAGAGCATGTCGGTGACCTTCTCGAGCGCAATATCGTCCCATCGGTAGAGCGTGACGCGGTCGGCCGGAATGGACATGCGCGACACTCTATCCCAGCAGGCCGCACGACCGGCGGTGCGTCCGCGCCGGCCGTGCGCGGGAACACGCCACCGGCCGCGAGCCGCGGCGCCCGGCCCCGGGCGGCTGAACCGGGTGGTATAATCCGCCGGTTATGGCGTCGAGCGTGGCCCCCGCCGGGGGCGCCAAGGCCGCAACGTCGTCGCGGCTCAGCGATCGCACCGGCCTCACGCGCGAGGGCCTGCTGGCGGCCTACCGGTCGATGCTCCTCTCGCGGGCGATCGACGATCGCGAGATCCACCTCCGCAATCAGAGTCAGGCGTACTTCCAGATCAGCGGCGCGGGCCACGAGGCCATCCTGACGGCCGCCGCGATGGCCTTCACGCCTGGCCACGACTGGTTCTTCCCCTACTATCGCGACCGTGCGCTGTGCCTGATGCTGGGCATGACGCCCTACGAGATGTTCCTCGCGGCCGTGGGCGCGCGCGACGACGGCACGTCGGCCGGACGCCAGATGCCGTCGCACTGGAGCAGCCGGCGCCTCCGGATCCCCACGCAGAGCAGCGTGGTGGCCTCGCAGTGCCTGCACGCGGTGGGTTGCGCCGAGGCCACGGTTCGCTACCGCAGGCTGGGCGTCGGCCCCGTGAACGGCGACCCGGTGCACGCGGACGAAGTGACGTACGTCTCGATCGGCGACGGCGGCACGAGCGAGGGGGAGTTCTGGGAGGCCCTCAACACGGCATGCACCGAGCGCCTGCCGCTGGTGATCCTCGTCGAGGACAACGGCTACGCGATCTCGACACCCGTGACCGCGCAGACGCCGGGCGCGGACATCGGCCGCATCGTCGAATCCTTTCCGGGACTCACGGTGCTGCGCTGCGACGGCACGGACTTCGCCGACAGCCTCGGCACGATGCGCGTGGCCGTGGCCACCGCCAGGGCCGGCGATGGGCCGGTGCTCGTGCACGCGCGGTGCACGCGGCCGTATTCGCACTCGCATTCCGACGACGAATCGCTTTACAAGACGGCGGCAGAACGCGACGAGGAGGCCCGCCGCGACCCGCTCACGCGGATGGCCCGCGCGCTGGTCGAGGACGGCCTGGCCGACGCCGCGGCGCTCGCTGCGTTCTCGGCCGCGGTCGAACGGGAGGCGGCGGAGGCGGCCGACCGCGCGCTCGAAGCCGCCAAGCCCGACCCTGCCACCGCGCTGGACTTCGTGTTCTCGCCGGACGTGGATCCGACATCGTCCGCGTTCGACACGCCCGCCGCGCCGGCCGGCAAGCCCGACACGATGGTCGCCGCCATCAACCACACGCTCAGGGACGAGATGGCGCGGGAGCCCCGCATCGTCGTGTTCGGGCAGGACGTGGCGGATGCCTCCCGGGCCGAGGCGTTGAGCGAGGTCAGCGGCAAGGGTGGCGTGTTCAAGGCGACGCACGGCCTGCAGCGGCAGTTCGGCGGCCACCGCGTGTTCAACGCGCCGCTGGCGGAAGCGAACATCGTGGGCCGCGCCGTGGGGCTCGCACTGCGGGGCATGAAGCCGGTCGTCGAGATCCAGTTCTTCGACTACATCTGGCCGGCGATGCTCCAGATCCGCGATGAGCTGTCCGTGTTCCGGTATCGCTCGGGCAACACCTGGACGGCGCCGGTCGTGATCCGCACGCCGATCGGCGGGTACCTCCGCGGCGGCGGGCCGTACCACAGCCAGTCCGGCGCCAGCATCTTCGCGCACTGTCCCGGCATCCGCATCGCGTTCCCGTCGAGCGCGGCCGACGCGGCGGGCCTGCTGCGTACGGCCATCCGCTGCGACGACCCGGTGCTGTTCCTCGAGCACAAGCACCTGTACCGGCAGACGTATACCAAGGGCGAGTATCCCGGCGCGGATTACATGGTGCCGTTCGGCAGGGCCGCGGTCCGGCGGCCGGGCACGGACATGGTCATCCTCACCTGGGGCGCGCTGGTGCAGAAGTCGCTGCTGGCGGCCCAGCAGGCCGAACAGGACGGGGTCAGCGTGGCGGTCGTCGATCTGCGGACGTTGATGCCCTACGACTGGGAGACCATCGCGGCGATGGTCTCGTCGACCAACCGCGTGATCGTCGCGCACGAGGACCAGTTGACCTGCGGCTTCGGCGCCGAAATCGCCGCACGGATCTCGGACGAGCTGTTCGACCAGCTCGACGCGCCGATCCGCCGCGTGGCGGCGCTCGACTGCCCGGTCGCGTACTCGCCGTCGCTCGAGGAGGCCATTCTCCCCGGCTCGGCCACCATCCTCCGTGCCATCAGGGACACGGCGGCGTACTGACCGGCGCGCCGGCCCCGATGACCGATCGCCCCCTCGCCCTGCGTGAGATCCCCGGCCCCGCCGGGCCGCTCGAAGCGCTGCTGGAACTGCCGGCGGGCGCGCCGCGGGCGATCGTCGTGCTGGCGCACCCGCTGCCGACGCACGGCGGCACGATGCACACGAAGATGATCTTCCAGGCCGCCAAGGGTCTTGCGCGCGCAGGCTGCGCGGTGCTGCGCTTCAACTTCCGCGGCGTCGGCCGGAGCGCCGGCGCGTTCGACGACGGCCGCGGCGAGCAGGACGACTTCCGCGCCGCCGTCGACGTCGCGGCCGCGCGGTTTCCCGGCCTCGAGATCTGGGGCGGCGGCGGCTCGTTCGGGTCGTGGGTCGGCATGACCGCGTCCAGCCAGGATCCGCGCGTCGCCGTCCGGATCGGTATCGCGCCGCCGGTCAACCGCTATGACTTCTCGACCGTCATCGCCACCGCCAAGCCGACGTTTCTCGTGCACGGCGAGGAGGACGAGCTGATTCCGATCGGCCTCGTCCGCGAGTTCTACGCGAAGCTCGAGGAGCCGAAGGAACTGGTCGTCATCGACCGCGCGAATCACCTGTTCGACGGGCAGGCCAGCGAAGTGGGCGACGCCCTCGAGGATCTGCTGAAGGACTTCTCCGCGCGGGCATGAGGGACGCCGTCATCGTCTCGGCCGTCCGCACGCCCGTCGGCCGCGCGCCCCGGGGCGTGCCGCGCGCCGCGCGGCCCGACGACCTGGCCGCGACCGTGCCGGCGGCGGCCGCGGGGGCGGAGCGGTATAGTTCGAGGTGATGCGCCGTCTGCTGTCCTGCACGCTCGTCGCCGCCGCCACCGCCACCGCCTGCTCCTCCGGTCCGACGCCGCTCGACGACTCGGCGTCCTACATCGAGCGGGTGCGCGAGGATCGCGCGCGGAAGGATGCGTTCTTCCTGTCCGACGACCGGGACAATCCCGTGCCGAAGGAGAAGCGGTCGCAGTTCGTGCCGCTGGCGTACTACGACATCGATCCCGAGTACCGGGTCCCGGCCCAGCTCGCCGTGGCGAGCGATCAGCCCGTGTTCGACATGCCGACCTCGACCGGCAAGATGCGGAAGACGACGCAGATCGGCACGTTGTCGTTCACGGTCAAGGGCCAGACGCTGACGCTGACGGCGTTCGCCGGCGAAGG
>JBFXBH010000087.1:0-10908 GCA_050183355.1 Vicinamibacterales bacterium | reverse complement strand
CAGTTCAACTGGCAGCCGGCGCCGGACGCCTGGTCCGTCGCCCAGTGCCTCGAGCACCTGAACGCCACCGCGCGGTCGTACCTGCCGATGCTCGACGTCGGGATCGAGGCCGCGATCCGCCAGGGGATCTACGGGCCGGGGCCGTACCACTACAACCTGATCGGGCGCCTGCTGGTGCGTTCGATGGAGCCGCCGGCGAAGCGCCGCTTCACGGCCCCGAAGGCCTGGGTGCCGCAGCCGCGGCGGGCGAAGGCGGAGACGATTCCCGCCTTCCGCGCGTATCAGACGCAGTTCGTCGACCGGCTCCGGCAGGCGAACGGCCTCGACCTGGCGCGTGCGAAGGTCAGCTCACCCGTGTACCACTGGCTGCGCATGCCGCTCGGGTCCGCCTTCGGCCTGATGGTGGCGCACGAGCGCCGGCATCTCTGGCAGGCGCGTCAGGTGCTCGGGAAGCGGAACTTCCCGGCCGGCCGGTAGTCGCTCGCCTCCGTCCGCCGGGGCGGCGCCGCCGGCGGACGCTACGCGAGGGCCGCGCGCACGGCCGCCACGATATGGCGGGCCGACAGGCCGTAGCGGTCGACGAGCTCCTCCGGCTTGCCGCTCCGCGGGATCTCACGCACGGCGAGACGCGTCACCGTAAAGCCCGCCGGCGCCACGGCCGCGGCCACCGCGTCGCCGATGCCGCCCGCCGCATAGTGATCCTCGACGGTGATCAGGCGGCCGCCGGTGGCCTTCGCGCAGGCGATGAGGGCGGCGGCGTCGATGGGCTGCAGGGAATAGAGGTCCACGACGCGGATCGCCGTGCCGGCCGCCTTCAGCGTGTCGTGGGCAGCCAGGGCCTCGAACACCGTGATGCCCGCCCCGATCACCGTGGCGACGTCCGCACCGCTGGAGCGCAGCACCTTCAGGCCGCCGATCGGGAACGCTTCGTCGGGCCCGTAGATCACCGGCGTCTTGGGCCGCGACGTCCGCATGTACGCGGGGCCGGGCGTGGCCGCCATGGCCGTCACCAGCCGATCCGTGCTGACGGCGTCGCACGGATAGAGCACGGTGATGTTCGGCTGCGCCCGCATCATCGCGAGGTCCTCGAGCGCCATCTGCGACGGTCCGTCCTCGCCGATCGACACGCCGGCGTGCGACCCCGCCATCTTGATGTTCAGGTTGCTGATCGCGGCCATGCGGATGAAGTCGTACGCGCGCGTCAGGAACGCGGCGAAGGTCGACGGGAACGGAATCGCGCCGCGGCTCGCGAGCCCCATCGCGGCGCCGACCATGACCTGCTCCGCGATGAAGTTCTGGTAGAACCGGGTCTTGTCGGCCCGCTGCTCGAACTTGTCGCTGAACGTGGAGTTCTTGACGTCGGCGTCGAGCGCGACGACCCGGGCGTCCTGCGCGCCAAGCTTCGCGATGGCGTCGCCATACGCCTCACGCGTCGCGACCAGGTCGCCGGGCGTGTAGGCCGGCGCCGCGATCGGCCCGGGGGCTGCCGGCGCCTTCGGCGCGGCGGGCATCGGCGGCACGGGGACCCCGTCCCCGCCGGTCACCAGTTGCGCCGTCAACTCCGCGACGGCCTTGTCGCACTCCTCGCCCTTCTTCAGCGCCTTCCCGTGCCAGCCGGGCTTCCCTTCGACAAACGAGATGCCCTTGCCCTTGAGCGTGCGCGCCAGCAGCACCGTCGGCCGGCCCTTCGTGGCCCGCGCGGTGTCGAGAGCGTCGAGGATCGCCGGCATGTCGTGCCCGTCGATCACCACGGCGTGCCAGCCGAAGGCGGACCACCGCACGCGGTACGCCTCCATGTCGTGCTCGAACTGCGTGGGTCCGCTCTGTCCGAGCGCGTTCACGTCGACGATGGCGCAGATCGTGTCCAGCTTCTCCCAGGCCGCGACCGACGCGGCTTCCCACACCGACCCCTCGGCCGTCTCGCCGTCGCCCATCAGCACGTAGGTGCGGTAGTCGGAGCCGATGCGCCGCGCGTTGAGCGCGATGCCGACGCCGGCGCACAGCCCCTGGCCGAGCGACCCGGTGGCCACGTCCACGAACGGCAGACGGGGCGTCGGATGCCCCTCGAGGTCCGAATCGATCTTGCGCAGGTTCAACAGGTCGCGGCGGGCCACGTACCCGGCCTCGGCCCAGGCCGCATAGAGGAGCGGCGCCGCGTGGCCCTTCGAGAGGACGAAGCGGTCGGCCGTGGCGAGCTGCGGGTTCTTCGGGTCGAAGCGCATCTCGGCGAAGAACAGCGCGGCCACGATATCCGCGGCCGAGCAGCAGGTCGACGGATGGCCGCTGGCCGACTCGGTGGTGGCCAGGACGCTCTCGATGCGCAGTCGTGTGGCGATGTTCCGCAGAACCGGAACTCGCGAAGACGTCGAAATGGACATGAAACCTCGCTGGAAGAGGGCCACAGTGTACTCCGGACGGGCGATAATCGGCGCATGGTCGTCATCCGGTTTCTGCACTCGCTCGCGCTGGCGGTCTGGCTCGGCGGGATCGCCGTGCTCGGGGCCGTCGTCGCGCCCGCGACGTTCCAGGTGCTGCAGGCGAACGACGCGGCACGGGGCCGCGTCCTGGCCGGGGCGGTCTTCGGCACCGTGCTCGACCGCTTCCAGATCGTCGCCTACGTCTGCGCGGCCGTCGTGCTCGTCACGCTGGCGGCGATGGCCCGCGTGACGACGCGGCGATCGGACGTCCTCGTCCGTGGCGCGATCGCCGCCGCGATGCTCGCCATCACGCTGTTCATGGGCGTCAGGCTCTATCCCGAGGTCGACCGGGTTCAGGCCACCATCGGCGCGGGTGTCTCGCCCTCGACGCTCGAGGCCGGCGACCCGCGGCGCATCCGCTTCGACACGCTGCACGCGCGATCGACGCGGCTGATGCAGCTGAACCTGGTGGGCACGCTCATCCTGCTCGCATGGCACGCCCGTTCGGCCAGCCAGGCGCGCGGCTGACCCGAAGCGTTCTGCTATAGTCGGCCTCGGGCATGCTGGACGACATCACCAAGGCGGTGCTCGCGCGGGAAGACATCGCCCGGTACCTGCACGACGAGGCCACGGGCGCCCAGGCGCGTGCCCGGATCGAGACGTATCTCGAGGAGATGCGCACGACGCAGCGCTACTCCATCTACAAGGCCCTCAAGCATCCGCTCTATCCGATCCTCCGGAAGATTGAGCGCATCGGCGAGCAGGTCCAGCTCGTCAAGGCCGCCGCTCGCGGCGGCCGGATCGTCTACGCCTCGAACCACCGGAGCCACATCGACTACCTCGTCGAGCCGCTGGTGCTCGATGACAACGGCATCCGGCCGCCCGTCATCGCCGCCGGCATCAACCTGTTCGGGGGACCGCTCGGGCTCATCCACCGCCATGTGACGGGCGCGATCCCGGTGCGGCGCAACGCCAAGGACCCGGCGTATCTCGTGACGCTCAAGGCCTACGTGGCCGAGATGCTCCGCACCCAGGACCTGTTCTTCTATCCCGAAGGCGGCCGCAGCTACAGCGGCGAGCTGAAGAGCCCGAAGACGGGCCTCTTCAACGCCGCGCTCCAGGCGGAACGTTCGAACCTGGTCATCGTGCCGACCGCGATCTCCTACGATCTCGTGCTCGAGGACCATGTGCTGGCGCGCCAGCGCATCAAGCGCACGCAGCGGCCGTTCAGCCGCGAGCTGGCCGAGATGGTCCGCTATGCCGTCGGCTACCGGTCGCGCGCGTTCGTCACGTTCGGGCGGCCCATCCCCGTCGAACACGTCGAGGTCGATTCGCGCAAGGCGGTCCTCGACCTCGCCCACGCCGTGATGGCGGCCATCGGCCGGCAGGTCAAGATCCTGCCGACGACCGTCGTCGCGGCCGCCATGCGCCCGGCGATCACCCGGCGCGAGCTCATCGCCAGGTCCGAGGCCATCGTCGAGGCCGCGCGCGCGGGCGGGGCCAACCTCGGCGTGCAGTCAGGCCGCGAGGCCGTCGAGCTGGGCATCGAACCGCTCGAACTCCGCGGCGTGGTCGTGGTGGAAGGCAGCCGGCTCCGCGTCCGCGACCGCAACGTCCTCCGCTACTACGCGCGTTCGATCGAGCACGCGCTCGCGTCGCCGTCCGACCGCACGCATTAGCGGCCCGTCCATCAGGAGCCCCCGTCGTGCTCCACCTCCCATCCAAGGCGCTCTTCCACCTGCTCGCGCAGAGTCCGCTCGTGCGGCGGCTCGCCTCCCGCTACGGCATGGTGAAGGAAACGGGCTTCGCCCGGCGCTTCATCGCCGGCGAGACGATCGACGAGGCGCTGGTCGCCGCGAAGGCCATCCAGGATCAGGGGTACCTGCTGACGCTCGACTACCTCGGTGAGAGCGTGCGCACGCCGGCGGCGGCGACGGCGGCCACCGACGAGTATCTGCGGTTGATCCGCGTGATCGCGCAGGCCGGCGTCGAGCGGAACATCTCGCTGAAACTCACGCAGCTCGGCCTCGACATCGACCGCGCCACGTGTGTCGACAACCTGCGGCGCATCCTGACGCCGGCCGCCGAACAGGGCTTCTTCATCCGCGTGGACATGGAGGATTCCGGTCACACGCAGCAGACCCTCGACATCTTCGAAACGCTGTGGAAGCACGACTACCGCAACGTCGGTGTGGTGCTCCAGAGCTACCTGCGGCGTACCGACGCCGACCTGACGCGCGTGCTCGGCCTGGGCGCGCGCGTGCGGCTGGTGAAAGGCGCCTACAAGGAGCCGCGGCAGGTGGCCTTTCCGCGGCGGGCCGACGTCGAGGACCACTTCATCGCCGCGATGAAGCGGCTGCTCGACTCCGGGCAGTACCACGCGATCGCCACGCACGACCCCGCGATGATCGAGGCCACGATCGCCTATGCCCGCGAGCGCGGCATTCCGAACGACCGCTTCGAGTTCCAGATGCTGTACGGGATCCGCCGCGACCTGCAGGCGTCACTGCTCGCGCGCGGCTACCGGATGCGGATCTACCTGCCGTTCGGGAAGGAATGGTTCCCGTACTTCATGCGGCGGCTCGGCGAGCGGCCATCCAACGTCGGCTTCCTGCTCAGGAGCCTCCGTCATGAGAAGAAGGGCGTCGGCGTCTAGTTCACCCAGTCGGCGATGAAGATGTTCGTGTCGCCCTCTTTCGCCGCGTTGCGGTTCGAGGCGAACACCAGCTTCTTCCCGTCCGGCGAGAACATCGGGAAGCTGTCGAACGTCGGATTCCACGTCACGCGTTCGAGGCCGGTGCCATCGACGTTGATGATGTAGAGGTCGAAGTCGCGGCCCTTCGGGTCGTGGCTGTTGTTCGCGAAGATGATCCGCTTGCCGTCCGGGAAGAAGTAGGGCGCGAAGCTCGCCTTCCCCAGCTTCGTGACCTGCCGCAGGTTCGAGCCGTCGGCGTTCATCACGTAGATCTCGAGCGTCGTCGGGCGCCACAGCCCGTCCTTGAGCAGGCCCTGGTAGTCCTGCAGCTCCGGGCCTTCGCTCGGCCGGCCGCGGAACACGATCTGCTTCCCGTCCCTCGAGTAGAAGGGTCCGCCGTCCGGGCCGGCGCGATGCGTCAGGCGCTTCACGTCCGTGCCGTCGCCCTTCATCGAATAGATCTCCATGTCGCCGTCGCGGACACTGGTGAAGACGATGCGCCCGTCGGGTCCGATGGTGGCCTCGGCGTCGTACCCGGGTTCCGTAGTCAGGCGTGTCAGGCCGGACCCGTCCGGGTTGGCGCGGAAGATGTCGTAGCTCGGATAGATCGGCCACACGTAGCCGCGCGCCATCGACGGGTTCGGCGGGCAAGCCGGCCCGCCCAGGTGCGTCGACGCGTAGACGATGTGCCGGCCGTCCGGATAGAAGTAGCCGCAGGTGACGCGGCCCGTGCCGGTGCTGACGCGCTTCACGTCGGACCCGTCGATCTTCATCGTGTACTGCTGGTCGCACGAGGTTTCCGGCGGACGATGCGACTGAAAGATCAGCCGCGTGCCGTCAGCCGAGAAGTAGGCCTCGGCGTTCTCGCCGCCGAAGGTCAGCTGCTTGATGTTGGCGAGGTGCTTCTCGCCAGGCATCAGCAGCGACGCGCCCCCGGATTGCGGGGCGGCGCCGGGCTTCTGTGCCGCGGTGGCCTGCCACGCGCGGGCGGTCAGCGTACGGTGACCGGCGAACGCCGCGAGCACGAGCGCCGCGGCACAGGCGAGGAGTGAGAGGCGCTTCATAATGGCGTCTGCATGTTAGAGGCTCCTGACGTCGCCCGCAATATCGCCGCCGCCGCGCACGCGGCCGGCGGCCGGGCGTTCATCGTCGGCGGCTGGGTGCGCGACGCGCTCCGGGGCCGGCCGTCGAAGGACGTCGACCTGGAGGTCTTCGGGATCCCCGAGGCCGCCCTGCCGACGTTGCTCTCGCGGTTCGGACGGGTCGAAGCGGTCGGCCAGAGCTTCCCCGTCTACAAGGTTGTCGCGGACGTTGAGGGAGACCGCGCCGAGATCGATGTGGCGCTGCCCCGCCGGGAGTCCAAGGCGGGCCGCGGCCACAAGGCCTTCCGCGTGGAAGGCGACCCGCACATGTCGATCGCGGAGGCGGCGCGCCGCCGTGACTTCACCGTCAACGCCATTTCGCTCGACCCGCTGACCGGCGCGTTCGAGGATCCCTTCGACGGCCGATCCGACCTCGCGAACCGCCTGCTGCGTGTCGTCGACCCCGCGACCTTCGGAGACGACAGCCTGCGCGTGCTGCGGGCGGTTCAGTTCGCGGCGCGGTTCGAGTTCACGCTGGATCCGGTGACGTTCGAGCTGTGCCGGGCAATCCCGCTCGACGACCTGCCCGCGGAGCGCATCTGGGGCGAGTTCGAGAAGCTGCTGCTCCAGGCTCCGCGGCCCTCTCTCGGCCTGCGGCTCGCGTGGGAGCTTGGCGTGGTCGAGCGGCTGTGGCCCGAGTTGACGCCGCTCGCCGCGTGCCCGCAGGACCCGGAGTGGCACCCCGAAGGCGATGTGTGGACGCACACGCTGCTCGTCGTCGACGAAGCCCGCGCGCGCAACGGCGACCTCCCGCGCCCGCAGCTCCTCGCCGTCATGCTCGGCGCGTTGTGCCACGACCTCGGCAAGCCGGCCACGACGTCCGTGATCGATGGACGCATCCGTTCGCCCGGCCACGAGGAAGCCGGCGTGCCGCCGACGCTGAGCCTGCTCGACCGCCTGAACGTCCACGCGATCGACGGGTACGACGTGCGCGGGCAGGTGGCGGCGCTCGTCGCGCAGCACCTCAAGCCGGGCCAGTTCCACAAGGCGCCGTCCGTCTCCGACGGCGCGTTCCGCCGGCTCGCGCAGAAGGTGGACTGCGAGCTGCTCGCCCGGGTGGCGCGGGCGGACTGCCACGGCCGCACCGGGGCGTTCGACTGCTCGGCGATGGACTGGTTCATCGAGCGGGCGCGCGCCATCGGCGTCGAACGCCGGCCGCCCGCGCCGCTCCTGCTCGGCCGGCACGTGCTCGCGCTGGGCATCCCGCCCGGTCCGCGCGTCGGCCAGATCCTCGCGCAGGTCTACGAACGGCAACTCGACGGGGCCGTGACGACGGTCGACGAGGCCATCGCCGCGGCGAAGATGTCGCTCGGCTTGTAACAGGGTCCTGCACCGGCAGTAGAATCGGCCCACTCCCGTGGGGCGCTCCGGAATCCGTTCTCTGGTCGTCGGCCTGGCGCTGCTGCCAGCACTGGCAGGTGCGCAGAACTTTCACGGCACCGTGCGCGGCAGCGTCCGCGACCCGCAGGGCGTCATCGCCTCGGCGGCCGTGCGCCTGACGGCCGAGGCGACGGGGCTGACCCGCACGGCGGCGAGCAACGACGCCGGCGAGTACGTCTTTCCGCAACTGGCGCCGGGCACCTACGCGCTGCGCGTGGAGGCGGCCGGATACAAGGCGTTCGAACGTTCCGGCATTGACGTCGGCACGCAGGCCGTCCTCACCGTCGATGTCGTGCTGGACGCCGGCAGCATCTCGGAGACCGTCATCGTCACGGCCGAAGGGCCGCACCTCGACACAGCAAGCGCCTCGGTCGGCACGCTGTTCCCCCGGTCGGCCCTCGACACGCTCCCCTCCGCGGGGCGCAACATCTTCCACATGGCGGGGATCACCCCCACCGTGGTGCCGACCGGAGATTCCCGCTTCGTGCGCCAGCAGGATCAATCCAACTCGTCACTGATCTCACTCGCCGGTGGGCCACGCCGCAACAACGCCTACGTCGTCGACGGCGTGCCGATCGTCGACATCCTGAACCGCGCCACCTTCATCCCGAGCTTTCAGGCCGTGGAGGAGATGCGCATCCAGCTCAGCGCGTATGACGCCGAAGTCGGACGGACCTCGGGCGGCGTCTTCAACGTCGTGGGCCGCTCGGGCACGAACGCGTGGCGCGGGACCGGGATGGTGCAGAACCGGCCGGACTGGGGGCAGGCACAACCGTATTTCGCGGCGAAGAACAACATCCCCGACGAGTCGGATACGTACTTCCGGCTGTACGGAGGCGGTCTCGGCGGTCCGCTCGTCCGCAACCGTACGTTCGTCTGGGGCAGCACGGAAGGCTACCGATCGTTGACGACGCGCAGCACGGTGATGGTGCTGCCGACCGAAGCCGAGCGGCGCGGCGATTACTCGGCGTCCGGCGTGACGATCTACGACCCGCTGACGACGCGGCCGGACCCGGCCCGGCCGGGTCAGTTCATCCGCGACCCGTTCCCGGGCAATCGCATTCCCGCGAACCGGCTGAACCCCGTCTCGCTCGCCTTGCTGCCCTATCTGCCGCTGCCGACGGCGGGCCGGAACCGGCCGGCCGTCGCCGAACTCGTGGACGCCGCCGACCAGCTCACCGGGAAGGTGACGCACCGGTGGAGCGACCGGCTGACCACGACGGGTCTGTATGCGTGGTACGGGTCGCAGGAGCCGGACCCCCGGTTCTTCGGCGACGGTCCGTTCGACAACCCGGCGGACCCGGGCGGCGGCGCGTTCGTCCGTCGCGCCCACCTCGCGGCGATCAACACCACGTGGGTGCACAGCCCGGTCACGACGGTGCAGGTCCGCTACGGCTACAACCAGCTCCTCGACGACAACCGGCCGTCGACCTTCGACCCGTCCGGCCTCGGGTTCTCGCCCGCGTTTCTCGCGACCGCGCCGGAAAAGAAGTTCCCGGGCATCGGCGTGACCGGCTACAGCACCGGGTTCGGGTTTCTCGGCGATCGGCAGCAGTCGACGGCCACCTACTACGCGCACGCCGGGAGCCTCAGCGCGTCGACGCTGCGCGGGCGGCACGCGCTGAAGGCCGGCGGCGAGTACCGCAACACGGGGGTCCGCTTCCAGAACCTCGGCGGCACGGGCGGCTACTCGTTCGACCGCGGCTTCACATTCGGCCCGGACCCCAACCAGCCGGCGCTGGCATCCGGTGATGGCTTCGCGAGCTTCCTGCTCGGCTATCCGAACAGCGGCCAACTCGCCCTCAGCGCACCGCTGGACGTCTTCATGACCTACTGGAGCGGCTTCTTCCAGGACGACGTGCGCGTCACACGGCGGCTGACGCTCAACCTCGGGCTGCGCTACGAGTTCGAGCAGGGGCTCGGGGAGCGGAACGACCGCATCTCGACCGGATGGGCGTTCGACGCACCGTTTCCGGTGCAGGTGCCCGGCGTCAGGCCGGACGGCACGCCGCTGGCGTTGACCGGCGGGCTGCTCTACGCCGGCGTCGACGGTCAGCCGACCGTGCAGGGCAACCCGAACCGGCGGCAGTTCGCACCTCGCATCGGTGCGGCGTTCTCGCCGGATGAGCGCACCGTGGTCCGCTCGGGCTACGGCCTGTTCTGGGCGCCGCTCCAGGGCATCAGCGCCGACGAGTGGGGCTCGGCCACGATGGGCTACAACCAGACGACGAACTACGTCCCCACCGGCGCGAACCCGTTCATCCCGTGCGACACCTGTTCGCTGACCAACCCGTTCCCGGCCGGGCTGCGGGAGCCCCAGGGCAACGCGCTCGGCCGCATGACCGGCGTGGGCGGCACGGTCGTATTCGTCGACCCGGACAGCCGGATGGCGCACTTCCACCGCTACTCCGCCGGGCTGCAGCGTGAGCTGCCCCACCACGTCCTGCTGGATGTGACCTACCTCGGCGCGGTCGGCCGCGACCTGATCGGCGGCATCCCGGCCGGCGGACCGCTCCACGTCAACCAGCTCGACCGCCGGTACTTCGCGCTCGGCACGGCGCTGCAGGAGGCCGTCCCCAACCCCTTCTTCGGCACGCCGCTCGCTGTCGGTATTCTCGCGGCGCCCACCGTCTCGCGCGGCCAGCTCCTGCGCCCGTATCCGCAGTTCGACGGCGTGTACGCCCTCCGCTCGAACGTAGCGCGGTCGAGGTACGACGCGCTCGTCCTCTCAGTGGAGCGGCGGGCCGTTGGGCGCTGGAGCGGCCAGGCAAACTACACGTGGAGCCGTCAGCAGGACAACCAGTTCAACGAGAGCAACTTCTTCGCGGGCGGGTCCGGCATCCGCGACAACTATGACGTGGAGGCCGAGTACGGGCTCTCGGTCCTCGACACGCCGCACCGGGTGAACGTCAGCGGCAGCCTGAACCTCCCGGGCGGCATCACCGTGAGCGCCGTCGCGTCCTACCAGAGCGGGTTTCCCGTCACCGTGTCGCAGGGCGCGAACAACTCCAACCTGCTCGGGAGCAGCCAGAAGCCGAACGTCGTGCCCGGCGTGAGCCCGGTGCTGACCGACAACCCGCAGGACGCCTACGACACGTCGTGCGGCTGCATCCGCTGGCTGAACCCGGACGCGTGGTCGCAGGCGGCGCCGTTCACGTTCGGCAACGCACCGCGAGCTGACGGGCGGGCCCGCACGCCCGCGCGACGCAACGTCGACCTCGCCGTGCAGAAGGCCGTGCGCGTCGGGCCGGCGCGCATCATGGCCCGCGCCGAG
>JBFXBH010000086.1:0-10943 GCA_050183355.1 Vicinamibacterales bacterium | reverse complement strand
CCGAGCCAGCCCAGCACGTAGTACATGTAGCCGAGGTCCATCAGCTCGATCAGGTTGCCGTCGCAGTCCTTCGCGAAGAAGAAGCTGTGGCCGCGCGGCGACCGCTCGGGGCGGCTCACGACCTCCACGCCCTTGCTCACCAGGTAGTCGTACCACTTCTGCAGGTTCCGGACGTTCAGCGAGAAGTGTGTCAGCCCCACCTGATTCCACGGGATCTCGACGGACGGCCGTTGCGGCTCGAAGTGGAAGATCTCGAGCACGCCTCCGCCCGGGACGCGGATCCAGCCGATCTTCAGCGACGGCGCCGGCGCGTCGACGCCGAAGAAGCTCCGGATGCGCTCCGGCGGCGTGTCCGACACGCCGACGAGCGGGCACCCGAAGATCTCCCAGTAGAACTTCACCGTCCGGTTGAAGTCGCGGACGGTCAGGCCGACGTGGCTGAAGGATCTGGCGCGCACGGTGTGGCTCCTTGGTGAACGAACGGTGACCGCTCAGAGGCGATAGCGGGACTTCAGATGATCCGCCACGCGCAGAGCCTGCGCGGCGATCGTCAGTCCGGGATTCACGGCCGCCGACGACGGGAAGAACGACGCGTCGACGACGTAGAGGTTGTCGACGTCGTGCGCCCGGCAGAACGGGTCCAGCACCGAGGTCTTCGGATCCTCGCCGAACACCACCGTCCCGCACTGGTGCGTGGTATTGCCGACGCCGAAGGACACCGGCTTGATGAAGTGATACCCGAGGCCCTTGAGCATCCGGTCCACCTCGTCGACGAGCTTCTGATGGGCCACCTGGTTGCTCAGGTGATAGGTGAGCCGGATGTGCCCGGTCTCAGTCACCGTGACGCGGTTCTCCTCGTGCGGGAGGTCCTCGGTCATCGCCAGCCACTCCGTGCTCCAGGCCGTCCACGCCGCCGAGTAGAACCACTGCGGGATGCTGATGGCCAGCGGCTGGTAGTCCGGCGGCGCGGCCATCTGAATCATGACCGGGTGGATGTGCCCCTGCGACTGAATCTGCCCGAGCGGATAGTCGACGTCGCGCCCCTTCAGGTAGAAGTCGTTGATCGCGATTGTCTTCTGGAACGAGACGTTGTTGAAGTCGCCCAGCCTGGTGGCGCTGATCATCGTCGCGATGTGCGCCATGTAGCGCCGCCCGACGAGGCCTGACGAGTTCGCGAGGCCGTCCGGGTGGCGGTCGCCGCCCGACCGCAGCAGCAGTGCGGCCGAGTTCACGGCCCCGCAGGAGACGACGAACGTGGACGCCGTCAGACGGACGATCTCTCCGTCCTTCTCCACCTCGGCGGCCACGACCGTGCGCCCTCCGGCGTCGGTTTCGAGCCGCGTCACATACGCGTTCGTCCACAGCGTGACGTTTCCCGCGCCGGCCACCGGCCGCACGCAGCACACGTCCGCATCGCTCTTCGCCAGCACGCGGCACGGAAACGAGTTGCACGTGCGGCAGAGCCGGCAGCCGTCCGGTTCGCCCGGCCGGAGCACGCCCAGCGGCAGCGGCGTGGGGTGCAGTCCCTGCTGCCGGAGCCCCTCGACCATCGCGGCCGTCTTCCCTTCATGCGGCACCGCGGGGTGCGGGAACGGGCCGCGCGGCGGTTCGGTCGGGTCGTCCGCGGAGTCGCCGCGCACCTGATAGAGCCGCTCCGCGCGGTCGTAGTACGGCGCCAGATCGCGGTACGCGATCGGCCAGGCCGGCGACACGCCGTCCACGTGCGCCAGCGCGCCGAAGTCCTCCTCGCGAAACCGATAGAGCACCGCGCCCCAGAACTTCGTGTTGCCGCCCACGCAGTAGTGCGTGTACGGGCGGAACACCCGGTCGTCGCCGTCGAGCCAGCGTTCGTCCGTCCGGTAGCGCAGGTCGCGCCACACCGCGTCCGGATCCCAGTTCTCCGGCTCCTGCGGAATGTAGTCGCCGCGATCGAGCACCAGCACGCGGGCCGACGTCCCCGCGAGCGCGTGTGCGAGCGTGCCGCCTCCCGCGCCGCTGCCGATGATGATGATGTCCCAGGAATCCGTCTGCATCCGACCGCTATCGCCCGTAGATCTGATCCATGAGGCGCTGATCCTCGAGCGCCCGTTCCACACTCATCTCCGGCTGGGCCCCGCGCGCGATCGCCGCCAGGAAGTCCGCATGCATCGCCGCGTAGCCACGGACATCGCGGACGCCGGGGAACAGCAGCCGCGGCAGCCCCTTGCCGCGCACCAGCACGAACGCGCCGTTGGATTCGAACGTGATCACGCCGTCGCGGCCGAAGATCGACGAGAGGCGCAGGCCCCGCAGCGCGGACGGCACCTCGCGCGAGTAGTACAGCGCCCCGGTCGCGCCGTTGTCGTAGCGGAACGCCGTCAGCATGCTCTTGGCGCGACGGTCCGGCCCTTCCCGTGAGGGCTCCGGCCGGAACCCCTGCGCCTCGACGATGCGGGGCCCGAGGCTGCCGGCCAGATGCAGCCAGTGGATCCCCTCCTCGAAGAAGGCGTCGCCACCGGCCATCGTCTCGTCGTTGCGCCAGTCGTCGGCCGTCTTGAGGCGCCGCGCGATGGTCGTGAAGTGCGCGAAGACCATCGGGCCGATCGCGTCATCGGCGAGCAGCTTCCGGAGCAGCACCGCCTGCGGCTTGTAGTGGTCGTTCTCGCCGATGAGCACCACGCGGCCCGTGCGGTCGCGCGCGTCGATCACGCGGGCGAAGTCCGCGGTAGACGGGAACGCCGGCTTCTCGACGATGACGTGCTTGCCGGCGTCGAGCGCCGCAAGCGCCAGGTCGGTGTGAAACGCGGTGGGTACCGCGATGAGCACGGCGTCGACCGCCGGGTCGGCGATGGCGGAGTCGTAGTCGCCGTAGGCGGCGACGCCACCGAACTCCCGCCGGAAGGCCTCAGCTCTGGCGCGGTCGCGGCTGGCGAACGCGAGGGACACGTCCCCTCGTCCGGCCAGCGTGCGGCTGTGGATGCGGGTGATGAAGCCACAGCCCAGACAGGCGAGGCGCAGGCGGTCCGGCATCAGATCGGCGAACCATCATACCGGGCGGGCGCGCTCCGCCGGCACACAGCACGCGGCGTCCCCGGGGCCGCACGCCTCGGGCAGGCAGCAGCCCGTGCGCTTCTCGAGCCGCCTGCGGTCCCGCTTCGGCGCGTCGAGATGGCCGAGCGCGTGCACGACGGCGTCCCGGATCGTCCGCACGACCGGGCCCGGTGCGTCCGCCAGCCGGTAGTAGATCCACTGCCCCTTCCGCCGCGTCTCGACCAGCCCGGCCCGGCGCAGGTACGCCAGGTGCCGCGAGACCTTCGACTGCGGCAGCCGCAGGCTGTCGTGCAGGTCGCAGACGCAGACCTCCCCGCCGATCAGCAGGCCCAGCAGCCGGAGGCGGGTGGCATCGGCGAGGGCCTTGAGCACGGTTTCGACGGCGGCCACGTCCTGTTTCATATATCTGCCTTGACAAATATAGCACGGCCCCCTATCGTCATCGTATTCGCGTAGACGCATATACACACCGCCGCCGGTCAGCGCACCCGGCGGCCCCTGTTCGAGGACCCGACCATGACGACAGCCACCAGCTCCACGACGGGCGGCGCGGCCACCCGCGACGCCATCCGCGACCACTACGGCGCCATCGCCCGCTCGGGCAGCACCTCGTGCTGCAGCCCCGGCGGCGCCACCGCCTCCTGCTGCGACCCGATCACGACGGGCCTCTACTCCCCCGAGGAGACGGGCGCCGTGCCGGGCGAGGCGGTCGCGATCTCGCTCGGCTGCGGCAACCCGACGGCGCTCGCCTCGCTCGAACCCGGCCAGACGGTGCTCGACCTCGGTTCCGGGGGCGGCATCGACGTGCTGCTCTCGGCGAAGCGCGTCGGTCCCGCGGGCAAGGTCTACGGACTCGACATGACGGACGAAATGCTGGCCGCCGCTCGCGAGAATCAGCAGAAGGCCGGCGTGACCAACGTGGAGTTTCTCAAGGGGACGATCGAATCCATCCCGCTGCCCGACAACTCCGTGGACGTCATCATCTCGAACTGCGTCATCAACCTCTCGACCGACAAGGACGCGGTGTTCCGCGAGGCGTTCCGCGTGCTGAAGCCGGGCGGGCGGCTCGCCGTCTCCGACGTCGTCGTCCGCGGCGAGGTGAGCGACGCCATCCGCCGGAACATGGAGCTGTGGGTCGGCTGCGTGGCCGGCGCGCTGGAGGAAGCGGACTACGTGAAGCGGCTGGCGCAGGCCGGCTTTGCCGATGCCTCGGTCGAAGCCTGGCGCGAATACCGCGTGGAGGACGCGCGGACCTTCCTCTCGAGCGCGGGCGTCGACATGGACGCGATGGGGACCGACGCGGACGGCAAATTCGCGAGTGCGTTCATCCGCGCCACGAAGCCGGCGGCGAAGGCCTGCTGCGGCCCGTCGTGCTGCGCGTAAGCTCGCGGGCGTGGCGCAACCGATGACGACCTCGCTGACACGTCGGCTGGCGGCCGAGGGGGTGGGCACCGCCCTCCTCCTCGCCGCCGTTGTCGGCTCCGGCATCATGGCCGAGCAGCTCGCCGGTGGGAACGTGGCCGTGGCCCTGCTGGCCAACACCATCGCCACCGTCGCGACGCTCGCGGCCCTGATCACCGTGCTCGGCCCCGTGTCGGGCGCGCAGTTCAACCCGGCCGTCACGGCGTGGGCGGCACTGACCGGACGGCTGGCGTGGCGGGACGCCCCCGGCTATGTGACGGCGCAGGTGGCGGGAGCCATCGCCGGCGTGCTGCTGGCCCACGCGATGTTCGACGTGCCGCTCGTCGGCGCCTCCACGCACGCACGGGCCGGCGCCGCGCAGCTCATCAGCGAGGCCACGGCCACGTTCGGCCTGCTGCTGGTGATTGCGGGCGCGGTGCGCCACCGGCCGGATGCCACCGCCGGCGTGGTGGCGGCATTCATCGCCGGCGCGTACTGGTTCACCGCGTCCACGTGCTTCGCCAACCCCGCCGTCACCGTGGCGCGCAGCTTCACGGACACGTTTGCCGGGATTCGTCCGGCGGATGTCGCCGGCTTCATCGGCGCACAGGTCGTCGGCGTGGCCCTTGCCGTGCCGTTCACCGCGTGGCTGTTTCCGCGCGCATCGGAGTCCACGCGATGACGCGCGTCATCTTCGCGTGCGTCCACAACGCCGGCCGGTCGCAGATGGCCGCGGCGTTCTTCAACCAACTGGCCGATCCTGCGCGGGCCGTGGGCGTCTCGGCTGGCACGGCCCCGGGCACACGCGTGCATCCGGAGGTGGCTGACGCCATGCGCGAGGTGGGCATCGACCTCACCGGCGCGACGCCGCAGAAGCTGACGGCGGAGCTGGCCGACGGCGCGGCCTGGCTCATCACGATGGGGTGCGGTGACCAGTGCCCGGTCGTGCCCGGCGCCCGGCGTGACGACTGGCCGCTCGACGACCCGAAGGGCCAGCCGGTCGAGCGCGTCCGGGAGATTCGCGACGATGTGCGCGCGCGCGTCGCGGCGTTCGTCGCCGCCCAGGGCCTCGGCCGGTAGCTCGGCAGCCGTCAGCGGCCGTACATGGCACGGGCGGACCCGGAGGTCCGCCCGTCCCCGTTACATCTCCCCCGCTACAGGCATCCTGCCCGTCAGCGAAGGAGCCGCCGGTCGCATCTGCGGCCTGGCGGAATCCTGCGTGCGCTCAACCCGCCTCGCACTGAGGACAGCGTAGCAGGCCCCCAATTCGCGCGAGTATCCGGTGCGTTAAATCCGCGAAAACTGCCGGGAGGCCTTGACCGGCTAGAGCAGAGCCGCGAGCACGCCCCACGCCGCGGCCGCGCCGAGCACCCACGAGGAGTTCCAGCGGAACCAGGCCAGCCCCACGGCCGCGGCCAGCGCGATGACGATGGCGGTCGGATCCACCAGCGCGGCCCGCCCGAGCGCGAGCGCCACCAGCGCGATGAGCGCGACGGCCGCCGCGTTCACACCCTCCAGAAAGCGCCGCGCCGAGGCCGACGCGCGGATCCGGTGCAGGAGCGCCACGCTCAGCGCCGACGCGGCAAAGGCCGGCAGGAAGATCCCGACGGTCGACACCGCGGCACCTGCAGGCCCGCCGAGCAGGTAGCCGATGAAGGTCGCCGACGTGAACACCGGCCCGGGGGTCACCTGGCCGACCGCGATGGCGTCGAGCAGTTGCGCCTCGGTCAGCCAGTGGAGGTGCTCGACGAGATCCGCGCGCAGCACGGCAAAGAGCACGTAGCCGCTGCCGAAGATCAGCGAGCCGGCCTTGACGAAGTACGCGAACAGCGCCGGCGCCGCCTGCGCCGCGCCGCCGGCCCACGCCGCACCGGCCGCGAGCGCCTGCGGCATCGCCAGCGCGAACCCGCCGAGCGCGGCCGCGCCGACCCGCCCCCCTGCCAGGAGCAGCACGCCGGCGCCGATGAGCACGGCGGCGTCGGGAGCCCCCGCGACAACGGCCACCGCGGCGAGCGCCGCGACCACCCGCGAGCGCCAGGACGCCAGCGCGGTGCGCGCCAGCCCGACGAGCGCCTGCAGCACGACGACCAGCGCCACCGGCTTGACCGCGCGCAGCACGTGGTCGAAGGCCGGGAGCGAACCGGCGGCTACGTAGGCGGCGGCCAGCGCGCCGACGATGAGCGCGGCCGGCACGATGAAGCAGACGCCCGCGACGACGAGGCCGGGCCAGCCGGCGCGGTGAAAGCCGGCGTGCATCGCCAGTTCCGTGGATGTCGGACCCGGGATCAGATTGGCGGCACCCAGCACCTCCAGGAACTGCTCGCGCGTCATCCAGCCGCGGCGCCGGACGCACTCCTCGTCCATCAGCGCGATGTGGGCGGCCGGGCCGCCGAACGCCGTGAAGCCGAGGCGGGTGAACAGCAGCGCGACGTCGAGCAGCCGGCCGCGGGCACGTGGCATCCCGCCGATTCTACCGGCGCGTCGTGCCACCGGCGGCGCCGCGCCGCTGGGTAGACTGTGACAGCCGGTGTTACACGGCGTGATCCTGCCGGACACGCCGCGATCGAGAAACCGTCACCCTGCTCCGGTAGCCTCGTGCGGTTCGTCGGCTGACCGTCCGGAGAGACTCCCATGACGTGCAAGGCACTCACGCTGGCGTCCGCCCGCCTCACGCTCCTCGTGAGCCTGGCCGGCTGTGCCGCGCCGGCAGGCACCGCTTCGGGTAGCACCGCGCCCGGTGCGGCCACCCCGGGGACCGCCGAGCTGCTGATCATCGGGCACCGCGGCGCGCCCGGGCACCGCCCGGAGCACACGCTCGAGAGCTACCGCCTCGCCGTCGAGATGGGCGCCGACTACATCGAGCCGGACCTCGTCGCCACAAAGGACGGCGTGCTCGTCGCGCGGCACGAGAACGAGATCGGGGGCACGACGGACGTCGCCGTCCGCTTCCCGGATCGCAAGGCGACAAAGACGATCGACGGGCGGGCCGTGACCGGCTGGTTCACGGAGGACTTCACGCTCGCGGAGTTGCGGACGCTCCGCGCCCGCGAGCGCCTGGCATTCCGCTCGCACGAGTTCGACGGCCGGTTCCCGGTGCCGACGCTGGACGAGGTCATCGAGCTGGCGCAGACGCTGGCGAAGCAGCTCGGCCGCCCCGTCGGCATCTATCCCGAGACGAAGCATCCGGCCTACTTCGCCGCGATCGGCCTGGCGCTCGAGCCGCGCCTGGTCGCGGCGCTGGACCGGCACGGGTGGAACACGGCCGGTGCGCCGGTCTTCATCCAGTCCTTCGAGGCCGGCAGCCTGAAGGCCCTGAAGCCGCTGACACCGCTGCCGCTCGTCCAGCTTCTCGACGCGCAGGCAGCCCCGCTGTCGGACGCGCGCCTCCGCGAGATCGCCGGCTACGCGCGGGCCGTGGGCCTCCATCAGCGGCTCATCGTGCCGGCCGGACCGGACGGCGCGACGCTGGCGCCGACCGACGTGGTGGCCCGCGCGCACGCCGCGGGCCTCACGGTCCACGTCTGGACGCTCCGGAACGAGGACGTCTTTCTCTCGCCGAGCTACCACGGACGCCCCGAGGCGGAGTACCGCCAGTTCGCGGACCTCGGCGTGGACGGCATCTTCACGGATTCGCCGGACACGGCCGCCGCGGCGGTCGGCCGCCGCCTGACGCCACGCCGACCCGAAGCACCCCGACCGGATCCCCCCGTGAGGTGACCCATGCCGTCGTACACCCTGACCCTCTCCTGCGGCTGCACTGTCTACGTGTCCTGCCACCCGATGACCGGCGTGGCGCACACCCGCGTCGTGGAGACCCACGCGCAGCACTGCCGGCGTCGACGGCACGAACGCGGCACCCGCCTGTCGCTCTGGGAGCTGCTGCCGGACCCGCAGGCGCCCGCCATCGTCCGGTTTGCCGAGGCCGACAACGGCTCAGCCGGGCGTGTTACACCGCTTTGCTAGGATTCATGGGTTCCCCTCACGGGAACCCGTATGGCACCCACCCCCAACGCTGACCGGCGGACGCGCCGGCCCAAACCAGGCAGTTCCCGGATGAAGCAGCCGGCCCGCGTGGCCCGGACGTACGCGCCGGGCGACCTGAAGAACCCCGCGCTCTACATCAACCGCGAGATGAGCTGGCTCGCGTTCAACGAACGCGTGCTGGCCCAGGCGCGCGACGCGCGGCACCCGCTGCTCGAACGCGTCAAGTTCCTCGCCATCGTCGGGAGCAATCTTGACGAGTTCTTCATGATCCGCGTCGCCACGACGGTCAAGAAGCTCAAGGCCGGCCTGGATGACGTGGGCGCCGACGGCATGAGCACCGAGCAGCAGTTGCCGGCGATGCGCGAGCGCGCCTACCAGATGCTCGCCGACCAGGCGGCCGTCTGGGAGGAGCTCCGCACCCTGCTGGCGGCCGAGGGGCTGCACTTCATCGACGCCGCCGCCTGGACGCCCGCGCTCCGCGAGCACTTCGCCGAGCGGTTCCGTCTCGAGATCGGTCCCGCGCTCACGCCGCTCGCCTTCGACCCCGGGCACCCGTTCCCGTTCATGAGCAACCGCAGCCGCAACTTCGCGGTGGTCGTGAAGCACAGCGGGCGCACGCGGTTCGCGCGCGTGAAGGTGCCCGACGCGCTGCCGCGCTTTCTGCCCGTGCCCGAGCACCTCGCGGGACGGACGGGCCAGACGTTCGCGTTTCTCGAGGATGTCGTCCGCGACAACCTCGCCCAGCTGTTTCCGGGCGTCGAACTGAAGAGCGTCCATCACTTCCGGCTGATTCGGGACGCCGACCTCGAAGTGGGACAGGCCGAGGCCGACGACCTCCTCGAGACCGTGGACCGCACGCTCAAGCAGCTCCGGCACGGGGCGCCGTCGCTGCTGCAGGTCGAAGTCGGGATGCCCGCGCGCGTGCTGCAGATCCTCGAGGAGAACTTCGAGGCCGGCGAGGGCGTCGTGCACCGCACCGGCGATCGGCTCGGGTTCTCCGACTGGATGCAGCTGATGGCACTCCATCGGCCGCAGCTCAAGGACCCGCCGTTCTCGCCACGGACGCGCTGGGCGCCTGACGAGGACCCCGAAGCGATCTTCGACGAGCTGCGGTACCAGGACGTCCTGCTCCACCATCCGTACGACTCGTTCAGTGCCGTCTCGGCGTTCGTGCGCGCGGCGGCGAAGGACCCGCACGTCGTCGCCATCAAGATGACGCTCTACCGCATCGGCCAGCACTCGCCGCTCATCGAGCTGCTGATCGAGGCGGCCGAGGCCGGCAAGCAGGTCGCCGTGCTCGTGGAGCTCAAGGCCCGGTTCGACGAGCGCAACAACATCCTGTGGGCGCGCCGGCTCGAAGCGGCAGGCGTCCACGTGGTCTACGGCTGGGTGGACGTCAAGACGCACGCGAAGCTGTGCCTCGTCGTGCGGCAGGAACCGGACGGCGTGCAGCGATACGTGCATACGGGCACCGGCAACTACAACGCCGAGACCGCCAAGGTCTACACGGACCTCGGCCTCTTCACCGCCAACCCCGACATCGTCGCGGACGTGGCGGAAGTCTTCAACTACCTGACCGGCTACTCGAGCCAGAAGGACTACCGGGAGCTGCTCGTGGCGCCGGTCTCGCTGCGCAACCGGCTGACGTCGCTGATCGGCCGTGAGGCCGAGCACGCGGCGGCCGGACGCGGCGGCCGGATCATCATCGTCACGAATGCCGTCACCGACGACCAGATGATCCGCGCGCTCTACCGGGCGTCGCAGGCCGGCGTGGAGATCGACATCGTGGCGCGCGGCATCTGCTGCCTGCGCCCGGGCGTCGACGGCATCAGCGAGCGCATCCGCGTACGTTCGATCGTCGGCCGGTTCCTCGAACATTGCCGGCTCTACTGGTTCGAGAACGGCGGCGAGCCGGACCTGTACATCGGCAGCGCGGACCTGATGGAACGGAACCTGGACCGGCGCGTGGAGACGCTGTGTCCGGTCCGCGACCCTGGGCTCCGCGCCCACCTGCGGGACGTGGTCATCGACGCCTACCTCCGCGACAACGAACGCGCGTGGGTCCTGGATGCCGCGGGGGCGTATCGCCCGGCCCCGGCCGACGGTGCCCCCGTCGGCGCGCAGCAGCTGCTCCTCGAGCATTACCTGCGGCGCGACTGACGCCGGAACCCGGGTCAGACGCCGCCCGTTTCCGGGACGGTCACCACGCCGTCACGCGGCTGTTGCCTCGAACGGGCACAGTGGAGCCATGACGGAGAGCCGTCGCGCGTTCCTGAAGCTGTTCGGTGCGGGCCTCACGGCCGCCACGTGGCCCGCCGACGCCGGTGCTTCGGAGACGTCCGGCTCCGCCGCGGCGGCCCGCCCGGTGCCGTTCGGGACGGCCTTCATGCCTGTCCGCCCTGGCCGGGAAGATGCGCTGCGGCTGCCACCCGGCTTCACGTGGGACGTCGTCGCCGCCTGGGGCGACCGCCTCCCGGGCACCGACCGGCGATTCGGTTTCAACGCAGACTACACGGCGTTTCTGCCGA
>JBFXBH010000085.1:0-11086 GCA_050183355.1 Vicinamibacterales bacterium | reverse complement strand
TGTCCGGCGGGGCGATCACGATGCCGCGACCGGGCGGCATCAGGCCCTCCCTCGGGTGCGCCTGCAGGCCGAAGTTCGCGCCGCCGTGATCGGACTCCCACGCACCGTTGAGGTCCGGTTTCCCGTCAGCCGTTCGGCGCACGGAAGCGGGGGCCGTGGACGGCCGGGGCTGCTCGACGGGCGGTGCGAACGCGAACGTCCCGGGTGCCGCCTTCGGCCCGGGATACCACGTCCGCTCCTCGCGCTCGAAGTCGCCGTTCTTCTCTTCCTTCTCGGCCTGACAGTGGAACTCGGCGATGCGGTCCAGGCCCCGCTTGCGCGCGAACGTCAGGCGGACTGTCCACGGCTTCTCGAACACATTCGGGTCCTCGAGCGTGGCCTCGTAGCGAATCGTGTCGCGGCCGGTCAGCGTGTACCGCTCGACCACACGCAGCGCGTCGGAGTGGTGCGTGCCGGTCTGGTCCAGCCACGTGCGGTCGTTCAGGTTCGTCACGACGGCGACGAACGTGTCCCCCTCCCACTTCCCGGTCGCGTAGCCCATGAATGGCGTGAACGGCGTCGGGTGGTCGCCACCGTCCGTGAAGATCAGCCGGTAGTTCAGCGTCCACTCGAAGAGCATCGCGAGGTGGTCGCCCGTCTGGAGGATCTGGAACGGCCGCTCCACGGACATCACCCGCGGCACGCCCGGGATGTAGCAGTGCTCGAACGGGTCCGCAGTGGCCCGCTCCTTGACGAGCGTGGCCCGCTTCGCCGCCGCGGCCGGGAGGTACGGGATCTTTCCACCGGTCACGAACCCGGCCTCGAGGCCCCGGTCCGGGCGGCCCTGCACCTGCCAGAACCCCTGGAGGTCCGGTCGGCCGTCAGCCGTGCGGGGAATCCGGGATTGTGCCAGCAGGGCGGACCCGCTGGCGGCGATCAGGGACGCGGCCACGAGGCCGGAGAGGAGTCGGGGAAACATTCGGAGGCATTCGAGCATGTGGCGGCCGGAGGATCAAGGCACGATCCGGCATCCGCTCGATGGACATCACAATCCGGCGCTCCAAGCGCCGCTTGATCCGGGCGTAAAGGCCGCGATTCTCCGGATACTGAATCGGGAGCGTTCGTGATCCTGATCGACACGGCGCCGCTGGTCGCGCTCTGCGACCGCGGGAACGGCCGGCACAGCGCCGCCGCACGCGAGCTTGGCGCGATGTCGGGTGAGACGTTCGGCACCTGCGAGGCGGTGCTCGCGGAAACACACTTCCACCTTGGCCGACCGGCGCAGCGACAGCGGCTCCGCGTCGTGATGAAGGACCTGCGCCTGGCGGTGCTTCCGGATCGTGCCATATACGAATGGTATATGGCATACTGACCGCGGAGGGTTCCACCGCTATGCCACGCACCGCGAAGGTCTTCATGACGAACCGCAGTCAGGCTGTCCGGTTGCCCAAGGAGTTCCAGTTCTCAACCGACGAGGTCCTGATCCGCAAGGAGGGCGATGACGTAATCCTGTCGCCCCGGCCTCGCGACTGGAGCACGTACCTGGAGTCGGCGCCCGTGGCGTCGGACACATTCATGAGCGGCGTTGAGGACCTGCCGGTTCAGGAGCGCGAACGCTGATGCCACGCTTCATGTTGGACACAGACACGTGCTCCTATGTCATGAAGCGATCCCATCCAGTCCTCCTCAAGGGCCTGCAGTCGGTACCAGTCGACGACGTCTGCATGTCGGTGGTCACGAAGGCCGAACTCCTCTACGGCATTGAAGTCTCCCCTCGTCGCGCACAGGATGCCGCCGCCCTGGCTGCGTTCCTGGCCTATGTCGACGCACGCGATCTGACGGCCGACGCAGCCCTGCACTACGCGGAGATTCGGGCCGACCTGAAGAAGCGCGGCGCCATGATCGGCGCCAACGATCTCTTCATTGCGGCACACGCGCGAGCCGAAGGCCTGACGCTTGTGGCGAACAACACGGCGGAGTTCGGGCGCGTCAGCGGTCTGAAGATCGAAAACTGGACGCTGAATCTGCCGACCGGATGAAAGCGCGCCATCCCACGCTTGAGCTTTCTGCAGTCGCGTCACTCGGGCTAGGATCCGCGCCACTATGGCAAAGCTCACCTGGACGCTGCAGATCCTCGTCGCCGTTGCGTTCCTGGCGGTCGGGACGATGAAACTCACACAGGCGCGGGCCGACATCGTGGCCATGGGTGCCACCTACGCGCAGGACTTCTCGGATACACAGATCAAGCTGATCGGCGCCGCCGAGGTAGCCGGCGCGGCGGGGCTCATCGTCCCGGCCGCCACGGGCATCCTGCCGGTGCTCACGCCGATCGCCGGCGCGTGCCTCGCGGTGCTGATGGCCGGTGCGGTGAACGTGCACGTGAGCCGCGGCGAAGACTTCGTCCCGCCGCTCGCACTGGGCCTGCTGGCCGTAGCGGTGGCCCTGCTGAGATTCAGAAGGCGCTGAGCGCCGGCCCCGCGGCCACGCAGCAAACTACGGCTCGATCGGCCACGGCTTCTCCCACGGACGCAGCGGTCGCTGGGCGGCGAGCAGTGGCAACTCCTGCTTCTGCAGTTCCAGCAGGATGCGGACCTTCTCTTTGAGGGGCAGGTTTGCCTGCTCCCGGTGCCACCGGGCCTTGGCCTCGAAGCGAGCAGCGGCGTCAGGCGCGAGCGGGTCAGTCATCTACTTGGGGTGATGGTCCATTCGCACTGGCCAGTCAGACAGCGCGCACCTATCTCAGGCTCGCTGGTGGCCGAAGATGTTCGCCTGATGAAACGCTAGGAATGCCCGCTGCTCGCGATTGAAATCCCCCACATTCACGCCGGCGTCGATACCCCACTTCTCGAGTAAGTCTTGTCGAAGGCCTGGCACGACGAGAAGTCGATTGTCGTCGGAGAACGAAACGTATCCCTGGTCGAACAGGTGATCAATGTGCGGGGATAGAAGCAGGCCGTTCGCACCGCTCAGTCGCTCGGTGTCAGATGCTTCACGCCAAGGCTTTATGTGACTCGCCCTCAGATGCCTTGGATCGTTGACGCGAGTAACTCGACACTCACGCTCAACAAGAAGCACGTTGGACCGAAATACGCCTTGGCCGCGTCTCGCTCTGACAAGTTGGTCCCTGAACGTCGCACCCGCAGGAACGACGGCCGCATCATCCAGTTCGTCATCGACATCGGGATTCTGAGGGACGTCCGCAACGGCTGAATAGGCCTCGAAATACTTGTCGCCGATGAGCCTGATGAGCTCGTCTGCCATCCGAGCAGGCACCTCGGCCAGGTAGACGTTCTGAAGCCCATCTCCGGTGGGCCGCAGTGGCGCGTACTTCCTTGGAAGAAGCGGCGCGATGGTCGAAATGTGGTCCTTGGGTTTGAGCGGAATCTCCAAGGCACAGAAATCAACGGGGACGTACCAGCCTTCTCGTGACCAGTTTGAGCCAGCCGTTCCAAAATCAGGTTTGGGACCCGTCGTAGCGAAGCCAGTTACGACACCAACGGCCTTCAAGAACGTGTCGCAGAAGGAGAACACTACATCGCCCGGGGCGACTTCCTGCATGGTGTCGTAGAACGGGTTCTTGGCTCCGTCAGCACGAGTCTTCGGAGACCACAAGAACCGGCCCTGGACTTCGACCTTGTATGTCTGGTTCTGGTTGACCCACCAGTAGCGCATGGCGTCGAGTCTCGAAGGCCGTGCTGTCGCTGGCCGTTTCCTAGGGCTCGATTTCGTCCGGCTTCAGCAACGTGATCGTTCCGTTGCGAGAAATCACGACAGGCTGGCCAGCCTGTTTGTGGCGCAGGAGGGCTTCCCGGACGCCCCTGGTCATAGCGTCATCCACGGACTTGCTGTCCTCGCGGATGATGCGGGTGATGTCTTTGCGGGCCGAAGTCTTCATACTCTGCTCTGTTGGGTGAACGAGTCCAAGGCTTTCTGATCGTAGACCCTGACTACACCAGAAGCTAGAGCTTCGGCGACCCGGACGGGCTCCGCGCCTGAACTGTTGTAGATGGTCCAGGTCGTCACCAGTGGGCGGTACAAGTCAAAGAAGTTGCGAACGCCCGCCGAATAGCGCCGGCGCACGACATCCTCCAAGACAGAGTGACCGCCTGTGGCCACCCGCTCAGCGACCCGCGCGACGGCCAGATCTGGAGACGACAGCCAAAGAAATAACAGGTGAGTCTCGTATCCAGACGTCCGGAGACGCCGCAGCCAGGGCGCGAACGAGCGGCTCGCCAGGGTCGTCTCGAACGCGAAATCGACTCGCTGTTCAGCGAGCTCGCGCAGGCGGGTGAGCATGACCCGTCCGGCGGCGATTGCTGCCCGATCTGGATCGAACGCGGACAGGCCGCGAGCGATGACGTCCGCGTTTACGAACTCGCCAACGCCGAACGTATCCCGAAGCAGGGCGGGCGCCACGGTGGACTTCCCCGCGCCATTCGGGCCGGCCAAGACTACGACGCTGGGCCGCGGCTCACTCATCTCTGGCTGACCCGCTTGAGCTTACGAGAGGAGCGCGCGGGGCCGCCCACTCCTCTCGCCCGCCTTCCTACTTCTTCGCGACGAGCTGACGCACCACGTAGGGCAGGATGCCGCCGTGCGAATAGGCCACGAGTTCTTCCGGCGTGTCGATCCGGATCGTCACCGTGAACGTCTTCACCGTACCGTCCGCGGCCGTCGCCTTCACCGTCAGGTTGCCGCGGGGCGTCAGGCCCGTCGCCACGCCGGCCAGGTCGTAGGTCTCCGTGCCGGTCAGGCCCAGCGACGCGGCGTTCTCCCCCGCCTTGAACTGCAGCGGCAGCACGCCCATGTTGACCAGGTTGCTGCGGTGGATGCGCTCGAAGCTCTCGACGATGACGGCCTTCACGCCGAGGAGGAACGTGCCCTTGGCCGCCCAGTCGCGGGACGACCCTGAGCCGTACTCCTTGCCCGCGATCACGATGAGCGGCGTGCCCGCGTCGCGGTACTTCACCGACGCGTCATAGATCGACATCACGCCGCCGTCCGGCAGCAGCGTCGTCCATCCGCCCTCGGTGCCGGGCGCCACGAGATTGCGCAGCCGCGTGTTCGCAAACGTGCCGCGCATCATCACTTCGTGGTTGCCGCGGCGGGCGCCGTAGGAATTGAAGTCCGCGGGCTTCACGCCGTGCCCGGTCAGATACTTCCCGGCCGGGCTGTCGGCCTTGATGTTGCCGGCCGGCGAGATGTGGTCGGTCGTGACGCTGTCGCCGAGGAGCGCGAGCACGCGCGCACCCAGAATGTCCGTCGCCTTCGGCGGCGTCATCGTCATGCCCTCGAGGAACGTGGGCCGGCGGATGTAGGTGGAGTCCCCCTCCCACGCGAAGCGGCTGCCGTCCGGCACCTGCAGCCCCTGCCAGCGGGCGTCGCCATCGAACACGTTCGCGTACGACTCCTTGAACTGCTTCGCCGTGACGACGCGCGTCACGGTCTCCTGAATCTCCGCGCTGGTCGGCCACACGTCCTTGAGGTAGACGGGCTTGCCGTCCTTGCCCGTGCCGAGCGGCTCCGTCGTGATATCCGTCAACATCGAGCCGGCGATCGCGTAGGCCACGACGAGCGGCGGCGACGCGAGGTAGTTGGCGCGCACGTCCTGCTGGATACGGCCCTCGAAGTTGCGGTTGCCGCTGAGCACCGACGCCACGACCAGGCTCTCCTGGCGGATGGTGGCCGTCACGTCGTCCGGCAGCGGGCCGCTGTTGCCGATGCAGGTGGTGCAGCCGTAGCCGACGGTGTGGAAGCCGAGCTGGTCAAGATAGGGCGAGAGGCCCGCGGCGTCCAGGTACTCCGTGACGACCTTCGACCCGGGCGCGAGGCTGGTCTTGACCCACGGCTTCCGCGTGAGCCCCTTCTCCGCCGCTTTCTTCGCGAGCAACCCGGCGGCCACGAGCACGCTCGGGTTCGACGTGTTGGTGCACGACGTGATGGCGGCGATGACGACCGACCCGTCCACGAGGCCTTCGACGGGCTGCTCGGCCACGGCCACGGCACCGGCCTTCGCCGACGCCGCCTTCGCCTGCTCCTTCATGCCCGGGAGCGCCGCGTGGAACGCGGGCTTCGCGCCGGAGAGCGACACGCGGTCCTGCGGGCGCTTCGGCCCGGCCAGGCTGGGCTCGATGGCGTTGAGGTCGATCTCGATCGTTTCCGAGTACACCGGGTCGGCGGCGCCATCTTCGCGCCACATGCCCTGCGCCTTCGCGTAGGCCTCCACAAGCGCCACGCGGGACGCGTCGCGGTTGGTCAGGCGGAGGTAGTCCAGCGTCAGGCCGTCGATCGGGAAGATGGCCACGGTGGCGCCGTACTCCGGGCACATGTTGCCGAGGGTCGACCGGTCGGCAATGGTCAGGTGCGCGAGGCCCTCGCCGTAGAACTCCACGAACTTGCCCACGACGCCGTGCTTGCGCAGGCGTTCCGTCACGGTGAGCACGAGGTCCGTGGCGGTGATGCCCTCGCGGAGCCTGCCCGTCAGGCGGACGCCGAGCACCTTCGGAATCAGCATCGACGACGGCTGGCCGAGCATCGCGGCCTCGGCCTCGATGCCGCCCACGCCCCAGCCCACGACGCCCAGGCCGTTGACCATCGTCGTGTGTGAGTCGGTGCCGACGAGCGTGTCGGGATACGCCACCTTCTCGCCGTCCACGGTCTCGGAGAAGACCACGCGCGCGAGGTACTCGATGTTCACCTGGTGCACGATGCCCGTGTCGGGCGGCACCACCTTGAAGTTGTTGAAGGCCTTCTGACCCCAGCGCATGAACGCGTAGCGTTCCTTGTTGCGCGAGAACTCGAGCTCGGCGTTGAGCGCCAGCGCGTCCGGACGGGCGAAGTAATCCACCTGCACGGAGTGGTCGATGACCAGCTCGACGGGCTGCAGCGGGTTCACGCGGTCCGGGTTGCCACCGAGGGCCACGATGGCGTCGCGCATCGCGGCCAGGTCCACCACGCACGGCACGCCGGTGAAGTCCTGGAGCAGCACGCGCGCCGGCATGAACGAGATTTCCTTCTCGGCGCTGCCCTTCGCATCCCAGGAGGCGACGGCCTTGATGTCGTCGGCCTTCACGAAGGCGTTGTCTTCGCGGCGCAGCAGGTTCTCGAGCAGCACCTTCATCGAGAACGGCAGCCGCGTCACGCCCGGGAAGGTCTTCGCCAGGGCCGGCAGGCTGTAAATCTGGTAGGTGTCGCCGCCCACGGTGAGGGGCGTGCGGGTTCCGAAGCTGTTCAGGGTAGGCATTCCTCCGATCATACCGGGATCGGCCCATGGGCCGATCCGGCCGTGGGGAGCCGCGGGCCCGTCGGCGTGCGGACGATCACGGGCGATGCGCCTTTGGCGCTATAAGGGCGGTATGCAGCTCCGACTCCTCGCCATCCTGTCGGCCGTCGCGCTGGGTCTTACCGCCGCGCACCCCTCCGGCGCCGCGCACGGCACCTACACGCGCGTGGCCGGGTGGTCGCCGGTACCGGTGCCGGGCGGCCCCGAGTGGGAGATGAGCGGCGTCGCCGTGTCGCCCGACGGCCGGACGCTCTTTCTCTCGCACCGGGCGGACCCGCCGATCCTCGAGGTCGAGCCCCGGTCCGGGCGGACCATCCGGTCGTGGGGCACGGCGATGCTCGTGTGGCCGCACAGCCTGCTGCTGGACGGCGACGGCAATCTCTGGGTCGCGGACGCGACGGTCGGCAGCGGCGGCGCGGCCGGGCTCAACCCGCCGATGGCGTCGGCGGTGGCGGCCGGTCGCGGCCACCAGATCCTGAAGTTCTCGCGCGACGGGCGGCTGCTGATGACCCTCGGCACCGCCGGGCAGGCAGGCACCGACGGCACGCACTTCAACGCGCCGACGGCGGTGGCGTTCGGGGCGCGCGGCGAGATCTTCGTCAGCGACGGGCACGGCGGCACGACCAACGCCCGCGTCGTCGTCTTCGACCGCAACGGCCGGTTCCTGCGCACCTGGGGCTCGCGCGGGTCCGGGCCGGGCCAGTTCGGCGAGCCGCACTCGCTCGTGATCGACCGGCGTGGCCGGGTGCTCGTTGCCGACCGGACGAACGGGCGCATCGAGGTCTTCGATCAGCAGGGGCGCTTCCTGGCGGAATGGAAGGGCTTCGGACGCCGGCCGAGCGGGCTGGCGCTCGGACCGGACGACACGCTCTACGTGAGCAGCCACGACGCGCGGGCGCACGAAGAGCGCATCACCATCGGACGGGCGGATACCGGTGAGGTGCTCGAGGTGATCGACGACGCGCTGGAGGGGATCGACGGCATCGCCGTCGACCGGCGGGGCACGATCTACGCGGTGTCAGCCACGGGGCACGCCGTCGCGAAATACGAACGGCGCTGACGCGGGCGGTCAGCGCGACGCGCGGGCACGGAGGGCCACGTCGACCACCGCGTCGGCGGCGCGGGCGCTGGCGCCGGGCTCGCCCAGCTTGCTGCGCACGTGGGCGAGGTCCGCGCTGACCTTCTGACGAAGGCCCGGCGTCGTGAAGTAGCGGACGGCTTCCTCCGCCACGCGCCGCGGCGTGAAGTCCCCCTGAATCAGCTCGGGCACGATCCGGCGGCCGGCGATCAGGTTCGGCATGGCGTACATGTCGACGAGCGCAAACGGTTTGGCCATCGCGTAGGTGGCGGCCGAGAGCTTGTAGACGACGACCATCGGCTTCTCGTGCAACGCCGCCTGCGTGGTGGCGGTGCCCGAGGCCGTGATGACGACGTCGCTGGCGGCGATCACGTCATCCGTGCGGCCGCGGACGAGCACGGGCCGGCCGGTGCCGCCGCACTCGAACGGGGCGAACGCCTCGTCCTCGATGCCCGGCGCGGCGGCCACGACGAACTGCGCCCGCGCCAGCTCGCGCCAGATGAGCGGCATGGCCTTGCTGAGCACGGGCACCGTGCGCTTGAGTTCGGTGTGCCGGCTGCCGGGCAGCAGCGCGAAGGTCGGCCAGGTCGGGTGGAGGCCCAGGCTGCTGAGAAACGCCTCACGGGTTGCCGTCGGCCGCGCCGTCTCCACCATCGGGTGGCCGACGAACCGCGCGTCCACGCCGGCGTTGGCATAGAGACGCTCCTCGAACGGGAAGATCACGAGGATGCGGTCCACGAGCGCCTGCATCGTCTTCATCCGGCTGGCGCGCCAGGCCCAGAGCTGCGGGCTGATGTAGTAGACGATGGGAATGCCGAGGGCCTTGATGGCCTTCATGAGCCGGAAGTTGAAGTCCGGAAAGTCGACGGCCACGAACACGTCGGGACGGTTGGCCGTTGCGTCCGCGGTGAGCTTCCGCACGAGCGAGAGCGCGCGCGGCACCACGCTGACGGCTTCGGTCAGGCCGGTCACCGAAATCCCCGCGTACTCGGCGACGAGGTGCGCGCCGGCCTCCCGCAGCTTCGGCCCGCCCATGCCGCGGACGTCGATGCCCGGCACGCGGGCCTTCAGCGCGCGCGTCAGGTCCGCGGCGTAGAGGTCGCCGGACGGTTCTCCGCAACTGATCAGCACGCGGAGCGGCCGGCCGGATGCGGCTGCCGCCGGACCGCCCGTCTGGACGGCGCCGCCTGTCATCGCGCGATAGCCCTATCGCCGCGGCTTCTCAAACCGCGACGGGTCCACGGGGGCGTTGATGGTGACGCGCGTGAACTGGCTGCCGGCCGCGAGGCGGCCGTTCTGCCAGAGCTCCGACGCGAACGGAATCTGGATGCCGTCCACCGCGCGGTAGTCCGAGAAGCGCTCCTCCATCCGCACGGCGCGGCCGTCCGGGCCGGTCATCGCATAGCCGAGGCGCGCGATCTGCGCCTGCGGGTTCAGCCAGACGCGGATGACACGCGCGGGGTCGGGGTCGCCGATCTCCAGCACCTTGAACACGAGGCCGTCCGCGCCCTCCTCCGGCCTGCTTCGCACGGGGGACGTCCCCTCCGCGGCGGCGATGAGCAGCGCGATCAGATCGCGGCGCAGGCTGTCCGCGAAGCCGTCCGTCATGCCGGCCGGCACGTCGTGCACGCCGGACGGGTCGCGCACCCAGGCGGTGCCGTTGTTGAAGACCTGCGCGATCTCCGCGTCACCGACGCGTCCGTCCACGCGCATGCGTCCCGGGTAGGCGATCGTGCTCATGCTGGTCGAGGACACCGGACCCTGCGGCGTCTGGAACGTCGTCGCGGCTTCGGCGACCAGCGTCCGCACCCCCTTCAGCGCCGCCAGTCCACCCTTGGCGGCCACCGCCCGGTCCACGAGGTCCCGCGCCTGCGCGTCCGCGCCGCCGACCGCGCCCTGCTGCGCGTACGCCGCAACCCGTCCGGCCTGCGCGCGCACACGCAGCGCGGCGGCCCCGCCCGCGGGGGCCACGGTCGCGACCCCGGGCTCCTTCTGCAGCGAGGCCGACGTCAGATCCAGTTGCCCGAACGGAATCAGCTCGTACTGCGAGATCCCGGCCGCCGCGAGCTGCGGCAGAAACGCCCGTGCGTCACCGACCAGCACGATCGACAGGCGGTCGGGGTGGACGTACTGCCGCGCCACGCGCTGGATGTCATCGGGCGTGACGGACTGCACGCGCTGGGCGAACGTGCCCACGTCGGTGAGCGGCAGCTCGTGGAACAGCGTGTAGACGACCTGCGTGGCGATCGCATCCGGCACCTCGATGGTCAGCGGGAAGGCACCGGCCAGATACGCCTGCGCGTCGCCCAGTTCCCGGTCGCCCACACGGTCGCGCTGGATCTTCGTGTACTCCTCGATGATGAGCTTCAGCGCCTCGCCGGTGGTGCTCGTCTTCGTGTTGGTCTCGGCGACGAAGCTGCCCGCCAGCTTGCTCGTGTCGAAGCTCGCCTCGGCGCCGTAGGTCAGCCCGCGCTCCGACCGCAGCACCCGGTGCAGCCGGTTCGCCCCCTCACCGCCCAGGATCCGGATCGCGAGGTCCATCGGCAGGTAGTCGGCGTGCTTGCGCGGGATGGCGATCTGCCCCACCCGCACCTCCGTCTGCACGGCGTCGGGCATGTCCACGACGACCACGCGCCGCGTCGCCGGCGGCGGCTCGGGCAGGCTGAGCTCCGGCAGCGGCACGCGGGGCCACGCGCCGAACACCCGCTCGGCCGCGGCCCTTGCCTCCTCGCGGGTCACATCACCGA
>JBFXBH010000084.1:0-11108 GCA_050183355.1 Vicinamibacterales bacterium | reverse complement strand
TCGTGCAGTCGCTGCCCGCCCGGCTGCTCCACGCCACCGACGCGACGACGATCGTCGTGACGCCGGAGGCGCCCGCGATCATCGCCGACGGCGACCCGGAGTTCCGCAGCTTCTTTGCCGGCCAGGTGTCCGCGTACGGACCCGTCGTGCAGGCCGAGTGCGGCGCCACCGCGCTGGCTGCGTTCCGGCGTGCGCCGTCCGGCGTCGTGTTCGTGGGCCGCGACCTCGGCGTCGTCGACGGGGAACGGCTGGCGCGGAAGATCCGCGAGGAGTATCCGCTCGGCGGCGTCCGCCTCGTCCGCGTGATCGACGCGCTGCACGAACGGCGGGGACCGTCCGCGCTGTGGGACGGCGCGCTGCCGCGCACGTTCCTGCCCGACGCGCTGCGTGACGGCATCCGTCCCTACGTCCGCATGCCGGGGCCGATGGGGGCGCTGGCCCGCCGGGTGCCGAACCTGCCGGAGGTCATCGACGGCGTCACGGCGAACGTGTTCGGCTCGGTCGTGAAGGCCGAGGTGGCGCGGTCACGCGCACATGAGCCGGTGACCGTGGCGTGGACCGGACAGTCGGCCGTCACGCTGGCGGACCGCTTCACCATCCAGCTCGCGCTGCACCTGCCCGGGGCGGCCGCGGCGTCCGTCGCTGGCCGCATGCGCGCCTCCGACGGCGGCACCGCCGGAGACGCCGCCACGGGCGAGGCCGTGGTACGGGACCTGGCGGGCCTGCTGGCCGGGCGTCTGCAGACGCGCTTTCACGACAAGGGCATGCCGGGCGAAACCGCGCCGGCGTCCGCGGTGGCCGGTACCGAGGTTGTGCGGCCGCCGGAGGGCTGCGGCACGGTGCGGCGGTACGCGCTGCCGGGCGGAGGCGACTTCCTGGTGTCGCTGACCGTGGTCGACCGCGGCGACGCCGCGCTGCCGGCTCCGGCCGCCGGCGCGCCGGCTGAGCCCGAAGCGGAGGCCGTCGCCGAGCCGGTCGCGGAGCCCGCAGCGCAGCCCGTCGCGGAGCCCGCGGCATGACGACGGGCGGTCGGCGCGGGGCAGGACCGGCCCGGGCCTGAAGGAGGCAGCGATGGCGGCAGACGCGTTCAATCCGGAGGCGGTGGTGACGCTGTTCGGCGAAGCCGATGGCTGCGAGCTGCTGCGGCTGGCCGCGGCGGATATCCAGGACAGGCTCAATACGCTCGGCGCGTCGTTGGCCGGTGGCGACCGTTCGGCCGCGGCGCGGGCGGCGCATTCCATTGCCGGCGTCGCCGGCAACGTCATGGCGTTCGAACTTTCGGCGGTCGCCCGGGAGATGGAGGACGCGTTGCGGGCGTCCGGTCCGGTTCCGGGGGTGCTCGTGGAATGTCTTGGGACTGAGGTCGGCGCCGTCCTCGACGCGATAGGTCGGCACGCGCGGCTCAGCAGTTCGTTCCTGTCCCACTCCGGCATCACGCACGGGTAACATGGGGCGCCCCCGCCGCCATGTCCGTCGACGCCCTCCGATCGCTGCCTGACCAGTTGCTCGAGCTCTCTCCCGAGCTGGCCCAGATCACCAGCCCCGACGGCACCTTCATCGCGACGAACGCCCGGTGGCGGCACGCGCTCGGATACACCGCGGACGACCTGGCGCGGGTGACCGTCTTCGATCTGATTGCGGACAGCCACCGCGAATCGTTCCGCCTGATCACCGCCCGCATGCTGCAGGGCGACGACACCGGCATCTTCGAGCTCCCGTTCCGCGCGCGTGGTGGCGGCGAGGTGCTGCTCGAAGGCCAGGGGCTCGTCCACGCGGGCGAGGACGGACGGGTCTCGGTCTTCTGCACCTTCCGGGAACCGGCCGCGCGGCGCAGCGGCCACGAGCACCTGCAGGTCGCCGTCGCACTCGGCCGCGCGGCGCTGGCGGAAGTCCGCGACGGGGTGCTGGCGGTCGACCGCTTCGACTGCCTGACCGGCCTGAATCCCGCGGCGGAACGGATCGCGGCGCTGGCGGCGCGTGACGGGCTGGGGCGGCCGCTCGGTGATGTCTGCCGGCTGGCGGACGACCTGACCGGGACGGCGATCGGGTCGCTGACGGCGGAGGCGGTTCGCACGGGCGAGCGGCAGACGCCGGCCAGTGAAGTGGTGCTGGTGTACCCGGACGGCCGGACGGTCAGCGTCGACGCATCGGCGCTGCCGCTGGTCGGCGCCTCTGGCGCCGTGACCGGTGCGGTGCTCGTGCTGCGCGACCTGACCGAGGTGCGCGAGGCCAGGCGGTCGTTCCGCGATGCGCGGGCCGCCGGCGCGCGACGGCTGGACGCGCTGCGCCTGCTGGCCGGCGGCATCGCGCACGACCTCAACAATGCGCTCGCGCCGATTCCGCTCATCGTCAGCAGCCTGCAGGAGGAATGTCCCGAGCGTGCCCGCGAACTGGACGTCCTCGCGGTCAGCACCGACCGGGCCGTCTCGACGATCCGCCAGCTGCTGACGTTCGCCCGTGGCGCCAGCGCCCCGTCCCACGCCATCGATCCGCGAGCGGTCCTGCTCGGCGCCGCCGACGTGGTGCGCGCCACGTTCCCGGAGGGCATCGACGTGCGGACGGTCGTGGCGTCCGACGTGGAGCCGTTTCTCGGGGACCCCGTGGCCGTGCAGCAGGTGCTGCTGGCCCTGTGCGTGAACGCCCGCGACGCGATGACGGGTGGCGGCCGGCTGACGCTCGCGGCCGCGCGCGACGTCGTGGTGTCCGGGCGCGTCGTTCCGGCCGTCCCTGGATCCGAGGCCCGTCCCGGCGCCTACGTCCGCCTGTCGGTCGAGGACACCGGGACCGGGATCGACGCCGACGTGCTGGATCGGATCTTCGAGCCGTTCTTCACGACCAAGACCGACGGCAAGGGCCTGGGGCTGTCGGCCGTACTCGGCGTCGTCAGGGGGCTGGGCGGGTTCGTGCAGGTGGATACCGTCCTCGGCCGCGGCACGCGCGTCAGCGCGTGGTTTCCCGTGCAGCCGGTGGACGTCGCGCGCGTGGCGCTCGACCGGTGATCGCGGGAGACGATCAGCAGACATGGAGGAGCGGGTATGAGTGCAGTGCGGGTGCTGGTCGGAACGAAGAAGGGCGCGTTCATCCTGACGTCGGATGGTGCGCGCCGTGCCTGGACGGTGGATGGCCCGCACTTCGGCGGCTGGGAGATCTACCACCTGAAGGGATCACCCGCCGACCCGAACCGCCTCTACCTCTCGCAGAGCAGCGGCTGGTTCGGCCAGATCGTGCAGCGATCGAACGACGGCGGCCGGACGTGGGAGGCCGTCGGCAACCAGTTCGCCTACGACGGTGAGACCGGCACGCACCAGTGGTACGACGGCACCCCGCACCCGTGGGAGTTCAAGCGCGTCTGGCACGTCGAGCCGTCGCTGACCGACCCGGACACGGTGTACGCCGGCGTCGAGGACGCGGCGCTGTTCCGCTCGACCGACGCCGGGCAGACGTGGCACGAGCTGACCGGGGTCCGCAATCACGGCAGCGGCACGCAGTGGGCGCCCGGCGCCGGCGGCCTGGGCCTGCACACGATCGTGCTCGACCCGACGAATCCGAAGCGCATGTACATCGCGATTTCGGCCGCGGGCGCCTTCCGCACCGACGACGGCGGTGCCACGTGGACGGCAATCAACAAGGGCCTGCGCTCCGAGCACATCCCGGATCAGGACGCCGAGGTGGGCCACTGCGTGCACCGGATCGCCATGCACCCGTCGAAGCCCGAGACGCTCTTCATGCAGAAGCACTGGGACGTGCTGCGCACGGACGACGCCGGCGCCCAGTGGCGCGACGTCGGCGGTAATCTGCCGACGGATTTCGGCTTCGTGATCGACGTGCACGCGCACGAGCCCGAGACGGTCTATGTCGTCCCCATCAAGAGCGACAGCGAGCACTATCCGCCCGACGGGAAGCTCCGCGTCTACCGCAGCCGGACCGGCGGGAACGAGTGGCAGGAGCTGGCAAAGGGCCTGCCGGAGCGCGACTGCTACGTGAACGTGCTGCGCGACGCGATGGCCGTCGACCGGCTGGATGCGTGTGGCGTCTACTTCGGCACGACCGGCGGCCAGGTGTACTGCTCGCCGGATGGCGGCGATACGTGGTCCGCGATCGTGCGCGATCTGCCGCCCGTGCTGTCCGTCGAGGTGCAGACGCTCGGATGATCCGCGTCGTGCTGCCCGCGCACCTCCGGACGCTGACGCGGCTGGAGGGCGAGGTCATGCTGGACCTCGAGGGCGCCGTCACGCGCGGCGCGCTGCTCGACGCGCTCGAGGCCCGCTATCCGGTGCTGAAGGGCACCATTCGCGACTACGGCACCGGCAAGCGGCGTCCGTTCCTCCGCTTCTACGCGTGCGAGGAGGACCTGTCGCACGAGCCGGCCGATGCGCGCCTGCCGGACGCGGTGCTGAGCGGCGCCGAGCCGTTCCTCATCATCGGGTCCATCGCGGGGGGCTGACCACCGCTGCGCCGGTCTACCCGGGGTCACGGTGCCGCTGACGCAGCCACGCGGCGATCACGTCCAGCACACCGTCGTAGACCTCCTCGACCGGCGGTCCCGTGCGCTTCGGCGGCGCCAGCGAGTGGTCGCCGTGTGCCACCGCGTGGACCGTGACGGGGGCAGGGATGGTGCCGAAGTGGGGTGCCAGCTCCAGCGGCGAGCCGAACGGGTCCCGCTCGCCCTGCACGACCAGCACCGGCACGCGGATGGACGCGAGGTGGGACACGCGCAGCGCGTCGGGCTTGCCCGGCGGGTGCAGGGGATAGCCGAGCAGCACGAGTCCGCCCAGCCGGCCGTCCAGCTCGCCAGGGGCGGCGGCCAGGTGCGACGCCACCCGTCCGCCCATCGACTTCCCGCCGATGACGAGCCGGTTGTCCGCCCACGGCGCGTGCGCCGTCACGGCCGCCACGACTGCGCGGTAGCAGGACTCCAGTGCTGGCATCCGGTCCGGCAGCTTCCGCTTCAGTGCGGTGTAGAGGAAGTTGAACGTGGCCACGTCGACGCCGCGCGCGGCCAGGCCCGACGCGAACCGCACCATGAACGGGTGCGACTGGGGCGCACCCGCGCCGTGCGCCAGGACGAGCGTGGCACCGAGGCGGGGCGCGGACGCCTCGTAGAGCCGGGCGGTCGTCGTCCCGCCCGCGACGGTCACCTGATGGTCGGCTGGCATCGGCCGGGAGCTGACCGCCGGGTCCCGGCTACGCGGTGGTCGTGGCGGCCGGCCGCGCCGACGGCACCGCGTCGAGCAGGATCCGCAGCGTCCGGCGCAGCGGTTCGGCCGCGCCCCACAGGAGCTGGTCGCCGACCGTGAATGCGGAGATGAACTCGGGGCCGAAGTGCAGCTTGCGGATGCGGCCGATGGGCACCTGCAGCGTGCCGGTGACGGCGGCCGGTGTCAGCGCCGCGAGCGACGCGTCCTTCACGTTCGGCACGACGGTCACCCACTCGTGGGCGCCCGCGAGCACGCGCTCGATCTCCGCGACCGGCAGGTCCTTCTTCAGCTTCACGGTCAGCGCCTGGCTGTGGCAGCGCATCGCGCCGACGCGGACGCAGAGTCCATCGACGGGTACCGGCGCGCCAGACTGGCCGAGGATCTTGTTGGCTTCGGCCATCGCCTTCCACTCTTCCTTGCTCTGGCCGTTGCCGAGGTCGTCGGCGATCCACGGCAGCAGGCTCCCGGCGAGCGGGTAGCCGAACTCCTTCACCGGGAACGACGGCGCCCGGAGTGCGGTCGAGACACCGCGATCGATGTCCAGAATCGCCGAGGCGGGATCCGTCAACAGGTCCGCCACGGCGTCGCGGGCGACGCCCATCTGCATGACCAGTTCGCGCATGTTCTTCGCGCCGGCCCCCGAGGCGGACTGGTAGGTCATCGCGCTGACCCACTCCACGAGGCCCTCGCGGAACAGGCCCGTCATGGCCATCAGCATCAGGCTGACGGTGCAGTTGCCGCCGATGAAGTTCTTCACGCCGCCGGCGATCGCGCGGTCGATCACGGCCCGGTTCACCGGATCGAGCACGATGATCGCGTCGTCCTGCATCCGCATCGTCGACGCGGCGTCGATCCAGTAGCCGGTCCAGCCGGCCTCGCGCAGCTTCGGATAGATCGCCTTCGTGTAGTCGCCACCCTGGCAGGAGATCAGCACGTCCGCCCGCGTCAGGGCCCGCACGTCGTTGGCGTCGAGCACCGGCCCGACCCGCTTGCCGATCGCCGGGCCATCGGCGCCGGCCTGCGAGGTTGAGAAGAAGAGGGGATCGATCAGGTCGAAGTCCCGTTCCTCGCGCATGCGCTGCACGAGGACGGAGCCGACCATCCCCCGCCATCCGATCAGTCCGACCTGCATTCGTCCATAATAACTGTTCACCTCATCATGCTCCTCGTACAGAAGTTCGGTGGCACGTCGGTCATGGATGCCGACGCCATCCGCCGGCTCATCACGATCGTGCGCCGGGGTCGCGCATCCGGCGGCGCTGCCGCCGGCCGTGGCCCCGCCGTCGTCGTCTCCGCCATGAGCGGCGTGACGGACACGCTGCTCACGCTGGCCGCCGACGCGGCCGCGGGCCGGCTGGAGCCCGCGCTCGAGGGGCTGACCCGCATCCGCGCGCGCCAGGCCGACGCGATCGCGGCGCTCGTGACCGGTGCCCGCGCCGGCGACGTAGCGGCCTTCATCGCCCGCCAGCTCGATCAGCTCGAATCGGTCGTCCGCGGCCTCGCGCTCCTCCGGGAGGTGACGCCCCGCACGACGGACGCCATCGTCGCGACCGGGGAGCTGATCAGCTCCCGGCTCGTGGCCGCCGCCCTTGACGAGGCCGGCATCCCGTCCGAGTGGGTGGATGCCCGCCGCGTCGTCGTGACCAGCGACGAGCACGGCCAGGCCGCGCCCATTGTGGACGCGACCTACGCGGCGCTTCGCGACGTGGTGCTCGGCGCCATCGACCAGGGTCGCGTGCCGGTGCTGGGCGGCTTCATCGGTGCGACGCCGGACGGCCTGACGACGACGCTCGGCCGGGGCGGGTCGGACTACTCGGGCGCGCTGGTCGGCGCCGGCATCGGCGCGGACGAGATCCAGATCTGGACGGACGTCGACGGCATGCTGACGGCCGACCCGCGCGTCGTCGAGGGCCCGCGCCTCGTGCCGCGCCTGTCCTATGCGGAGGCCTCGGAGCTGGCCTACTTCGGCGCGAAGGTGCTGCACCCGGCCACGATCCTCCCCGCCGTGGAGCGCGGCATTCCCGTGCGGATCGTCAACGCCCGCAGGCCGGAGGGGCAGGGGACGCTCATCGCCGAGTCCGGATCCGGCAACGGCCCGTTCGCCGGCCTGGCCTGTAAGCGGAAGCTCTCCGTCGTCAACGTCACGTCCACCCGGATGCTGATGGCCTACGGCTTCCTGCGGCGGCTGTTCGAGGTGTTCGAGCGCTTCCGGACCGCGGTCGACGTCGTCACCACGTCCGAGGTCAGCGTGTCGGTGACGGTGGAGGACCAGCGTCAGCTCGACGGCATCCGGAAGGCGCTCGAAGTGTTTGCCGACGTGTCGATCGAGCCGGACATGGCGCTGGTCTGCGCCGTGGGCGACGGGCTGATGGCGCAGCCGGAGGTGGCGGCGCGCATGCTGCGCGCGCTCGACGGCGTGCCGCTCCGGATGGTCTCGCAGGCGGCGTCGCGGCGGAACGTCACGGTGGTGCTGGCCGATGCGGACGTGGCCGAGGCCATGCAGCGGTTGCACCGCGAGTTCTTTGAAGCGGTGCAATCCTGAGCGAGCGTAGCGAGTCGAAGGGCTGCGAGAAGAGGAAGAGATGCGACTCTTGATCATCGGCTACGGGAAGATGGGGCGCCTGGTGGACGAGCTTGCCCAGGCGGCGGGTATCGACGTGACGGGCCGGCTCGACATCGACACCGTGGCCGGGGCGTGGCCGGAGGCGGATGTCGCCATCGATTTCTCGATCGCGGAGGCGCTGCCCGCGAACTTCGCGCGGCTCGCCGCGACGAAGACGAACGTCGTGATCGGCACGACCGGGTGGGCCGTGCACGAGGCGGCCGTCCGGGAGCAGGCCGCGAAGGCGGGCATCGGCGTCGTGGCGTCGGCGAACTTCTCGATCGGCGTGAACGTGTTCCAGCTCGTCGTCGAGGAGGCCGCGAGGCGGATGGCGGCGCAGCCGGACTACGAGAGCTGGATTCACGAGGCGCACCACAGCGCCAAGCGCGACGCGCCGTCGGGCACGGCGCTCCTGCTGCGGGATGCGATGGTGCGCGCGGGCTACGACCGGACGATCGACATGTCGTCCACGCGCGCGGGACGGATTCCGGGCACGCACACGGTGGGATTCGACAGCCAGTCCGACACGATCGAGCTGACGCACACGGCCCGCGACCGGGGGGGCTTCGCCCGCGGCGCGCTGCTCGCGGCCCGCTGGGTCCATGGCAAGTCCGGCTGGTTCTCGATGATGGACGTGCTGAGAGGGTGACGCTGCGGAAGCGGGTCCTGTCGCCGAACAGCCCCGTTCGATGCTCGCCCTCACCGGGCTGCGCGTCTCTCGGGGCACCCCGTTCGGCGCCACCCGCCATCTGGCAGCGGTGACGGACACCCGCACGGGGTAAGCTCAGAGACACAGATTGCGCGAGACGCCCCTGAGCGGGTCCTGTCGCCGAACAACCCCATACCATGCTCGCCCTCACCGGGCTCCGCGTGGCATGGGGCACCCCGTTCGGCGCCACCCGCCGGATCGGGCGTCCGTCGCCCAGTGAGAGGAACGTATGGCACGCAGGCAGTGGACGGGAGTGGGGACGGCGCTGGTGACGCCGTTCACGGCGGACGGGTCGCTCGACGAAGCCGCGATCGCGGCGCTCGCGAAGCGGCAGGTCGCCGCTGGCGTCCACTTCGTGTCGCCGTGCGGGACGACGGGTGAGGCGCCGACGCTGTCGTCCGACGAGAAGGTGCGCGTCACCGAGCTGGTCGTCGACGCCGTCGCGGGGCGCGTGCCCGTGCTCGCCGGCGCCGGCGGCTACAACACGCGCGAAGTCGTCGAGCTGGTGCACCGCATGGAGAAGGCCGGCGCCAGCGGCATCCTGTCCGTGACGCCGTACTACAACAAGCCGACGCCGGAAGGCATGCTCGAGCACTACAGGGCCGTCGCCGGTGCGACGTCGCTCCCCGTCGTGCTGTACAACGTGCCGGGCCGCACCGGGATCAACGTCGACGTCGCGACGCTGGTGCGGATCGCGAAGGCCTGCCCGAACGTCGTGGCGGTGAAGGAGGCCTCGGGCAACATGCCGCAGATGGTCGAGATCTGCGCGAACGTGCCGGACGATTTCATCGTGCTCTCGGGGGACGACGCCCTGACGCTGCCGCTGCTCGCGGTCGGCGGGCACGGCATCATCTCCGTCGCCTCCAACGAGGCGCCGGCCGAGATGGTGCAGATGGTCGAGGCCGCCGAGCGCAATGACTGGTCCGCCGCGCGCGCGCTGCACCGGCGGCTCGTCGCGCTGATGAGCGTGAACTTCGTCGAGGCGAACCCGGGCCCGGCCAAGGCCGCGATGGCCGCGATGGGGCTGCTCGGCGAGCACTACCGGCTGCCGATGGTGCCGCCGCGGCCGGCCTCGCGCGAGAAGATCCTCGCGGTGATCCGCGAGCTGAAGCTGATCGACTGATACGCGTCCGTCCGGCCTCCGCGGCCGGGCGGCCTGCCCGACACGGAGCGCCATGGATCCCGTCGCACGCGCCATCGGCCTGACCTGCGCGCTGGTCGACATCGACTCGACGACCGGCCGGGAGGCCGAAGCCGGCCGCTACATCTCCGCGCTGCTGACGGGCCTCGGGTACACGGTCGTCGAGCAGCCCGTGGCCGAGGGCCGCTTCAACGTCTACGCGCACCTCGGCGTGCCGCCCCGTGTCGTGTTCTCGACGCACTACGACTGCGTGCCACCGTTCTTTCCGAGCCGGCGGGAGCGGGATCTCATCGTCGGCCGCGGCGCCTGCGACGCCAAGGGTATCCTCGCCGCGCAGGTGGCCGCGGGCGAGCGGCTCAGGGCGGCCGGGGAGAAGGCCTTCGGCCTGCTGTTCGTCGTGGGGGAGGAGCGGGGCAGCGAGGGCGCCCGCATCGCGAACGCGCTCGCGCCGCCGGGCGTCGCGTATCTCGTCAACGGCGAGCCGACCGACAACCGCCAGGGCCTGGCCACGCGGGGCAGCCTCCGGGTGCGGCTCAAGGCGTCCGGCCGCGCCGCCCACTCGTCGTTCCCGGAGCTGGGGGTCTCGGCGATCGACAAGCTGCTCGACGCGCTGATGGTCATCCGCGGCGTGACGCTGCCGGACGACCCGGAACTCGGCCGGACCCACTACTCGGTCGGCCTCATCGAGGGCGGCGTGGCGCCCAACGTCGTGTCGCCGAGCGCGTCGGCCGAGCTGGTGTTCCGGACGGTCGGCCCCGGTGAGGCCGTGATCGCCGCGCTGGACGTGGTGCGGAGCATCGTGGACGTCCAGCCGGTGGTCGACATCCCGGCCGTCCGGATGTACACGGAACCGGACTTCGAGACGGCCGTCTTCCCGTTCACGACCGACGTGCCGCTGCTGACGAACTGGGGCCGGCCGATCCTGTGCGGGCCCGGCTCCATCCACGTCGCGCACACCGACCACGAGCACCTCGCCGTGGACGAGCTGGCCGCTGCCGTCGATCTCTACGCCGCGCTGGCCACCCGCCTCCTGGCGTAACACCGGGCCGGCCGCCGTCCGTACGGCGGGCGATGTACACTGGGTCACTCGGCGAGCCGCACCGCGGCCCGGACCCTGTGCGATCACAGACTGCGAACCGCGTCAGGGCCGGAAGGCAGCAGCGCTAAGCATCACCTGCGGTGCCGCAGGTCATCCGGACCGCGGTGGGGCTCGTCGAGCGTTCCCCCTCACTCCAACGACATGTCGTTTCAGGTCCTGGCCCGGAAGTGGCGCCCCCAGCGGTTCGACGACGTCGTGGGCCAGCAGGCCACCACGCGCACGCTGAAGAACGCCATCACGAGCGGCCGCGTGGCGCAGGCGTTCGTGTTCGCGGGTGCCCGTGGCTGCGGCAAGACCACCACGGCCCGCATCCTGGCCCGTGCGCTGAACTGCGTGAACGGGCCGTCGCCCGACCCGTG
>JBFXBH010000083.1:0-11332 GCA_050183355.1 Vicinamibacterales bacterium | reverse complement strand
ATCCCGCCGAGGTAGTCGATTTGGGGCAGCGTCGTCCCCGGCAGGTCCACCCGGGCGAAGTCGGTCACATCGAACCGCTCGTACCAGAAGCTCACGGCGATGCCCACCTTCGCCGTGAGGTACCGCCGCCCGTCGATCGAGATCCGGTGCCACGCGTTGGTCACGGCCGGCAGCTGCTCGAAGCAGCTGCTCAGGCCAGCGGCGCAGGGACGGCTGTCCCCGGGCGTCAGGATCGCGTTGGTCGACAGGGCCGTGATCCGCGGCCCGCTGAACACGTACGCGTTGTCCGAGTCGCTGTAGACGTAGTCGGCGCGCACGTCGACACCGCGCACGACCTTCGCCAGGTCCAGGTACGCATCCACGATCGTCACGTGCTCGTCGTTGGTCAGGTCCCACGTGCGGTTGGGGTCGGTCCAGCTGCCGTAGTCGGTCCCGGGCGGGTTCGCGTTGCGGGATCGCTGCAGCGCGTTGTAGAGCTCGCGTCCGACCGACACGCCCAGCGAGACCTGATCGTTGGGGCTGAGGTTGACGCCGAGGTTCACGGACCGGTTCGTGTTGTTGAGCAGGCCGAACTCGTGCCCTTCTCCACGGTAGACGTCCTTGCCGGCCGAGACGGTGGCCGTGATGTCGAAGGCCGACCCGGGCGTGACCACCATGATCGCCGAGCCGCGCGTCCGGATCCGGTCCGACTCGTCGTAGAACCGCAGTCCGGGCTGGAGACCTCCGTCCTCGAGCGAGGCCTCGGAGAAGCCGGACCCCACGCGCTCGGTGCGGTCGGCCGTCAGGCGCATGGTGATCCAGTGGCTGCCCATCTGGTCGAACGAGGCGCGCACGATGAAGTCGTGCATGTCACTGAAGGCGCGGCCGGTGCGGTTGAAGTCGTCGTAGGTGTAGCCAAGCCGCAGCGTGGAGGCCGGCCGCACGTTGAGCGACGCGGTCGTGTCGAAGGTGTTCTGGCGGATGTTGAAGTTCTGCGTCGCGCCGCCCGCGTTCGACGGCGAGGCGTCGAACCGGACGTACTGCGTCGCGTCGAAGGCCGGCGTCAGGTTGCGATGGTCGTTGAAGCGGTACCGCGTCGTCAGTCCGAACACGCGGTTCGGGCGCGTCGTCAGCGTGATGAGGCCGTTGACGCCGTGCACCTTCGCCTCGGCCGTCTGCCGCGGCAGCGAGGCCAGCCCGGGATAGGCCGCGTAGACGGTGCTGTTGGCGATCGCGCCGTTGCTCGTCCAGGGAATCAACGTGTCGTTCTGCCCCATGGAGGTGAAGGCGAACACGCCGTTGAGGGTCGTGCGCGGCGCCAGCTTGTAGAGGCCCGTCGCGCTGATCATCGACATGTGGTTGTCGGGCGCGGTAGCCATCCGCCCGCGCGCCGCGCCATTCCCGTTGCTGTACCCGCTGGCATCGAACGGGGTGACGTCGGTAGCCCGCAGCGGGTTGTCCCAGAGGATCTCCTGGATCTGGTTGGTGAACCACGACTGCTGCCAGGCCAGGCGCACCATCCCCTGGTCGGCCGAGTACTCCAGCCCCGCCGTGATGTCGTTGGCGCGCTGATCGACGGGCACGGCCAGCTCGTTGGCGTTGTTGAACGAGAAGGAAGCGCCGTACGGCTGCCGGCCGGTCCTGCTCGTCGTGATGAAGCCCAGCGACCACCCCACCGACGAGGAGGGTTCGGCGGTAATCGACGCCGAGGCGGTGTCCCGCCGCAGCTGCAGATCGAACGGCGCGGCGGTCGTGCGGAAGATGGACGGCGTGGCGAGTTGTGCGACGGTCGCGGGCACGCCCACCACCCCGGGCGTGCGGCCCTGCACCTGGAGTCGGGCGGCCTCGCTCAGGGAGAAGACGCCCGGCGCGGTCTCGACCCAGGGCGTCGAGGAGAGATAGGTGAAGTTGGTCGGCGTCGAGTCCCACGCCCCGCGCACCGTGAAGGCGCCGGTCGCGTACCGCAGGTCGTACGCCTGGTTCCGGTAGCCGACGTTCTCCGCGGTCGCCGACCAGATCCGCCGGTCGGTGGCCTCGCCGAACACGAGCCGGGAGAACACGCCCGAACGCAGATCCTGATACCGCTCGTAGCGTGCCTCGTCACCCGATCCGCTCGTGGCGCGCGCGCCGACGTCGACGACGCCGGTCACCTCGCCGGCAGCCGGCGCCTGGGCGCCAGTCGTCGCCGCGGCGGCCACGATCATCGCGGCCGCCAGTGCAGTACATGCTGTGCTGCGCATCGCCATCTCCCCTACCGCAGGAAGGACTTGCCCGACGGCGCGTTCGACCCGTGAATCTGCGAATGGCAGACGACACAGCCGCGGCCGACGATCTTGTTCGCGTTCTGTGAGTTCTTGAGCAGGAAGCCGTCGTAGACGGTCGGGGGATGCCGGGACGTCACGTGGCACCGCTGGCAGACGAACGGCACCTTGGCCACCAGCATCCGGTCGTTGTTCGACCCGTGCGCGTCATGGCACGTCACGCACGCGTTGGCGACCGGGGCGTGCTCCCAGAGATAGGGACCACGCTTCTCCTGGTGACAGCTCGTGCACGATTCGTCCACGGTGGTCCCCGTCTTCAGCAGGGACTGGTTGGTGGACCCGTGCGAGTTGTGGCAGGAAGAGCACTCCAGCTTCCCCTCGCGCACGGGCATGTGGCTGAAGCGGTGCTGGCGGTTCACGACGGGCTTGTGGCAGGTCGCGCACAGCGCCTTCTGGGTGGGCGCCTTGATCTGCGCCGGTCCCTTCGCGGCGTGCACGCTGTGGCAGCTCACGCACCCGACGTTCCGCTGGTCGTGCGGGCTGCCGGTCCACAGCGCGTGCGTGCCCCTGGTGTGGCAGCTCACGCAGGCCTCGCTGGCCTGCTGCGGCGTCATGCGGGACGGGTTCTGGATGAGCGACGCGTCGCCCGACTCGGCGTGGGACGCGCCCGGGCCGTGACAGCTCTCGCAGCCGTGCGTGGCCGCCGGCGTCTTCGGCCGGGCCGCCAGGCCGTGCAGCGAGCCCTTGTAGTCCATCTCCGCGTGGCAGGTCAGGCAGGTGGCCTGACCGGCATAGCCTGCCTGGGCGGTGGCCGGCGCCGCCGCGGGCGCCTGTCGGGCTCGCGTGGCGGCCGGGCCGGCGGCCATCGCAAGCGCCGTCGCCATGGCCACGCCGAGCGCCGCCATCGCGACGCCGGTGGCCCTCCTGCCGACCCCTGGTGTGCGTGTCATGTGCGTTCCCCTGTTCCTCTGTCCCCGCGCTCTACTCGGGCGCCGTGTGGCATGACTCACAGTCCTGGCCGATGGTGCGTCCATCGGCGGCGACGTGCTCGTCGTCGTGGCATCGGAAGCACCCCGGGCTGTCCATGTGCCCCAGGTTGTTCCCGTAGGTGCCGAACGTCACCCGCATGGCGGGAAACACGTTCCGGACATACACGTCCTGCGCGCCTCCGACAACCTGCCGGATCCGATCCGGCGCCAGGCCCCTGGCCGCGTAGGCGGCCTGGAGGCGCGCGGCGATACCCGCGCGCGCGGCCTCCCGCGTGGCGTACGTCCCGCCCACCGCCGCGATCACCTCGCGGCGGAGGAACGGCACGTCCCGCGGCAGCCGGCCCTCGGCGATGGCGGCGTCCACGGCGCGGTCCGCCGAGACGCTGAAGGCGTGGGCGGGCCGGTCGTGGCAGTCCAGGCAGTCCATCCGGTGCGCGGGCTGGGCCGCGAACGAGGCGCGATCCGTCCCCCTGGCGACGAACTCGGTCACCACGCCGGCCGGGTCGGTGTAGCGGACGTAGGGAATCTGCTGCCGCTCGGTGTCCGTCGCGACGAACTCGACGCGGCCGGCGACATGCGCGCGCCCGTGAATGCCGGCGGCGATCCCCAGTTCGGGGTTGGTGCCACCCAGGTGCAGCGTCAGGCGCGTCGCCGACTCGGTGTTGCCCTCATCGCTGGCGAAGGACCGGGCCACGACCGGGCGATCGCCGTGGAACTTGTCCGGCCAGTGACACCGTTCGCAGGTCTCCCGCGCGGGCCGCATCCTGTGCGGCGAGGAGGGCACCGGCCGCGGCACCCGGCCCGTGGCCACGTGCATCAACTGCCGCAGGCCCTGCAGCTTGGACTGCACGAGTGCGTCAGCGCCCTCACCGACGTGGCAGTTCACGCATGCGATCCGGGCGTGCGGGCCGCCCTGATGGGCGACAAACTGCGGCTCCATCGTCGCGTGGCAGACCTGGCCGCAGAACTCGCTTGTCTCCATATAGTGGACGCCGCCGTAGGCCGCCAGCGAGACGATGATGAGATTGACGGCCGTGAGTACCAGCACGGCCAGCGCAATCGTTCGCTGCCTCGCATTGCGGAAGTCGAGGACCGGCCAGTCCGTCGGCTCATCGGGGCGGAGCCGTTCGCGCCGGCGCTGGCGCACGAGGCCCAGCGGAATCAGCGCGAGTCCCGCCACGAACAGCAGGGGAATGGCGGCGAACAGGAGCAGGCCGAGGTAGGGATTCGTGAGAAACCCGGCGGTCTCCAGCGCGGCGAGGATGACGAACAGCACCGCCATCGCCGTGGCGATCGCGATGCCGGCCAACGACAGGCCGTTCCGGGTGAAGCCCTTCAGGGTTTCGAGCGGGGAGCGCGCCACGTTCCGGCCGGCGCTACTTGAGGCTGACCATGTAGGCGACCAGCGCCTCCACGTCTTCCTTGGGCAGGCTGTACGCCTTCATCGCCGGCCTGCGCGGCGCCTTGGTCCTGGCCGTCATGCCGGGCGCGTCGACGATCCACTGCCGGATGTCCTCGGCCGAGAGCTTCTTCCCCACGCCGTCCAGCGGCCCTTTCGCGTTGCCCTTGCCCGCCACCGCATGGCACATGGCGCACTTCTGGGCGCCATAGAGCACCGCGCCTCTCTCGATCGCCGTCTCGGCCCGCAGCACCCCGCCGGCCGTCAACAGACCAACCACCACACCCACGAGACCCGTCCTCATCACGATTCACATCCTCCACTCACAGCCACACACCGACGGTACCGCACCGGTGCATCGCTTTCGCGACACCGGTGCAGCTGATCAATTCGAACGCCGGAGGCTGAAGCTCACCGTCACAGTAAGCATGAAGCGTTCCGGTTTGCCATTGAGCATCAGCGGTGAATATACCCACTGCTTCACGGCCCGCTGCACGGCCTGTCGCTCGAGGAGATCGTTCGCGCGACCGCCGATAAGGCCGACGCCGTGGAGGTCTTCAACAGCGCGGGCCAGGTGCTGAACCACAACTTCTACTGGTCAGGCCTGACGCCGAATGGTGGTGGCGCACCGACCGGGGCGCTGCTGGGCCAGATTGAATCGGACCTCGGCGGCATGACCGCGTTCCGGGCGGCGTTTCACGCGGCGGCGCTCGCACAGTTCGGCAGCGGCTGGGCGTGGCTGGTGTGGAAGACCCGGCAGCGGCGGCTCGCCATCGAGACGACCGCCGATGCCGACACTCCCGTGGCGCGCGGCGATGTCCCGCTGCTGACGCTCGACGTCTGGGAGCACGCCTGCTACCTGGATCACCCGGCCCGCCGCGCACCCTACGCCACTGCCGTCATGGACAAGCTGATCAACTGGACCTGGGCCAGTCAGCACTTCGCAACAGCGACGGCCTGACGCGCCGGACTAAGTGGCCCTCTTCAGGCGGAAGCTGACCGTCACCGTGACGATGAACCGCTCCGGCTTGCCGTTGAGCATCAGCGGCGAGTACTCCCACTGACGCACGGCCGCCCTGGCTGCGTTATCGAGCAGCGGAATCGAGCGGATCACGCGCACGTCCTCCACGCGGCCCCGCCGGTCGACGACCGCCTCCAGAATGACCACGCCTTCAATCTGCGCCCGAATGGCCAGGTCCGGATACTCGGGGCCGACGCGCTTCAGCAGCGCGGGCGCCTCGAGTTCACCGCCCACGCGCACCGGCCCCGCGGCCACAGGTGCGGGTGCAGGCGGTGCCGGCGGTGGCGGCGGTATCACGTCGTTCGACAGACCGCCCACGACGCCTCCCGGCACGCCGCCGGGCACACCGCCCTCAACACCACCGGGCATGCCGGTGTCGAAGCCGACAGGCCCCGGCGCTTCCGGGCGCACCTCGGCCGGTGCCTCGACCGGCACGGGTACAGCCGTCGCCGGCGCCGTGGGCTTCACGGTCGCAGCGCGTGCGGGTGCCGGCGCGGGCGGTGGCGGTGGTGGCGGTGGGGCCGCCGCCGGAAGCGGCGACACGAACGCCATCATCGAGGGAACCTCGGGCAACTCGGCCGTGGCCATGAACATCGGCACAGCCACCACGGCGGCAATCGCCGCGCCGTGCAGCAACGAGGAGATCAGGAGAGGCGTACCGCTGGTGTGCGGCGTGCCCTGGTGCCCGCGTGCAATCACGTCGAACATGGCGTCCCTCCGTCACTTGATTAGACGGGTCCGGACCCAGCGATGTTCGATGGTTCATGCCTCAGGACGTCGTGACAGGGCTGAAAGCCGACCTGCCAGAACCGGGCTTACGAAACGGGCATCACGCCGGATCGGGCGGCCGGCGGATGGCAGGACGGGACAGGCCCGACAGCGGGAGCACACCGGCGGCTGGTACGCACCCTGCTCCACCCCGGACATGCCCAACGTTCACGTCCCGGCCGCCTGCGTGCGAATCTGCGCGTGGTGCGGGCTCACGCTCGGCGCGGCGCGGTCCGCCAGGGACGCATGGGAGCGCGGTGCGCACGACCTCGATGCGGGCGCGCACACGCACACCATCTGCGATGCGTGCCTCGTGACGTTCTTCGCGGATGAAGCCGGCCCGGGCGGTGAACCCGACGGGCTGCAGCCCGTGGCCGTGCGCCGACGGAGCTGACACGGCCTTCACCGGCCGGCAGGCCGGCCCCGGCGCGGCCGCTCCGCCTCAGCGCGTCGGCTTCGGCGCGGCCGGGGTGCCAGCCAGCCGCATGCGGGCCACGTGGCGGTGACACTGGACGCAGCTGAGCGTAACCGCGTTGTACGCCGTCGGCGCCTCGTCGAGATCCTTCCGCCGCGCGGCCGAAATCAGATCGTCGAGCGCGCGGTCGAACCGCGCCGTCTGACGCGCGTACTCCGGGGATTGCAGCACGGCCCAGGCCGGCCGGGAGGTGAGCGAGCGAAGCGCCACGGCATGCTTCTCAAGCGCCGCCCACCGGCTCGTCACGACGGCGTCGAGTAACTGCTGCGAGTGCACGAGCTTCTCGCGCATCAACGCCGCGAGCGCCGGCGTCTGCGCTCCGGCGATATGCGGGGCCAGACAGATCAGCCCCGCTGTGATCGCACCCATCGCGTGCATGCGCATGGCCACCTACCGCCGCGCCTGCATCGCCCTGTCAGACACCGGGCCGCTGGCCGGCTTGGCGGCCCCCGGGTTGGTCAGCGCCTCGAAGAGGGCCGACAGCTTCGTGCGCGCGCGGCCGACGCGCTCCTGCAGGCCGTCGTAGATGAAGCCGTGGCCGGCCTCGACCGCGAACTTCAACTCCAGCGCGACCATGTCGGCGTCCTGCGTCAGCCGGGCCTTGCGCTGCGGGTCCTTGACCCGCTTGATCACGTCGCGTGCTTCCTTCAACAGGAGCCGGGCATCGTGCACCTCCTCGAGCATCGCGCGTGCGTTCTTCGCGCGCTCGGGCCGCGGTGCCGTCTTGCCGGGGCCGTGGCAGGAATTGCACTGTGCCTCCATAGCCTTGGGCGCCAGCAGGTGGTCGCCTTCGTCCGAATGGCACGTCGAGCAGGTCGGGCCACGCCGGTCGTCCGCCTTGAGCAACTGGAAGTGGCGGGTCTTCTGGAACGCCATCATCTGACCGGCATGGCAGCTCCCGCAGGTGGCCGGCAGGTTGGCGCGGTGCACCGGGCTCCTGCGGTCGCCGGACCCGATCAGCCCCTTGTGCGCGATCAGCTTCTCGAAGCTGGTGGGATTGCCGCCGTGGCAGCGCTCGCAGCCGACGTTCTGCCGGCCGTGGGCGGAGCGGTCCCAATCATTCAGGTGCGTCCGGCGGGGCGCGTCGAGATTCGCGAAGTGGCAGTCCGCGCACTTGCTGGACTGCGCGCGAGCCGCTGTCTCCAGCGCGGCCAGCATCGCCGCAACCAGCACCACACCCAAGGCTATTGTTCCGCGTACCCGCATCGCTCTCCCTCCAGTCGCGGCCCAAGCCCGCGCAACAGACAATAGTCGAGATAGCAACTTGAGTGCCAGCGCCCGCGCCCGAAAACAAGCTCAACCGCGGCAGGTCCTGTCACGGGCCCCCGGGAAAGTCCGCCGTGCGGGAAATACTCCCCGCTTCAGCTCTTCAGCGTCAGCACCGGGCACACCGACTCACGGACGAGACGGTTCGCCGTGGAGCCGAAGAACATCAGGTCCATGGCGTTGCGGCCGTGCACGCCGGCCACGATCAGGTCGGCCTTCGCCTCCTCGGCCGTCCTCAGCACCCCCTTCCCGGCGTGCCCGATGAGCACCACCTGCTCCGCCTGGAAGCCGGGAGCCAGCCGGTCGATCAGGCCCTTGAGGTAGCCGTAAGCCGACTCGCGCTCGATGTTGGCGTCGAGGCCCGGAATGCCGGACTCGGCATACGTCGGCACCGGCTCCACGACGTGGACGGCGGTCAACGCCGCCCCGTACTGCCGGCAGAGTCCGATCGCCACCTTCAGGGCCGCCTGCGAGCTGTCCGAGAAGTCCACGGCGGCCACGATGCGCGAGAAGACCCGCGCGCCCGCCGGCACCGCGTCGGGAGCCTTCGGCGGCACGGTCAGCACCGGGCACGCCGCGTGCCGGAGCACCTTCTCCGTGACCGACCCGAGCAGCAGGCGCGTGAACCCCGACCGGCCGTGCGTGCCGAGCACGATCAGGTCGGCCGGCGTCGACTCCGCGTCCCGCAGGATCTCGCGGGCCGGATTGCCTTCGACGCACACCGCTTCCACACGCACGCCGCTGCCCGTGCCCTCGGCCGCGACGAACGTCTTCAGATCCTTGCGGACCGACTCGATGTCCTCGGGCGCCCACAGCCCCGGCGGGTGCGCCAGCGGGTCGGTGAACGGCACGAGGGCGGGCACGGGCTGCAGCACGTGGAGGGCACGCAGTTCGGCGCCGCTCTCCTTCGCCAGCGCCAGCGCGAGGTCCAGCGCATGCCGGCTGCCGTCGGAGAAGTCCACCGGACACAGGATGCGTTTCAGGGTTGTCATCACACGGGCCTCCACACGGGCAGTCTGGTCAGCAAGGCCGCTCAGCGCTGCGGAATCTGCAGGCCGAACTTCTCGATACGGTAGCGGACCTGGTCCCGGTTGATGCCAAGCATCTGGCCGGCGTGGGTCTGGTTGCCGCCGGCGCGTTCGAGCGCCTGCACCAGCAGCTGCCGTTCGACTTCCTCGAGGTTGACGCCGTCGGGCGGCAACTGGAAGCGCGCCGGGGCACCGACGGTCCGGGTCAGCGTCGTGAAGTCCTCCGGCCGCAGCCAGTCGCGCTCGACCAGCAGCATGGCCCGCTCGACGGCGTTCTTCAGCTCGCGGATGTTCCCCGGCCAGCCGTAGCTCTCGAGCAGGTGCATGGCCTCCGGCGTAATCCCCTTCACGCGCTTCTTGAACTCGCGGTTGTAGGCGTCCACGTAGTAATTCGCGAGCAGGGGCACATCGCCCTTCCGTTCGCGCAGCGGCGGCAGGTGGATCGGCATCACCTGCAGGCGATAGAAGAGATCCTCGCGGAACTTCCCGTCCTTGACCCCCTGCTCCAGATCCCGGTGCGTGGCCGCGATCACCCGGACGTCGACGCGGATGTCCTGCAGGCCGCCCACGCGCTTGAAGGTCTTCTCCTCGAGAACCCGCAGGAGCTTCGCCTGGAGGGCCGGCGTCATCTCGCCGATCTCGTCGAGGAACACCGTGCCGCCGTCGGCCGTCTCGAACAGCCCGCGCTTCTGCTGCCGGGCGTCGGTGAACGCGCCGCGCTCGTGCCCGAACAGCTCGCTCTCCAGCAGATGCTCCGGCAGGGCCGAACAGGTGATGTTGACGAACGCGCGCGTGGCGCGGTCGCTGTTGTAGTGGATGGACTTGGCCGCGAGGTCCTTGCCGGTACCGGTCTCGCCCGTCAGCAGGACTGTGGATGCCGGGCTGACCGCCACGCGGCGCAGCATCATCTTGGCGGCTTCCATGGCCGGTGAGGAGCCGACAATCGCATCGAAGCTGAACTCGCGTCCCGCGGAGGAACGGAGCGACTTGACCTCGCGTCGGAGCCGGCTGGTCTCGAGCGCCTTCTCGACCAGCAGGGCCACCTCATCCACGTTGAACGGCTTGTTGATGTAGTGAAACGCGCCGAGCTTCATGGCCTCGACGGCGTTCTCCACCGTCGAATGCGCGGTCATCAGGATGACGAGCGTGTCGGGATAGAGCTCCTTGACCTTGCGAAGCACCGTCAGGCCGTCGGAATCCGGCAGCCGGTAGTCCAGCAGGATGAGGTCCACGGTCTCGCCGGCCTGCTCGAGCGCGGCCGCGGCCGTGCCGGCTTCAAGCACGGTATAGCGGTCCTGTGCGAGCCGCTCACGCAGGGACCACCGGACCAGCGCCTCATCGTCGACTACCAGGACCGTGGCGTTCGCCATGACCCCGTAGTATACCGGCGCGGAATTTTCCAGACTGACCGTGGACGTTTTCATCGGCAACCCCCGGCGCGGCGGTTCTCCGCCGTCCGGGAGCAAATCCCGCGCCGCGCACCGTCTCCCGCCGGCGGGTTTCCTTGTATCGTGGGCCGGATGGCCGCGTCGCCCGCGTCAACCCAGCTCAGCCGCTACCTGCTGTGGACGAGCGTCCCGCTGACGGCGGGCGTCTTCCTCCTCGATCTCTACACGCCGGCCGACTATTTCGTCAGCGTCGGTTACGTCCTGGTCATCCTGCTCGGACTCGGCATCGACGCGCGCCGTTATCCCGTCCTGGCCGCCGCGGCCGGCACGGTGCTCGTGCTCGTCAGTGTGGCGCTCAACGGAACGGCGATGCCGGACGCGGCCGCCGTCAACCTGCCGCTCATCGTCCTCGTGTTGTGGGTCAGCGCTGCGCTGCTCCTCCGGCTCCGCCGGGTCGAGACACACTCGGCCACGCAGGTCGCGCGGCTGGAGGAGCTGCGCCACGCGCTCGATGAGGCCGCCATCGTCGCGACCACCGACGTGCGGGGCCGCATCACGGCCGTCAACGACAAATTCTGCGAGATCTCGCAGTACTCACGCGAGGAGCTGATCGGTCAGGATCACCGCCTCATCAATTCGGGGCTGCATCCGAAGGCCTTCATGAAGCAGCTCTGGCAGACGATCGGGCGCGGCCAGATCTGGCACGGCGAGATCCGGAATCGCGCCAAGGACGGGTCGCTCTACTGGGTGGACACGAC
>JBFXBH010000082.1:0-11350 GCA_050183355.1 Vicinamibacterales bacterium | reverse complement strand
GCGATGCCCGAGGCGGAGTTCTTCCTGTTCCAGCGCAGCAGCGGCGAGCCGACCACCGAGACGCACGACGCCGGCGGCTACTTCGACCTGACGCCGATCGACCTCGGCGAGGACGTGCGCCGCGAGATCGTGCTCGCGCTCGAGCAGATGGGCATGCATGTCGAGGCCGCGCACCACGAGGTCGCGCCCGGACAGCACGAGGTCGACTTCCAGGCGGACGACGCCATCGCGACCGCCGACAACATCAGCACGTTCCGCTTCGTCGTCAAGAACGTGGCCGTCCGGAACAACCTGCACGCCACGTTCATGCCGAAGCCGATCTTCGGCATCAACGGCAGCGGGATGCACACGCATCAGACACTGGTCGCGAAGGGCCGGAACGCGTTCCACGACGCGCGCGGCGAGTGGCGGCTGAGCCCGGTCGGCCTCGGCTACATCGCCGGCATCCTGCGCCACGCGAAGAGCTTCTGCGCCGTCACCAACCCGCTCATCAACTCGTACAAGCGCCTCGTGCCGGGTTACGAGGCGCCGACGGCCATCGCGTGGTCGCAGCGGAACCGGAGTCCGCTCGTGCGCGTGGCGGAAGCCCACGGCGAGGACGTGCGCGTGGAGCTCCGCATGCCGGACCCCTCCTGCAATCCGTATCTCGCGCTCGCCGTGATGCTGCGCAGCGGGCTCGACGGCGTCGAGCGCGGGCTGCACCCCGGACCGCCCGTGAACAAGAACATCTACAAGATGAGCCACCGGGAGCGGCGGCACCTGCGGATCGACGAGCTGCCGGGGAACCTGGCCGAGGCGCTGGACGAGTTCGAGCGGGACGACCTGATGCGCGATGTGCTCGGCGACCACATCTTCGACCATTTCCTCGAAGCCAAGCGCGCCGAGTGGGACGGCTACATCCGCCACGTCTCCCGCTGGGAGATCGAGCGCTACCTGAACACGTACTAGCACCGCGCCCGCGGCACCCGGGGCGGCCCGTTACGCGATGCGGACGGCCACGGCGGTCATGTCGTCGGGGAGCGGCGCGCCGGCCGTGAACTCGCGCACGGCGGTGAAGATCGCCGCCACGATCGCCTCGGCGTCCTGACCCGCCGTCGCCTCCATGACGGTCGCCGTCCGCCGGACGCCGAACTCCTCCCCCTGCGGGTTCAAGGCCTCGAACACGCCGTCCGTGCAGAACACGTACACGTCACCCGACGCGATCGGGAAGACCACCTGGTCGTACGTCGTGCCGTCGAACGCGCCGAGCGGCACGCCGGGAATCGTGACCGGCGTCACGCGGCCGTCGGACCAGCGCAGCGGATACGGCAGGCCGGAGTTGGCGAACGTCACCGTGCGCGCGTGCATGTCGAACTGCGCGTAGCAGAGCGTGCAGTAGAACTCCGCGAGCTGGCGCTCGTGGAGCTGCCGGTTCATCCATTCGAGCGCGGCCGCCACGCTGAAACCTTCCGGGCGGTAGTGCCCGTGCACGGTCCGCGAGCGGATCAGCTCCTTCGTGAAGGCTGAGTAGAGCGCCGCCGGCACGCCCTTGCCGGACACGTCGCCGATGGCCACGAGCAGCGTGTCCGGCATCGGCGACCGGAAGTCGTGCAGGTCGCCCCCGAGCTCGAGGGCGGATTCGAACCGGCCCGCCACGGAGACGCCCGCCGGGGCGTTCAGGAACCGACCCGGCTGCAGCGCCATCTGCACCCGCCGCGCGATCCGCAGCTCGCGCTCCATCCGCAGCTCGTTGCGCCGCAGCGCGTCGTAGAGCCGCGCGTTCTCGATCGCCACGGCCACGTGCGCCGCGAACTGGCGGAGCAGCGTTTCGTCCAGCACGGTGAACGCTTCACGCCGATCGCTGAGCAGGTTCAGCGCGCCGATCACGCGCCCCTTGCGCCGGAGCGGCACGGCGAGCTGCGAGTGCATGCCGGGCACAAGGCCGGCATAACGCGGGTCCGCGTCCACGTCGCCGACGAGGATCGGCGCGCCCTGTGACACGGCCGCGCCGACCACGCCCTGGCCGACGCGCAGCTCCTGACGGATGTGCGAGGGGTAGCCGATCGAGTACGGCACCGTCAGCGTCTGGGTGGGCTCGTCCAGCAGATACACGCCGAACGCCGTGAACGCCGTCAGCCGGGCGATGAGCGACGGGATCTTCGCGAGCAACTGGTCGAGGTCGAGCACGCTCGACACCTCGCGCCCCAGCTCCACCAGGGTCGAGATCAGTTCGGTATCGGTCGCCGGTCGCGGCGTGGGTGCGGCACTCATGACTCGTCAACGCCCACGATATACTGAACGCTCCCGTGGCCGGACTCACGCTCCCGCTCGACTACAGCGCGATCGAACGCATTCTGCCCCACCGGTATCCGTTCCTCCTCGTGGACCGGATTACCGAGCTGGAGGAGGACACGCGCATCGTCGGCATCAAGAACGTCACGCTGAACGAGCAGTACCTGTCGCGGCGCCCGGGCGAGCGGCCCACGCTGCCGCCGACGATCCTGACGGAAGCCGTGGCCCAGGTGGGCGCCATCCTGATCCTGTCGAAGCCGGCGAACCGCGAGAAGCTGATCTTCTTCGGCGGCATCGACCGGGTCCGCTACCGCCGGCCGGTCTACCCCGGCGATACCGTGCGGATCGAGGCGCGCGTGAAGCGGCTCCGGAGCCGGATGGGCCAGCTCGTCGGCTCCGCCTCGGTCGACGGCGAGGTGGTCTGTGACGGTGTGATGAGCTTCGCCCTCGGGCCGGCCTCCAGCAAGCCGGACGGCACCGACGAGTAGGCCCGGCTTCCCCCTCCCGAACCCCCGCCGATCGGGTAGCATTTCGGCATGCGTACCACCTTGCTGAACCTCGGCGCCGGCGCCCTGACCGCCGTGCTCATCCTGGCCGGCCTGTCCGGCCCCGTGTCCGCCCAGCGGGAGCAGTACCAGCCGCCGGCCTCGGCGATGAAGGCCCACCCGGCCACGGCGCCCCTCCCACCGATTCCCTACGACGGCTATCCCGCCTCGCGGCCGATGCCCGTCGTGCGCGCGGCGTATGAGTTCGCGGCCCGTCACCCCGAGGTGCTGCGTTACATGCCGTGCTTCTGCGCGTGCGACCGCAGCGCCGGCCACCGTGGCAACCACGACTGCTTCGTGAAGAGCCGGCATCCCGACGGCCGGATCAAGGACTGGGATTCCCACGGCTACGGCTGCGCCGTGTGCATGGACGTCGCGCGAGACTCGATGCAGATGTTCAACTCGGGCGCGTCGGTGGCGTCCATCCGCGCCGCGATCGACCGGAAGTACGCCGCCGCCGGCCCGCCGACGGCCACCGTGCCGGACCCGCCGCGCGTGGCGCCCAAGGCGCCGGTCGTGCCCGCGGCACGCGCCAAGGCGAAGCCCACGAAGCTTTAGTGGTCGGGTTGCAAACCAGCTCGGCATTCGGCCGGCGATGCATCCCGTCTCGCTGCGTTGCTCCTCCGGCACATACACCCGGCATGCTTGGTCGTCGCGCCTTGCCAGCCGGGCGCCTCGCCGCCCTCGGTGCACGAGGCAGTTCGCAACCCGACCACTAGTGCGCCGGGTGCGAAGGGCCGGATGACCCCGCCCCGCTCCCGCGGCCCGTCCGCCGCGGCCCGGACCGCCGCGATCGCGTCGCTGACCGAGCGGCTCAACGCGGGGCTCTGCGTGGCGAAGGTGCTGCCCACCGGGCAGATCCTCACCCTGGTCGCCAACGGGCCGATGCGACGGATCCTCGGATGCGCCGAGGACGCGCCGCTCTCGGCGGTCGACCTCCGCGCCCTCGGCGGCGCGGTGGACCCGCCTCCCTCGGGAGGCTCGTTCCTCTCGATGCTGGCCGCGCCCGGCGGCGTGGTGGATCACCCCGTCCGGCTGCGGCGGCAGGACGGCTCCGCGCGCTGGGTCGAAGTGACCGGCGCCGCGCACCCTGACGAGTCCGGGTCGCTCGTCATCGAAGCGCTCGTGCGCGACGTGCACGCCCGGCGGCGCATCGACGATCAGTCCCGCGACCTCCACCAACAGCTCATCCAGGCCGACAAGATGGCCGCGCTGGGTCAGGCCATCTCGGGCGTAGCCCACGAGCTGAACAACCCGCTGGCCACGATCCTGAGCTGGGCCGAGCGCCTGTCCGAGCGGGACCTCGACCCCGCCCTCAAGCGCGGTGTGGATGTCGTGCTCGGCGAAGCCGAGCGCGCCGCCCGCATCGTCCGCAACCTGCTGACCTTCGCGCGGAAGCGGCAGTCCACGCGCGCGCTCGTCGACGTGAACGAGGTCGTGGCGGAGACCCTGGCGCTGCGTGGTCCGGACCTCGCCGCACACGAGATCACCGTCCGTACCGAGCTGACACCCGACCTCCCCGGCGTCTTCGGCGACAGCTATCAGATCCAGCAGGTGCTGCTGAACCTCGTCATCAACGCAGACCAGGCCATGCGCACCGCCCACGGCCGCGGCACGTTGACCGTGCGGACGGCCACGATCGGCCCGGACGCCGTGCGCATCGCCGTGGAGGACGACGGACCCGGCATTCCGCCCGAGACGCGGGCGCGCATCTTCGACCCGTTCTTCACGACGAAGCCCGTCGGTGAAGGCACCGGTCTCGGCCTGTCGGTCGCGTACGCCATCGTGCAGGAGCACGGCGGGAAGATCGCGGCGGGCGTCGGCGCCACGGGTGGCGCGCTCTTCAGCGTGGACCTGCCCGTGAGCCGCACGCCCGGGGACGCGGCCCGGAGCCGGCTCCGCGCGGCGCCCTCGATGGAGGCGGTGAAGGGCGCGACCGTGCTGCTCGTGGAGGACGAACAGGCGCTGGCATTCGCGGTGGCCGAGGGGCTGCGGGATGCCGGCCTGGTGGTGACCCACGCCGCCGACGGCTCCGACGCGCTCGCGCATCTGCGCGGCCGGCGCTTTGACGTCGTCGTCTGCGATCTGAAGATGCCGAAGGTCGACGGCATGCAGGTCAACGAACACCTGATGCGCCAGGCGTCGCCGCCGCCCGTGATCTTCGTCACCGGCGACAGCGCCGACCCGGAGGCGGAGCGCTTCCTGGCCCAGCCTGGCCGCCGCTGGCTCGCCAAGCCGTTCCGCCTGAACGACCTGCTGACCGCGATCCGCGACACGCTGACCGCCGCCTGACGCCCGCCTTCAAAGCGCGCGCGCCGCGGTGAGGTCCTGGTGTTCGAACGCCGACGCCCGGGCGGTCCGCTTCAGCGAGCGAGCGCCACCGCGGCGCGGGGCCGGGATGCGGCCTTCGCGCGCGGTGCCGACGACGGGCGCGCGGCCGCGGGGCGGGGGGCCGGCCGGGCCGCGGCGCGGGCCACCGCGGTCGCCATGCGCACCACCACCCCGGGCGGCGTGACGCCGTTGTTCGAGCGGCCGCCGGATTCCGTCCAGTGGCGGGTGTTGAGTTCGGCCTTCACCATCTGCGGACGCGGCGCGAACGCGAGCAGCGCGGCGCGTGCCTGCGCCGGCGTCATTGCCACGGCCAGCGCCGCGCGGAGCTTGCGGATCGCCCGCGCGTGGAGCTGCGACACGCGCGATTCGTTGACGCCGATCTCCGCGCCGATCTGCTTCATCGTCGCGTCGTTGAAGTAGTAGAGCCCGATGACCGTCTGCTCGCGGGATGGCAGCGTGGCGATCGCCGCGCGCACGCGCTCTCGCGTCTCCTCGCGCTCGTAGGCGCTGTCCGGCTGCTCCGGCTCGGACGGCATCAGCACGGCCGGCATCGACGCGTCGTCCATGTTCTCGCCGGAGTTCAGCGGCGACGTCGCCTCGATCGTGTTGATGCGGACGATCGTCCGGCCCAGCTTCTTCTCGTCGGAGCCCACGCGCGCAGCCAGGTCGGCGAGCGACGGCTCGCAGCCCAGCTCGCGGCGCAGCGCCTCGCGCGCCGCCTCCAGCTCGCGGCGCTGCCGCCGGACGCCGCGCGGCCACGCGTCCCTGCGGAGCGCGTCGATCATCGCGCCACGCACGCGACGCTCGGCGAATGTCTCGAACTTGATCCCGCGCTTCTCGTCGAAGCGCTCCGCCGCGTCGATGAGCCCGATGACACCGTCCTGCACCAGGTCGCCCAGGTCAATCGAGTGGGGCATCGTGGCCGCCACGCGGCGGGCGAGCTGTTCCACGAAGGGCAGGCTGGCAACTACACGGGGGTTGGCTTTCCGGGTCTGGGCGCGCATCGTCGGGTTCCTCCGGGCCCAGTCAGGGCAACCGTGGTACCAGGCGCGCGGGGGAGGAGGCCGGCGGAGGTCCGCTCCGGACGTTCGCTGCTAAAGCATTGGTGTACAGGTGTTTAGCAGGAGCATTCCCGTCAGATCGCGTGGCTGCACGGATCTGCACGGAGTGGCAGGTTCGCCAGAATGTTGACGGAATGGCCTTCATGGCCGCCAACGAGTTGACGATTCAGGGCCGGCTGAGGACCGCCGGGAGCTGGCTCTGGCGCGCGCCGGCCGGCTCAGTGCGAGGCGGGAGACGTGCCTTCCGCGCTGCGGTCGCGGATCGAGCGGACCGTCATCATCGCGTCCAGCGCGCTCGCCACGATCTGCGCCGCGCGCTGGCGCTCCGGTTCCGAGCCAGCCTTCACCTCGAGCAGCTCGGCGTGGGCGAGGATGATGCCGAGCTGATTGTTGAGCCGGTGAAAGAGCGCGCGCAGCTCGGCCCCGGCGTGCCCATCAGCCGCCGGCGCCACCGTCTGCGCCGCGACCGGGCGGCTCACGCCTGGCTGCCGGACGGGCTGGTCTGCGGCGCGTGTGCGGTGCCCATGGGATCGCGCCACAGCGAGTCCGCGAAGATGCGGATCGCGCCGCCCGCGGTGCGGACGTACTGCACCTTGCCCGCCGCAATCCAGTTGTAGATCGTCCGCCGGCTCACGCCGACGACTTCGCACGCCTTCATGATCGACAGCGTCTGCCGGTCCATACCTTGATCCTCACGCGACTGCATTCCGCCGCACTGGATGTGTCGGCCGCAGCCGGGGCGTCCTGTAGGGGTTGGACCTGACGTTCCCTCGGGGTTCGGTCTGGATTTGACGGCGGGAAGTCGAGCCGTCAAAGTATTGGCACCTTCGAGCGTCCCTTGAGCGCCGCTGCCGCCCACATCCTGTTCGTCGACGACGAGCCCGCCCTTCGCGAGTTGACCGCCGAGCGGCTGACCGAGCACGGCTTCGACGTCGTCCAGGCCGAGACCGGCGAGCGGGCCGTCGAACTGCTCGACGAGTTCGCGTTCGACGTCGTCATCACCGACCTGCGCATGCCAGGCATCGACGGCCTCGCCGTGCTCGACGCCGCCGTGGAGCGCTATCCCGGCATCATCGTGATCGTCATCACCGGCTACGGTACCGTGAAGGACGCCGTCGGCGCGATCAAACGCGGCGCCACCGACTTCATCGCCAAGCCATTCCAGTTCGAAGAGCTGAAGCACGTGCTGCGGAAGGCGCTGGAACAGCGGCGCCTCGCGCAGGAGAACGCGTATCTGCGCGCCCAGCTCGAACAGCGCTACGGCGTGGGCGGCATCCTCGGCAGGAGCCGTCCGATGCAGGCGCTCTTCCAGTTGCTGGACACCGTGGCCCCGACCAGCAGCACCGTGCTCGTCAACGGCGAGACCGGCACCGGCAAGGAGGTCGTGGCCCGCGCGATCCATCAGATGAGCCCGCGGCGCGCGCAGCGCTTCGTCGCCATCAACTGCAGCGCCATTCCGGAAACGCTGCTCGAAGCCGAGCTCTTCGGCCACGCACGCGGCGCGTTCACCGGCGCCGTCGGCATGCGGCAGGGCCGGCTGGAGCAGGCGCACAAGGGCACGCTGTTCCTCGACGAGATCGGCACGATGAGCCCCGCCATTCAGGCGAAGCTGTTGCGCGCGCTGCAGGAGCGCGAGTTCGAGCGGCTCGGCGAGAGCCAGACGATCAAGGTGGACGTGCGCGTGATCGCCGCCACCAACTCGGATCTCGCCGCCATGGTGAAGGCCGGCACGTTCCGCGAGGATCTCTACTACCGGCTGAACGTGATCACCATCGCGCTGCCGCCCCTGCGCGAGCGCCGCGACGACATTCCGCTCCTCGTGCAGCACTTCGCGACGAAGTTCAGCGCCGAGCGGGCGGGGAGCGAGCCTGTACAGTTCTCGCAGGGCGCGATGCGGCAACTGATGGCGTACGACTGGCCGGGGAACGTGCGTCAGCTCGAGAACGCCGTCGAACGCGCCGTGGCGCTCTCGGGCGGGCGCACGCTGCTGGACGTCGGCGACCTGCCGCCCGAAGTACAGATGGCCGCGGCCGCGCCCGCCGTGCCGAGCGTCACGTTCCCCGAAGAGGGCATGCAGCTCGTGGAGTACCTCACCACGCTCGAACGCTCGCTGATCCAGCAGTCACTCGACCGCACAGGTGGCAACCGCCACAAGGCCGCGGCGCTGCTCGGCCTCAAGCGCACCACGCTGGTCGAAAAGCTGAAACGGCTGGAGAAGGCACCGGGCGGGCCAGCACCGGACGCGGAGGGTTAGTCCTCGTCGCGCAGTTCGTTCACCAGGGCGAGCGTGGGCCTCGGGCTTCCCGCGGGTCGCCGGGGTATCAGGGGCACGCCGTTTCGCACGACTGGCGTATCCGGTTTCGTCATCACTGCTCCAGTGGATTCATGAACTGCAGCTCCGAGAACATCCGAAAATCGGCATCCGCAGAGCAGAGTGTCAGTCCGTGACCGATCGCGACAGCCGCCAGGTGCGCGTCAGAGACGAGTCGCGTGCGGGGAAGGCGGCGAAGGAGGCGGCCAATGATAGCCGCGTGGTCCGGTGTCGGCTCCGGCACCCACACCGTGTCCCACTCAAGCCATTCCTCAACGAAGGCAAGAGCCGTTTCCATCGAAAGCGGCGGCTGGAATGTGGCCGGATGCGTTGAGAGCCGCACGAACGCAATCAACGTGGCCCACGGTAGCGCGACAGGCTCTCCACTGTTCATCACATCCTCGAACCACTCCCGCGCGCGGTCGTGACCAGGTGCGCCGGGATTAGTCGCGTACAGCAGGAGATTGACGTCGAGTAGTTTCAAGGAACCGCTCCGCCTCGTCCGCGTCCAACTGGTCCTTCAGCGCCTCACCCGCGACCAGCATCCGGCTTCCGCCGTCAGGCCAGACCCGCTGCGACCACACTTTCCGCGGTCGAACAGCCCCACCGGTCAGACCCCGGCGGAGGGCGTCATTGACGGCCTCCTTGAACGAGAGTCCGCCATCGTCCACCAGCTTCTTCAGCCGGGCTGCCACGTCGGGGTCCAGGGTCAGCGTCGTGCGCATTGGGTAATTCAAGAGTAGTCTTTCTGATGTCTTGATGTCCAGACATGAGATGTCAGAGGCATCACGAGGCATACGGACGCCTCCGGGCTGCACGGCGCTATCCGTCCGAGTCGTTCAGCGACGTGGTGCTACGGGCAACCTGGTCGGAGGACAACCGCGACCGCCGGCTCGCACAACGTCGGCGAGCTCGACGCCCCCGGAAGGCCCCTGCCCCGTCTGCGAAAGCTGCTGACCACGCCGAGCGTTCTTGAGCGGCGGCGCCGATGAAACCGTCACTGAATTCTCATCGCCTCCTCTTGCTGCTCAAGGACATCCGGGAAGCCGCCGCACGGGCATAGGCAGTAGGATCGCTGGATGCCTCCGCGCTACGCGTACTGGACGATCCTCGCGGGAGGCCTCCCGACCTCCTTCCGCTCCACCGAGCGCGACGAACTGCTCCCGACCTTCAACCGCCTCAAGGAGAAGCAGCCAGACGCGGAGCTGAAGTGGTTCGCCAAGGGCAAGCTCTGGAACTCGCCCGAGGAAGCCCGCGCCGCCTCGCCCGCGCGGTCGTGGTCGAACCGGGATCGCGATGACCGCCCGCGTCGTCCGCGCGAGGAGTCTCGCGACGCCTCTGGTGACGCCGCCCGCCCCGCGCGCGAGGACCGTCCGGCGGCCCCGGCCGGGAAGCCCAAGGATCGCTGGCGGAATCGTCCGGGTGCCGGCGAGGGTGCGCCCGACGAACGGCGGGGGAAGGACTGGCGGCCAGGGGGCACGCACGCCGACCCGCGGCAGAAGTTCATCGACGCGAAGAAGGCGCGCAATCAGCGGATCCGGCAGGAGCGCTACGACCGCAAGCAGAGTGGCGACCGCGAAGAGCGTGCGCCGCGCCCGCGGTTCGATCGACCGCGGCAGGACGGCCCGCGCGCCAGCGGGTTCGACCGCCCGCGCGAGCGGAAGTCTGATGACCGGCCCGCGCGTCCCGCCGGAGATCGCCCGTGGAAGCCGAAGCCGCGATTCGATCGTGCTGGTGGAGGCGATCGGCCTCGGCCGCCGCGCTTTGACAATCGGGGTGAGGGCGGCGCGCCGCGCGAGCGGAGCTTCGACAGGCCGCGCGAGGATCGCCCGAGGTTCGATCGTCCACGGGAGGACGGACCCCGCGCGCGGAAACCGTTCGGCGATCGGCCCTGGAAGCCGAAGCCCGCGTTCGATCGAGGCGGGAGCCGCGATGAACGACCGCGCGCGCCGCGCTTCGATGGTCCGCGGGATCGGAAGTTCGACGGACCGGGCGACCGCGGCCCGCGTGAGGGCGGCAAGCGTCCGTGGACGCCCCGGGAAGACCGCGGCGGCGGCAAGCCGTTCGGCGCGCGCGATCGCGAGCGCCCGGGCGGGGATCGTCCTGGTGGCGAGCGGCCCCCGTTCAGAAAGGAGTTCCGGCCGGGCGGCAGCCGTCCACCGTTCAAAGGCGGCTTCAAACCCGGCGGGGACCGGCCGCGCTCCGGGGGGTTCGATCGCGGCCCGTCAGGCGGGTTCAGCTCGGAACGCCCGCGCGGCGGCGGCTTCGATCGGAAGCCGGGAGGCGCTCCCGGTGGATTCCGCTCCGGTGGCGGAAGCGATCGACCCAGGGGAAAGAGCTTCGGCAGTGGCGGCGACGGGCGCCCGGGCACCGGCGCACGCCGGCCGTTCAAGCCGCACAGTGACGATCGGCCCCGCCGTCGCAAAGACGAGGACTAGCCCGTGATCGTGCACGTCGTGCTGTTCCGGCCGAAGGCCTCGGTGCCCGAGGCCGAGCGCCGTGCGCTCGCGGAATCGTTTGCCGAAGCCGTGCGCGCCATCCCGTCCGTGCGAAGCGCGCAGATCGGGCGCCGCGTGCGCCACGGCGCCGGCTACGAGGCCCTCCCGCAGCCGGACTTGCCCTACGCCGCCCTCATCACGTTCGACGACCAGGCCGGGCTGCAGGCGTACCTCCAGCACCCCGCGCACGCGGAGCCAGGCCGCCGGCTGTTCGAGGTGATGGAGGAGGGCGTCGTGTTCGACTACGACGCGCGAAACGGTCGCGAGGCGGGCGAGACCGTCGGCGAGTGGCTCGAGTAGCGCGCGCCCCGCGCACCCGCGCGGCCGCCTAGG
>JBFXBH010000081.1:0-11367 GCA_050183355.1 Vicinamibacterales bacterium | reverse complement strand
CCGGCCACGGCCTCGGCCACCGCCTGGAACTCCGGCTGGCTGTAGCCGCGCGGTCCCGCGTAGCGGGCGTAGGCCTCGCGCATGACGTCGTCCAGCGACTTCGCGCCGCGGGTGAGGTCGCGCACGCGCGCATCGAGCAGCCACGCGAGCACGTAGCCCTTCACGTAGTAGCTGATCGCGACGTTCGGGGAATTCTCGTCCGGCCGGTAGTAGCGGATCCACGCGTCGTAGGACGACGCGTCGACGGCCTGCACCTGGCGGCCCGGCGTCGTCTGCAGCGTCTTGACCGTCTCGGACAGCGCGTCGAAGTACTCCTTCTGGTCGGTCAGGCCGGCGCGGTGCACGGTGAGGTCGCCGTAGTAGTCGGTGATGCCCTCCACCACCCACAGGCTGCGCGTCGTGTTCTCCTTCTCGTAGTCGAACGGGCCCAGTTCGACCGGGCGCAGGCGCTTCACGTTCCAGGCGTGGAAGTGCTCGTGGCTCGCGAGATGCAGCCAGGAAACGTACGCCTTGCGCGTGCGCGTCGTCCAGCGCGACGCCATCAGCACGGACGAGTTCAGGTGCTCCAGGCCCCCGCCGGCCTCGGTCAGCACGTTGAGGAAGACGTAGCGCTCGTAGGGCAGCGAGCCCCAGAGCTTGCGGTGCTCGCGGACGACGGCTTCGAGGTCCTTCGCGGCGCGGGGGCCGTCGAACAGCGACGGGTCGCCGACGCTGACCAGCGCGATCGGCGTGCCCTCGACCGTGAAGGTCTCGATCGACGGGTTGCCCAGCACGATCGGGCTGTCGACCAGCGTGTCGTAGTCGGCCGCGCGGTACCGGTGCGGCGCGCCCGGCACGGCCGGCAGCGCCGTGACGGATTCCTTCCAGCCGGCCGCCGGAATCAGCTCGACCTCGTGGGGCCGCGCGTGTGAGCCGGCCAGCGTCAGGAACGTCGGTGCGCCGTTGATGAGCGCGAAGCCGGCGTCGATCCAGTTCGTCCGCACCGACATCTCGCGGCCGTACACGCGGTAGCTGACCGTGACGCGGGCGGCCCCGCCGGTCTCAACGCGCCAGCGGTTCTTGGCGGACTTCTCGACGGCGAGCGCGGCGCCGGCGGCGGTGCGGGCCGTCACATCCTCGACGTGCCGGGCGTACTCCCGGACGAGGTAGGACCCGGGCGTCCAGACGGCCATCATCAGCTCGACCGCGGGCCTTCCCTCGGTGGGCACGTCGGCCTCGACCTCGACGTAGTGGGTGTGCGGAGCGGGGAAGCGGAGGCGGTAGCCGATCGGCTCGGGCGCCTGCGCGCCGGCCAGTGAGGTCAGGGTCATGGTCATCACGGCGGTCAGCGACACGGTGCGGAGGCGCGCCATGGCACGATAATAGCCGCCGTCCCCTCACCCGTGAGCCCCGCACCTTGAGTTCCTCCCTGCACCGGCTGCTCTACGCCGCCGGCCTCGTCCTGCTGGCGCTCGCCCTGTGGGTGCTCATCCGTCAGGTCGGCGAGATCGGTGCCGGCAACGTGCTGGCCGCGCTGCGGTCCGAACGGCCCGACACGGTCGGCCTGGCCGCCGCGCTCGTCGCGCTGAACTACTTCGTGCTGACCTTCCACGACCAGCTCGCCGTGCGCTACATCGGCCGGCGCCTGTCCTGGTGGCGCGTGGGCGCGACGTCCTTCCTGGGCTTCGCCGTCAGCAACTCCGTGGGCTTCGGCGTGTTCTCCGGCGCCACGGTGCGCTTCCGCTTCTACTCGCGGTGGAAGGTCTCGGGGGGCGAGATCTCCCGGATCGTGGCGTTCTACTCCAGCTCCACGGTGCTCGGGCTGGCGGTGATCTCTGGCTGCAGCCTGGCCTTCGACCCGCCGACGGCCCTCACCACCCTGGTGCCGGACCTGGCGCTCCGGCTCCTCGGCGCGGCGCTGCTGACCGGGGTCGGCGCCTATCTGCTCGTCTGCGTCGTGCGGCGGGAACCGCTGCGGCTGTGGCGCTTCACGCTGTCCCTGCCCTCACCAGGGATGTCCGTCGGGCAGGTCCTGATCTCGTCGGTCGACTGGGTGCTGTGCGCGAGCATCCTCTACGTGCTGCTGCCCTCGCCGCGCCCGCCGTTCTTCGAGCTGGCGGGCGCCTTCGCCGGCGCGCAGCTCGCCGGCATCGTGAGCCATGTGCCGGGCAGCCTCGGCGTGTTCGAGTCGCTGATGGTGCTGTCGCTCCGCGGCGCCGTCGACGCGACGCGGCTCCTCCAGGCGCTGCTGCTGTTCCGGGTGCTCTACTACGTCGTGCCGTTTGCGATCGCGCTCGCCGTCATCGTCATCGACGGCACGTTCCGCCGGCGCACCCGCCGGCCCGCGCTCGCCGGCTAACGCCCCGCCGTGCGCCGGGGACCGGCCCACTGTTCCCGGAACGCCCGCTGCGCCGGCGTCAGCGTGCCGAGTCGTTCGACCGGTACGACCGCCAGCATCGGCGCCTCGGCCCGCGCGGACCGGTCGGTACCCCGGCGGTCCCGCAGCACGAAGCCGGCCGGGGCCAGCAGCGCCGCGAAGTCCGGCACCTCGCGGCCACGGACGTAGCGGTCCATGAAACGGCGCGCGAACTCGGCGCTGCCGGACACCTGCGCGAGCGCGGCCTCCACGTCCGCGTCCTCGTAGGGACGCACCACGTACCCCGGCTCACCGCGGCGCGCGCCGAAGTCCTCCCACAGGCGCTGCATCAGCGTGTCGAGGGAGACCGCGTGGCGGGTCCGCTGGCGCAGCGTGAGGTCGAGCGCCAGGCCGATCGTCTCCCCCCACGTGTAGTACGACAGGAAACCGCCCTCGATCCCGGCCCGCGCCTCCGGACCCGCCCCGTCGGTCAGCGGCGCGAGCCGGCTCATCTCCACGACCGAGCGCCGCCGCCGCGCCTCGCTGCGGACGACCTGGTCGATCGCCTCCCCGAACGCCGCGGCCACCTCGCCGATCGGCGCGATCCCGGCGCGGGCGAGCAGCAGGCGCCCGTAGTAGTTCGTCACGCCTTCACCGAGCCAGAGTTCGCCCGAGACGTTCGTGCGGTCGAAGGCGAACGGCTCCAGGGACTTCGGCCGGATCCGCTCGATGTTCCAGGCATGGAACACCTCGTGGGCGCCCTTCTCGGCCAGCGGACGCCGCGCGCCCGCGATGGTGGCCGGCGACGTCAGCACGGTGCTGTTGCGGTGCTCCATGCCGTCGCCCGACGCGTCGGGCAGGAAGTCCGCGATGAACGTGTACTCGGGCGACTCGAAGACGGGCAGGCTTCCGAACACGGCCGTCGCCTCGCCGGCGATCGCTTCGAGGTCACGGGCGTAGGCGTCGGCGTCGGCCGGCGTGCCCGTGTCGTGCAGCGCCAGCCTGAACGTGGCCGCCCGCTCCCGGTCTCGTACGGTGAACACCCGCGTGGCGAACGCCGAGAACTCGGCCGGGCTGTCCATCAGGTACTGCAGGTTGGGGGCCGTGAAGGTCAGCGGCGACGCCGTCGGCAGGAGCTGCGTGGCCACGCGCCAGTCGGTCCCGGCCGCCTCGGGCGGCTGGAACGTGACGCGCACGGCGCGCCGGTCGAGGCCGCGTGCCCACACGAGCGCCGCGGGCATGTTGACGTGCGCGTGCGTGGCGTCCACGGCCAGATAGGTGCCGTCCACGCGATTGCCGCGGACCTGGTAGCGCACGCGCACGGTCGACGGATGCTCGGCGACCGTCCAGCGGCCGGCGGGGCCGCTGACGGTGAGCGCGCGGCCGGCCGTGTCGGTCACCTCCAGCGCGGAGACGCCGCGGACGAAGTCGTGCAGCGCGTAGCGCCCCGGCGACGCGACACTCATCTGCAGCTCGAGCGGAGCCGGCGGCAGATCGGGCAGCACCATCTCGACGTCGAGCCGATGCTCGGCCGGGGCCACGACCGCGAGGCGATACTCGATCGCCGCCGCGGGATCTCCCACCGCCGGCAGCAGGCGCGTCCCACCCAGAACGGCCGCGGCGGCCAGCAGGGCCACGAGCAGGCGCGAAGGCCACGAGCGCATGTCCCGTTAGGATACGCTTCGAGCCGGCCCCGGATGGAACCCCTGCGTGAGCGGCTGACCGCGCTGACCGACGCGCTGAAGCGCGGCCGGCTCGACGTGCCCGACGGGCTGCTCGACCGGAACGCCGCGTTCTCGCTGAACGGCACGCCGTACGAGACGCTGCTCGGCCGCGACCCGGACGACCCGCTGATCCGATTGATCGCCCGCGGCCCGGCCGGCTACCGCTTCGCCGCCCAGGCACTCATCCGCGCCCTCGGCACGCCGGACCTGGCAATCGACCGGTTCGACGACGCCGCGCCCGGCTACGAACTGACCGCCACGCTGTCAGGCACCCTGCGCGGCACGACGGACGCCGTCCGCTGCCCCGTGATCCTGCGCCTCACGACGACGCTCACTGGAGCCATCGCCTCCGCGGACGTCGTGATGGAACCCGCCGTGCTCACACGGCTGGACGCGGCCCGCAGCCTGCCGTAGCGCCAGCGAGCATCAGCCGGGCCACGCCGGGCGCGGGTGAGCGAACAGCGGCGTGGGCAAATCCTCCGCCACTCGCGACAGACCGGGGCGTAGGTAGGCGGCATCCGTTTCGAGCGCGAATCAGTCTGTACAGAAGCCGGGTGCTGTTCACAGGCGCCCAGTGAGCGCACGAAGCGGATGTCGCCTACCTGCGACGCGGCACTCCGGCTCGCGGGGCGTCCTTGTCTGCTGGAGACTACGCGCGGCCGGCGAACTCGCCCGTCTCCGTGTGCACCTTCACCTTCTCGCCCTCCTTGATGAAGAGCGGCACACGGATCTCGAGCCCCGTCTCGACCGTCGCGGCCTTCGTGACACCGCCGCTGGCCGTGTCACCGCGCACGCCCGGCTCCGTCTGCGTGACGGTCAGCTCGACGAGCGACGGCAACTGGATGCCGATGGGATTGCCGTTGAACTTCTGGACCTGCACCATCAGGTTGTCCGCGAGGAAGCCGCGCTGGTCCCCGAGGATGTCGGCGCTCAGCGTGAGCGTCTCGAAGGACGTCTGGTCCATGAAGTTGTAGCCGTCGCCGTCCGCGTAGAGGTACTGGGCCTCGACCATCACGAGGTCCGGCTCCTTGAACTTCTCCCCCGCCTTGAAGGTCTTGTCGAAGACCGCCCGCGTCAGCAGGTTCCGCATCTTCAGCCGGACGAGCGTCTGTCCGCCGCGCGCGGTCGGCTTGGAGATTTCCTGCTCGAGGCAGAGGTACGGCACATCCTCGATCTCGAAGAACATCTTGCGCTTGACGTCGATTGCCTCAATCAGCGATGCCATGTCGTCCTCTACTTCTTCTGGCCGTGCTCGGCCTCGAACTCCTCGTGCGTACCCTTGAAGTCGTGCACGCCGCCGGCGCCGTCGAGGTGCCACACGCGCGTGCCGACCTCCTCGAGCAGGTCCTGGTCGTGCGTGACGAGGAACACGGTGCCTTCGTACTTCTGCAGCGCGATGTTCAGCGCGTTGATGGACTCCAGGTCCAGGTGGTTCGTCGGCTCGTCCAGCACGAGCACGTTGGGCTTGAGCAGCATGATGCGACAGAACAGCAGCCGGGCCGTCTCCCCGCCCGAGAGGGCCTCGGTCGGCTTGTAGCCTTCCTCGCCCTTGAACAGCATCTGGCCCAGCAGCCCGTGGATGTCCTGGCGCGCGGCCTCCGGGTCGAACTGGTGCAGCCATTCGACGGCCTGCATGCCCTTCCGGATGACGCCGGTCGCGTCCTGCGGAAAGTAGCCGACCGACACCTCGTGGCCCCAGCGCAGCGTGCCCGCGTCGCGGTCACCCGGCACGGCCTGGTCCACGTCCGGCGCATCCGCGAGGAGCGCCTTGAGCAGCGTCGTCTTGCCGACGCCGTTCCGGCCCACGATCACGACGCGGTCGCCGCGGTTGACGATGGCGTCGAACGGCCTGATGACGTGATGGTCGCCGTAGGACTTCGCGAGCCCCTTGAACTCGACGGCCATCTTGCCGGACGGGCGCTTCATGTTGAAGCGGATGTAGGGGCGCTCGATGTTCGAGCGGGCCAGCGCCGTGGTCTCGAGCCGCTCCACTTCCTTGCGGCGTGACGCCACCTGGCTGGCACGGGTGCCGGCGCTGAACCGGGCGATGAAGTCCTGGAGCTGCGCGATCTTCTTCTCGCGCTGCGCGTTCTCCGATTCGATCCGGGCCCGGACCTGCGTCTTGGCCAGCACCATCTCGTCGTACCCGCCGGTGTACGTGATGATCGTCTGGTAGTCGATGTCCGCCGTGTGCGTGCACACGTTGTTGAGGAAATGCCGGTCGTGCGAGATGACCATCAGCATGCCCTCGTAGCGGTTCAGGAACTCCTCGAGCCAGTGGATCGAGTCCAGGTCGAGGTGGTTCGTCGGCTCGTCGAGCAGCAGTGCCTGCGGGTTGCCGAACAGCGCCTGCGCGAGCAGCACCCTCACCTTCTGGCCACCCTGCAGCTCGCCCATCGTCCGCTCGTGCAGTTCGTCGGGGATGTCGAGACCCTGCAGCAGCACGGCGGCGTCGCTCTCGGCCGCGTAGCCATCCTCCTCGCCGACGATGCCTTCGAGCTCGCCGAGGCGCATGCCGTCGGCGTCGGACATGTCAGGCTTCGCATAGAGCACGTCGCGTTCCTGCAGCGCGTCCCACAGGCGCTTGTTGCCCATGATCACGGTGTCGACGACGCGGAACGCGTCGAACGCGAACTGGTCCTGCCGCAGCACGCCGAGCTTCTTCGGCCGCGTGACGGTGCCCTTCTGCGGATCGAGTTCCCCGGTCAGGAGCTTCATGAACGTGGACTTGCCGGCGCCATTGGGGCCGGTCAGGCCGTAGCGGCGGCCCGTCGTGAAGGTGGCGGTGACCTCGTCGAAGAGGACCTTGTTGCCGTACCGCATCGAAACGCTGCTGACGGAAATCATGCTTGCTGCACTCTGTCTGGATAGGGGCGAGCCGGGGAAACTCCAATTGTAGTCCGGCCCCCTGTGTACACTGCCAGCGATGGTCCGTGCCTGGCGCGCGGCGGCGGTCCTGCTGCTGAACACGCTTCTGTTGCTCATCGCGGCCGAAGGCCTCGCGGCGGCCTGGGTCTGGTGGACGGCGCCGCGGCCGGCAACCCCGCTCAACGCCGCCGGCCGTGCCGCCGAGGTGCTGTCGGACGACGGCGATCGGCTGACGGTCGACTACTGGCCGCACGTGGGGTGGCGGGCCCATCCGTTGACGAGCGAAACGGTGAACGTCGACGAGGGTGGAAACCGGGTCACGCCCGGGCAGGACTGCGGTCCGGGAGCGTTCACCGTCTTCGTTTTCGGCGGGTCGACAGTCTTCGGGTACGGCGTGGCGGATGCCGACACCGTGCCGGCGCAGATCCAGCGCCAGCTCGCCGTCCGGCACCAGGGGCCCACCTGCGTGAGGAACCTGGGCCAGTTCGGGTGGTCGTCCACGCACAGCGTCATCGCACTGGTGCGTGAACTGCAGGAGCGGCCGGCGCCGGACCTGGTCGTCTTCTACGACGGCTTCAACGAGGTGAACCTCCTGGGCGATGACGGCGTCGCGGGTGGGCCGCCGCGAGGCACCCCCGAGTACGACGGTGCGATCGCCGTTGCCAGAGCCGCGCGGCATGGCGCCGCGACGGCGCTGCTGGAGCTGCTGCGCAGCACGCACCTGCACGAGGTCGTCGGCCCGTGGGGCCTGGGCTCACCGGAGCCAACCGATGAGAGCGAACCGCCCGTCTCGCCGGAGGCCATCGTCCGGGCGTATCTGGCGAACGTCGACTCGGTCCGGGGCATCGCGAGGGCACACGGCTTCCGCGCCGCCTTCTTCTGGCAACCCACGCTGTGGGTCAAGCGCGGCCCGAGGACCCCCGAGGAAGAGCAGGTGCTGGCCGACAGCCCTGTCCGGACCGGAGCCCCGGAGCTGCTGCAGGCCACGTATCCGCTGATTGCCGCGGAAGCCGCGCGGCGGCCGGACCTCTTCTACCTGGGTGCGATCTTCGATGAGGTGACCACGCCGACGCCCTACCTCGACGAGTGCCACCTGACGCCTGCCGGCAACGCCGTCGCCGCCGCCCACGTGGTACGCAGGCTGGCCGGCAGCGGCCTGCTCCCGGAGACGGCTTCGCAGGACGCTAACCCCCGCTAGCTAGTGCGGGAATCCAGCTCGTCCCAGCGGGCGTAGGCGTCCAGCAACTCGGCCTGGAGCGTCTCGACACGGGCCAGCGCGGCGTGGATGGCGTCCGTGGGCTCAGCGTAGAAACCCGCGCCGGTGATGCGGGCGTTCAGCGCCTCCTGCTCGGCCTCGAGGGCGGCGATCCGCTCGGGCAGGGCCTCCAGCTCGCGCTGCTCCTTGTAGGACAGCTTCCTGGCCCGGGGGACCTCGGACGCCCCGGCCGGGCCCGCCGGCGGGACTGGTGCGGCCTCTGCTGCCGGCCGGCCGGCCGCGGCGGGATCCGCCGTGGCGCGGGACCTGACCGCCTCCGCGGCGCGGCGCTGCCGGAGCCAGTCCTCGTAGCCGCCGACGAACTCCTCGACGCGCCCGTCGCCGCTGCAGACCAGCGTGCTCGTCACGACGTGGTCGATGAACGCGCGGTCGTGGCTGACCAGCAGCAGCGTGCCCGGCCACTCGGCCAGCATCGCTTCGAGCAGCTCCAGCGTCTCGATGTCGAGGTCGTTGGTCGGCTCGTCGAGCACCAGCACGTTCGCGGGCTTCGTGAACAGCCGCGCCAGCAGCAGCCGGTTCCGCTCGCCGCCGGAGAGCGCCTTGACCGGCGACTGCGCGCGTTCCGGGGGAAACAGGAAGTCCTGGAGGTACCCGTGGACGTGGCGTTCCCGGCCGCCGATCGTCACCGTGGATTGCCCGTCCGCCACGGTGTCGACGACGGACCGCTCGGGGTCGAGCTGCTCGCGCTGCTGGTCGAAGTAGGCGACCGCCACGTTCGTGCCGACCCGGACCTCGCCTGAGTCCGGCGTCAGCTCGCCGAGCAGCAGCCGCAGCAGCGTAGTCTTGCCGGCGCCGTTCGCGCCGATGATGCCGACCCGGTCCCCGCGCTGGATGCGCGTCGAGAAGCCGGCGATCACGGTCCGGCCATCGAACGCCTTCGTGACGCCGTCAGCCTCGAGCACCGTCTGTCCGGAGCGCTCGGCACTCTCGACGGCCAGCGTCACCGAGCCGCTCCGCTCGCGACGGCGCGCCCGTTCGGCGCGCATCTCCAGCAATGCCTTCACGCGGCCCTCGTTGCGCGTGCGGCGCGCCTTGATGCCCTGGCGCAGCCAGGCCTCCTCCTCGGCCAGCCGCTTGTCGAACTTCTGGTTCCGGGTCGCCTCGGCGTCGAGCCACTCCTCCTTGCGGCGCAGATACGTGGCGTAGTCGCCGGGCCAGCTCGTCAGCCGGCCCCGGTCCAGCTCGACGATGCGCGTCGCGACGCGCTGCAGGAACACGCGGTCGTGCGTCACGAAAAGGACGGCGCCGCGGTAGTCCATCAGGAACGTTTCGAGCCAGGTCATCGACTCGATGTCGAGATGATTCGTCGGCTCGTCGAGCAGGAGCAGTTCCGGTTCGCCCACCAGCGCCCGCCCCAGCAGCACGCGCCGGCGCCAGCCGCCGGACAGCGTGCTCGCCAGCGCGTCCGCGGGCAGGTGGAGGCGCGAGACCACCATCTCGACGCGCTGGTCGCGTATCCACGGTTCCTCGTCGTGCCGGAGCACGAGGCCGTCGGCGACGACGTCGAAGACCGTCCGGTCGTCACGGAGGACGGCGTCCTGCTGCAGGCGCCCGATGCGGAGCCCCGGCGCCCGCCACACGGAGCCCGCGTCCGGTGGCAGGGCGCCGCTGATGACCTGCAGCAGCGTGGACTTGCCCGTGCCGTTCCGGCCGATGACGGCGACGCGCTCGCCCGCCTCGATCTGCAGGCTCGCATCGTCGAGCAGCGGAAGGTGACCGTACGCGTGCGAGATGTGGTCGAGCGTGACGAGCGGCATCCGTCAGAGGGTGTGGGCGCGGATCGCGTCCAGGAAGTGCTCGCCGAGGTCCTCGGCCTTGCGGGCGCCCACGCCGCGCACGGTCAGCAGCGCCTCGGGAGTGGTCGGCCTCACGCGCGCCATGTCGCGCAGCGCGGCGTCGTGGAAGATGACGTAGGGCGGCACGCCCCGCGCCCGGGCCAGCCGCAGGCGGACGTCGCGCAGCCGCTCGAAGAGATCCCGGTCGACACCGTCCCACGACTCCGCCTCGGCGCGCGAGCGCGTGCGGCCGCCGTCGCGGCGCGGCGCCCGCTGCCGGGCCAGCGCGAGGTCGGGACAGGCGGCCGGGTCCTTCAGCAGCGCCGAACCGGCCGGCGTCAGCGCCAGCACGGGGTACGCGTCTCCGGTCTGCCGGAGCAGCCCGGCGGCGCAGATCTGCTCGATGTACCCGCGCACTTCCTGCACGGACGCGCCCGCCAGCAGGCCGAACGTGCTCAGCTCGGCGTGGCCGCGCGCCACGACGGCCTCCGTCGTCTGCCCGCGCAGGATGGCCCCGATGTGGGCGGCGCCGAACCGCTGACCCACGCGCGCCACGCACGACAGCACCTTCCGGGCGATCGTGACCGGCTCGGGCACGGACTCCAGCTCGCCGAGACAGACGTCGCACGCCCCGCAGTCGGCGCGCGTCCAGCGCTCGCCGAAGTACTCGCTCAGGTGGCGATGCCGGCAGCCGGTCCCGCCCGCGTAGCGCTCCATCTGCTGCAGGAGCACGCGCGAGGCGTCGGTGAACTCCCCGTTGCGCTCGAGCATCACGCGCCACCGCATGAAGTCGGCCGCGGACGAGATCAGCACGCACTCCGCTTCCAGGCCGTCCCGGCCGGCCCGGCCCGACTCCTGCTGGTAGTGCTCCACGGAACGCGGCGCCCCGGCGTGGACGACGAAGCGGACATCCGACCGGTCGATGCCCATCCCGAACGCCACCGTGGCCACCACGAGCTCGACTCGCTCCTCCAGGAACGCGTCCTGGTTGTGGTGGCGCTCGGCGTCCGAGAGGCCCGCGTGGTACGGCAGGGCCGGGTGGCCGGATTCGGTCAGCCACGCCGCCAGCGCATCGACCTCCTTCCGCGACGTGCAGTAGATGATGCCGGCCTCTCGGGGGTGCCGCGCGAGCACGTCCAGCAACTGCTTCTTCAGCACGTCGCGCGGCAGCACGCGGTAGACAAGGTTCGGCCGGTCGAACGAGCCGACCAGCTCTGCTGGATCCTCCAGCGCGAGCTGGCTGACGATGTCGCGCCGGACCCGCGCCGTCGCGGTGGCGGTGAACGCGTGCACGCTGATGCCCGGCATCAGCTGCCGGAGGAGCGCGAGCTGCCGGTACTCCGGCCGGAAGTCGTGACCCCACTGGCTGATGCAGTGCGCCTCGTCGAC
>JBFXBH010000080.1:0-11631 GCA_050183355.1 Vicinamibacterales bacterium | reverse complement strand
TGGACGGCCGGGCGGGCCTGGTCTCGGGCGACGAGGAGATTGCGGCCGCGCTCCGGGGCCGCGGCAAGCCGGTGTTCCTGGCCATCAACAAGACCGACGACAAGCGGGCCCGGACCGGCGCCCTCGAATTCTTCAAGATGGGCTTCAGCTCCGCCTTCGAGCTGTCAGCCGAGCACGGGGACGGCGTGGGCGAGCTGGCCGAGGCCATCGCGATCACGCTCAAGACGGCCGGCACGTCCGGCAGCGAGAGCGACGAGTCCGGTGAGCTGCGGGTCGCGATCATCGGACGGCCCAACGCCGGCAAGTCGTCGCTCGCCAACAAGCTCCTGCGCGAGGAGCGGATGATCGTCAGCGAGATGCCGGGCACCACGCGCGACACCGTGGACGCACCGCTGACCTGGCACAAGCGCCACTTCCGCATCTTCGACACCGCCGGCATCCGCCGGCCGGGCCGCGTGGCGCGGGGCGGGCAGGTGGAGTCGCTCTCGGTGCTGCTGGCGAGACGCGCCATCGAGGATGCGGATGTCGTCGTGCTGGTGATCGACGCGGCCGGTGGCGGCGCCGATCAGGACGCCACGATCGCCGGTGAGGCCGAGAAGGCCGGCTGCGGCGTCGTGATCGTCGCGAACAAGTGGGACCTGATGAAGGGCCGTGGCGAGAATTTCTCGGTCACCTTCGACGACACGCTACGCCAGCACATCAAGTTCCTCGAGTACGCGCCCATCCTCCACATCTCGGCGGAAACCGGTGAACGGCTGCCGAAGCTGCTCGAAGCGATCGACAGGGTCGGCACGGCGCGCCAGAAGCGCGTGACGACCGGCGCGCTGAACAAGTTCGTCAGCGAGGTCACGGCCGCCAACCCGCCCGTGAGCCCCGGCCACCGGCACGTGCGCATCATGTACGCCGCGCAGACGGGCGTGGCGCCGCCGAGCTTCGTGTTCTTCACGAACGTCGCGACGACGTTCCACTTCTCGTATCAGCGGTTCCTGGTCAACAAGCTGCGCGAGAAGTTCGGGTTCGAGGGCACGCCCATACGGCTGCACATCCGGAAGCGTGGCGCCGAGCGGCCCACGGAACGGCGCGCGAAGCGCTGACCGGGTGATACACGGCACTCCGCCCGCCGTACCATCCAACCGGGGTTCCGCTGGTATACTGCTCACTCATGGCCGCAAAGCTCTACAAGAGCGCGGAGGTCTGCGAACAGGCGCAGATCCAGCCGTACGTGCTGCGGTCGTGGGAGAAGGAATTCGCGGGGATCGGCGTGCAGAAGAGCGCCGACGCGCCCCGCCTGTATCGCGAATCCGACCTCGCACAGGTGCTGCGGATCAAGCAGCTCGTGTTCGGTGAAGGGCTGACCCTCGCGGGCGCGCGGCGGCGGCTGGAAGGCGACCCGGTGGTCGTGGAGCCGACGGCGGCGGAGGCGGTCGACGCCGCCGACGTGCTCGACAGCGACGCGCGCCGCCGGATCGGCGCCGTCCGCGACGGGCTTCGCTCCCTGCTCGCGATGCTCGAGACGCGGCCCGCGTCCTTCGCGCTGGCCTCACCGGGCGCCGCGAGTGCCTCGGTGCCGGTGCGCGAGCGCTCCGGCGCCCAGCGGGGCGCGGCGGCGCGGAGCACGAAGACGGGCACGGCCAAGGCGGTCGCCAAGGGCAAGCGGGCGACGGCCTGATCGAAGTCCCGGCGTCAGCCGGGCAGCCGCGCGCCACCCCCAGGGGCGGGCGGAGCAGGAGCACGGAGCGGCCTCACGGCCGCGAGCCACGTGAAGCGTCGGGATGTAGCGCAGCCTGGTAGCGCACCTGACTGGGGGTCAGGGGGTCGCAGGTTCGAATCCTGTCATCCCGACCACTCTTCCTACCCTTCCTGATGCCGACGCGTGTGACCACCGAAGCGCCGGAGGCGATCGAGCCGACGCCTGGCGACCTGGACGGCGTGATCGATCAGCTCCGCACCGCGTGGACGGCACAGGTGACGGTCCGGCGGCAGTCGCCGAAGGACATGGGCGTGCGGGAGGTGGCGATCCTGCTCGACGGGCAGAAGATCGCCTCGCTCAGGAACGGCGAGGCGGTCACGGTCGACGTGGCGCCGGGGCCGCACATCCTCAAGGCGGACAACACGCTCTTCAAGAAAACACTGGCGTTCACGGTCGGCGTTGGTGAGCACGCCAGCTTCATGACGGCCAACTACGCGGGCAGGGCGACCTACTCGATTCTGATGTTCCTGATGGGTGGGAACCTCATCTACCTGCTGCTCGAACGCGAGAGCCTGCGGTGACAGGATGCGACTGGCCGCCGGCCTCCGTTTCGCGGACAATGGCCGGCGTACAGGGCGTCGCGTTTCGGCCCCCTGAGTTCAGGAGCCTGCAGATGAAGACTCTCACCACGCTCTCGCTCGTCATCACCGTTGCGCTGGGCCTTTCGGTCACGGGCCGCGCGGCGGACAAGCCGGTCACCGCCGGCACCGGTCCGGCGTTCGCCTACATGGGGCCGCTGGCACTCGGCCCGGACGGCGTCGTCTTCGCGGCCGACTCGCAGGAAGTGTCCGTCTACGCGCTGGAACTGAAGGACGCCCTCAAGGGCGGCGCGGCGGGCACGAAGGATGTCGCGGGGCTCGATGCGAAGGTCGCGGCGCTGCTCGGGACGGACGCCGCCGGTATCGAAATCACGGACGCCCTCGTCTACCCGCCGACGCGGCAGACACTACTGTCCGTGATGCGCGGACGCGGCGCCTCGGCCCAGGCCGCGCTCGTCAAGGTGGACGGCGCCGGCGCGCTGTCGCTGATTTCGCTCAAGGGCGTGCGCTACTCGAAGGTGATGATCCCCAACCCGCCGCCGAAGGCGCACGAGGTCACGTCGGGTGGCCGGGCGTTCCAGGTGCAGAACTACCCGGATCGCGTCAACGACGGCAGCGTGGTCAGCAAGATCCTGGGCACGCAGACGATCACGGACATGGCCTACGACGGCGGCCGGCTCTACGTGACGGGACTCTCGAACGAGGAGTTCGCGTCGAAGCTGCGGTCGATTCCGTATCCGTTCGCGGGCGTGGACCGCGGCACGAGCGTCGAGATCTGGCACGGCGCGCATGGCCAGTTCGAGACGCGGTCGCCGGTCTACTCGTTCGTCCCTTACACGGTGAAGGGGGAGCGGCACATCATCGCGTCCTACACGTGCACGCCGCTGGTGAAGTTCCCGGTGTCGGCGCTGAAGCCGGGTGCGGACGTACGGGGCGTGACGATCGGCGAGTTCGGTGCGGGCAGCCGTCCGCTCGACATGATCGTCTACACGAAGGGCGGGCAAGACTTCATCCTGATGTCGACGAACATGCGCGGCGTGCTGAAGGCGCCGACCGCCGGCTTCGGCGACACGGCGCCGATCCTCAAGCAGGTGCAGGTCACGGACCGCGTCGGCGTGGTGCCGGAGACGATCGCGTCGCTGACCGGGATCGAACAGCTCGACAAGCTCGACGACAGCCGCGCCGTGGTGCTGGCGCGCGCCGGCGGCGCGCTGGACCTGCGTGCTGTTGCACTGCCCTGAGTTGCGGAGCCAGCGCGTCACGCGTTTCTCCTTCCTGCTGATTGCGGCGGCCGTCCTGGGGACGGTCGCCGCCTGTACGTCCCCCGCGCGGCCGGCCGTCACCCCGCAGCTCCGCACAGCGGAGGCCGAACCGGGCCGGGGCGTGACGGCCGTCAGCGTGACCGGTCTCCCGGAGGCCGCGCTCGAGCGCCTTGCCGCGTCGGGCACATCGGCTGAAGCCTTCGCACGCGTGCTGCGCGTGCAGACCACCGAAGCTCCGGCAGGCGCCCCCGCCGTGTCCGGCCGCTATGCCGTGCGGGACGGCGTGCTGCGTTTCGAACCCGCGTTTCCGCTGGACCCGCACGTGGCGCACACCGCGACGTTCGATCCACGCGAGCTCGCCGGCGTGGATCTGACGCGCGAGCCGTGGGCCACGACACCGCTGACGCTGACCATCGCCGCGGCGGGGCGGACCGGGCGCCCGTCGACGCGCGTGGTGCAGATGTTCCCGCCGGCCGAGATGCTGGAAAACCAGCTCCGCGTGTATCTGCAGTTTTCCGCACCGATGAGCCGGCGTCCCGCGCGCGACTTCGTGCGCCTGCTCGACGACGCCGGGCGTGAGGTCCCGGACGCGTTCCTGCCGCTCGACGTCAGCCTCTGGAACGACGACCGCACGCGCTGCACGCTGCTGTTCGACCCGGGCCGCGTGAAGCGCGGCATCCTGCCGAACGCCGAGATGGGCCGGCCGCTGACGGCCGGCCGGCGCTACACGGTCGTCGTCAGCCGCGCGTGGCCGGACGCCACGGACCAGCCGCTCGTGGAGGAGTTTCGCCGGGAGTTCCGCGTGCGGCCTGCCGTGCTGAGCGCCATCGAGCCGGGCGCGTGGCGGGTCGTGGCGCCCGCGGCGAATACCCGGGACGCCCTCGTCGTCACGTTCCCTCACGCGCTTGACTACGCGCTGGCGGCCCGAGCCATCCGCATCGAGGCCCTCGACGGCGCTGAGATGCCTGGCGAGGTGCAGGTGGCCGATACCGCGACCGAGTGGCGGTTCCTCCCGGCCGCGCCCTGGCAGCCCGGCCGCTTCCAGCTTCGCGCGCTCGCCGTGCTCGAAGACGCCGCGGGCAACCGCGTGGGCCGGCCCTTCGACGCCGACCCGTCGATCGTCGGCTCGATCACCGCCGACGCCCCGGCCGGAGCCGACGCCACCGTCCCATTCGCGATTCGCTGACGTCGCCGCGCGGCGCCGTCTCGTTGCGGCACACGGCCAGCCCGCTTCGGCGCGACTCACCGGTGGCGCGTGGCAGGGGATTCGCTGATCGAGGGCGAATGCTTGTGGTCAAGCCGGGATGTGCAGGCGCCCAGTGAGCCCGCGATCAGCGAACCCCGCCGCGCGACGCCGTCTCGTCGCGGCACACGGCCGGCCCGCTTCAGCGCGACTCACCGGTGGCGCGTGGCAGGGGATTCGCTGATCGAGGGCGAATGCTTGTGGTCGAGCCGGGTTGTGCAGGGCGCCCAGTGAGCCCGCGATCAGCGAACCCCGCCGCGTGACACCGTCTCGTCGCGGTCCCCTTCGGTCGTCTCGCCGCGACAAATCGCGCCAGAATTGCCCGTCCCGGGTGCCGCCGAGGGTTGATAATCGCGGCATGCAGCTGCGACTCCGGCTTCTGGCGTGGGTGTGTGCGGGCGTGGTGCTTCCGGGCGCGGCGTGGGCCGGCGCCCCCGTCCCGAAGCTGGTGGCGGCCGGCGGCATCGTGCGTGTCACGTTCGAGATTCCCGGCGGCACGGCCGTCGCCCACTTTCCGGACGACATCGCGGCGGGCGAAGCGTTCTCCGGCACGTTCGAAGCCCCGTCCGGGTACGTGCTGGCGCAGGGCAGACAGACCGCCAGGGCCGGGCGCTCGTTCGCGTGGCAGGTGCCGCCGACCGGCGCCGCCGGCATGACGCTGGTGCTTCGCGACGCCCGGGGCGCCGAGGTCGGACAGATCGCGCTGCGGACGCCGGTGGCAAAGGACCGCGAAGCCGCGTTCCGCGTGCCGGCCCTGATCCAGACCGGGCGCTCGTTCCCCGTGCACGGGCCGTTTGACGGCAAGGCAGGCAACACGCGGGTCCGCGTCGGCGAACGCCAGGCGGCCGTCATCGCCGAGTCGGTGCGCCGCGCGATCGTCCGGGCACCGGACGGCGTGATGGGCGCGGCGCGGGCCGAGGTGCGCGAGTCGGGCCGGCGCTTCACCGGCGAGGTGCGGAGCCTCGTCCTCGAGGTGGAGCCGGCGTCGCCCGAGGCTGGACGGGTCGAACGCGCGATCACGATTCGCGGCCTGGCCGGCGCCGGGCGTGACGTGCCGATCGAACTGGGCGCCATTCCGCTCTACGTCCGGCACGAGGAGGTGCCCGAGAGCGGCGTGTTCACGACGACGCGCACGTTCCGCACGGTCGAGGGCCAGTCGCCGATCTCGCTGGTGATTCCCGCCAGCCGCAAGGAGGAAGTCGCCGTCGCGCTCAGGACGCCTTCCCGCACCAGTCAGGTGAAGATCGCGCGGCAGCACGCCGACCTGATCACGGCGATGCCGTTCGACGCGATGCCGATCATGCGCGAGCTGCTCGACGACTTCCAGCTCGGCGGGGACGCGGCGTTCGCGGCGTTTGAACTCGACGAAGCCCGCGCGCTGTCCATGGTGCTCGGCGCCATTCCGAACGTCAGCACGGGCGTGGAGCTGATCGGCCTCGACTACTTCATCGGCCGGCCGGCGGCCGTGCGGGCCGCCACCGCCGCCGACGCGCGCGCCGCGGCGCACCGCGTGCTGGCGCGGATCCTCTCGACGACGACCGCCGAACTGGCGGTCTACGTGCTCGGGCTGACCGGCACGAAGGAGGACATGCCGCTGCTCGAGAAGTTCGCCGCCGTCAACGGGATGGGGCAGCGCGGCCTGCGTGATGCCGCCGAGGCCGCGCTCGCCCGGCTTGGGTCACGGCCGCATCTGGATCGGATTCACGGACAACTGGCGCCGGTTCTGACGGCGACGTCCCGCTTCAGCGAAGCGGCCGCGGTGACGCGGGCGCTGCGCAAGGCCGCCTTCACGGGGAACTTCGAAATGGTTCCCGATGTCTGCACCCACCTGGACGACCGGAAGATCTGGGACGTCGACATCTCGGTGGACCCGGGTGCCGCGTCGCTGACGAGCCTCGCGGCCATCGTGGACGGCTCACCCGTGCCGGCGCCCGGGGCGCGGCGCACCCGTGAGGAGTGGCGCCGCTACTGCCAGGAGCGCGCGCGCTAGGACACGCCGCCGCCGGCCGGCTGGCCGGCCATCCACCAGCGCTCGAACCGCGGTGCCGCCCAGAGCACCCACGGCACCAGCGCCGCGCCCGCCACGAGGTCGACGACGAAGTGGTGGCGCAGATAGACCGTCGACACGAGCAGGCCCGTCACGACGACGCCGAGCGGCAGCACGTACCAGCGGACGTAGCGCCACGCGTAGAGCAGCGTCAGCAGGCTGACCGCGGCGTGCAGACTGGGAAAGGCCGCGCGTGACGCCTCGTTGGGGACCATCGAGATCAACGCGTTCTGGAACGCCGTGATCCCCATCGCGCCCCCCTTCAGGTCCCGGGAGAACTCGCCGAGCGAGGCCAGGTAGAGCCGCGGCGGCGCGGCCGGAAACACCACGTACAGCACGTAGCCCGTGTAGAAGCAGACGATGAAGCCGACCAGCGCGACGCGGGCCTCCGCGCGCCGGCCCGTCAGCAGGAGCAGCAGCACGAGCGACGGCGCGATCAGGAAGAACGAGCCGTAGAACGCGGAGAAGATCTCCGTCCGGCCGGGCGTGATGAACTGCTCGGCCCACACGACGGGCTGCACGCCGAAGAGCCAGCGGTCCGCCGCGGCGAGGTACTGATGGATGTCGTGCGGGTTCACGAACCGCACCGTGTCGTGCAGGTTCGTGTAGACGGCGATGCAGAGCAGGAACGGGATCACGGTCCGCGCCGATTCGATCCAGCGGGCCAGCGTCGGCCGCGTCTGCCACTGCGCCCGCGTGTATTCAGCGAGCGGAATGAAGAGCGCGACGATCGTGGCAATGACGAGCCGCAGGATCCCGCTCGCGATGCGTCCGGAGAATCCTCCCGCCTGCTGCAGCGTCCAGTTGGCGTAGAGCGTCACGACGGTCGACGGCACGAACGCGGCCACGAAGAGTGCCTCTTCGGGTCTGGCGCGCCGGAACACCGCCCACGCGCGGACCAGGAGCGGGGAAGGGGGAGGCATCCGTGCCCGTACCGCCCGCTAGAAGCGGGCCATGCGGTTGATCTTGAAGACGATCGCGCGGTTGCGCAGATCCGGAAACCCGCGCACGGCGGTGTCCAGTTCGTCCGAGTAGACCAGGAACATCTCGCTGCCGAGGATGTACTCCCAGCGGAAGCGGATATTGGTGGTCGTCGTCCGCGTGGCCGACCCGTACTGCAGCAGGCCGCTGACGAGCATGCGGGGCGTGATGGTGTACGTCGTGCGGCCCGACACGACGCTGTTCTGGAACGACCCCTGCTCGAGGTTGACCCAGTTGACGGACATGATCGGCTCGACCGACAGCCGGGGCGTGAAGCGCGCCCGCGCGGCGGTGAACGTCAGCGAGTTGCGCGTGCCGTTGTAGAACTGTCCGGTCTCGAACCCGATGTTGCCGGACAGGGCGTGCATGTTGCCGAGCGTGACCTGGAGATTCGCGCTCGTGAAGTCGTAGCGGCCGACCGGCAGCGTGACGCCGCGGAAGATCTGGAACGGCCGGACGAGCCGCTCGACGTTCGAGTTGACCTGCGCCGTGATGCGGTCGGCGTTCTGCATCTCGATGCTGAAGTAGCCGTTGTAGTTGCGCGACTGGATCTCGCCGTCGCGGTCCACGAACCGGTCCAGACCGGCCTGGTAGTAGTACTTCCGGATGAGGCGGTTGTTCTTCGGCCGCGGGCTGAAGCGGGACTGAATGCTGGTGCGCCGGAAGTCGTCGCGCTGGATGAAGCCGGATTCGGGGTTGAAGTTGTCACCCACGGCGAGCCGGTCGAACTCGAGCCCGTAGCGGTCACGGTTCAGGCTCGCCTGCACGCGGTAGCTCGTGTCGTCACCGGTCAGGCCCGGCGTGTCGGTCTTCGCGGCGTACGTGTTGACGTTGATGAAGTTGAAAACGTTGAAGCTGCCGTCCACGCCGAGCGTCTGGCCGTTCCCCCGGCCCGCCGTCACCTGCGACCGGTTGGTGTAGACCATCCCGATGCTGCTGCGCGACAGGATGTCGCGGCGCACCCGGACGACGCCGAAGTTGGTGGCGGGACTCCCGGTCAGCGTGTCCTCGGCGGTCTGGACGTTGATGGCGCCCACGAGGAACGCGCCCGCGCGGCCCGTCAGCCGCCCGCCCGCCTGGATCGGCACGATGCGCCCCTGATTGAGCCCGATCCGCCGGCTGAAGAAGAGCAGCGGCGTGGTGCCGCCGGCGCTGGCGCCGCCGGAGGACGCGCCGCCGAAGTCGAAGATGCTCATCCCTTCGAGGAAGAACTCCCGCTTCTCCGGAAAGAACAGGTTGAACCGGGTCAGGTTCACCTGCTGGTTGTCGATCTCCACCTGCGCGAAGTCCGTGTTGTAGGTGAAGTCGGCCGTCAGGTTGTTGGTGACGCCGTACTTGAAGTCCAGGCCGACCTCGGCGTTGCCGTCGTTGGCGAGCGGCGGCCGGGCGACCCGGTCGGTGGTCACGCTGGTGACGACGTACGGCTTGATCTCGATGTTCTTGCCCGCCGGCGGCGCCTCGATGCCGACCACCTTCGGTCCGTTGGCGATCTGGAAGATGGCGGCCGCGCCGGAGAAGCCCGCGATGAGCGGCAGCTTGTTCAGGAACGACTCCTCGTTCTTCCAGCGCACCGTGCGCCGCATGTTGAAGCCCCACGTCTGCGACGCGCCGGGCTGGTAGCGGATGGAGCGGAACGGGATGGCCATCTCGGCGGTCCACCCGCCCTCGAAGCGGCCGGTCGCCGATCGCCAGAGCGGGTTCCAGTCGGCGCTGCCGGGACGCAGGTGGCTCGCCTGCGCGTCCCAGAACGCCCCGAGCGGCGTGATCTCGAACAGGAATCCGGTACGCTTGTCGAAGAACGTGTCGAAGTAGAACGCGACGTTCTCGTTGCGTGGAATGTTCGAGCTGTCGCGCCGCATCTCGTCCATGATCCAGTTGGAGGGCGGCGTGGAATCCCAGCACCGGACCGTGACGTAGATGGTCGTCGCGTCGAAGGCAATCCAGACGTCCGTCTTCTCCGTGGCCGGCGCACCGGGCTTCGGTTCCATCTGGATGAAGTCCGACGCCGGAGCGACCGTCGTGTAGATCGCTTCGTCGAGCGCGCCGTCGATGCGGAGCGGGGCGTCCAGCTTGATCGCGTGGAGGGTGCGTCCGCCGTCGGCGTCGGTGGTGGACATCTGCCCGAGGGGCTGCGCGGCGGCGGCGGTGACGCCGAGGCACACGACGAGCGCGACGATGCACGGTCTGACTATCATGGAAACACCGATGATAATTCGCCGGATGGAAACGAGCGAGTGGGGTTGGTCGCGGATGGTCGCGTGGCGCTGACCTGGCGGCGGCTGGGTCCGGCTGCCGTGGTCACGCTGGCCGTCGTGCTGGCGGTGGCACCCCTGCCCGCGGGCGCGGTGGAGCGGTGGTATTCCACCGGGGCGTATCCCGTTATCGAGCGGGCGCTGACGACCCTGTCCGGCGTCACGCCGGTCGCCTGGCTGGACGTCTGGCTGCTGGCGGCGCTCGGGTGGCTCGGCTGGACGTGGCGTCCGGTGTTCCGCGCGCCCCGGGGGAGGCGTGCGCGCGCCGTTGCGCACGCCGGCTGGCGGACCGTGGTGGGCGTTGCCGGCGCGTATCTCGTGTTCCTGCTGTGCTGGGGGCTGAACTACCGGCGCGAACCGCTGGCCGCGCGGCTCGAGCAGGCCCGGCCGGCCCCGGACACGGCGGCCGTCGTGGCCCTTGGGGAACTGGCCGTCCGGCAGATGACCGCGCTGCACGCACCCGCGCATCAGCAGGGGTGGCCGGGGCCGGACGTCGACGACGCCCGGCTCAGGGCCGCGGCCGCCCACGTGCAGGCCCTGGTCGGCGTACCCCGCGTCGACACGGTGCGCCTGAAGCCGACACTGCTGCGGTGGCTGTTCCGCTGGGAAGGCGTCGACGCGATGACCAACCCGTTCGGGCTGGACGTCCTGCGCAATCCGGATCTCGTGCCGGTCGAACGCCCGTTCGTCGCGGCCCACGAGTGGGCGCACCTGGCCGGCTTCGCGCACGAGGCCGAGGCCAATTTCATCGGCTGGCTGACGTGCCTGCACGGTGACACCCGCGCGCAATACAGCGGCTGGCTGTTCCTCTACTGGCAGGTCGCGGCGGAACTGCCGCCGGCGGAACGTGACGCGCTGGCGGCCACACTGCCGCCCGGCGTGCGCGCCGACCGCGACGCCATCGCGGCGCGGCTCACGCGTGGCGTCGTGCCGGCCGTGCAGCAGGCGGGGTGGGCGGCCTACGACCAGTATCTGAAGGCGAACCGCGTGCCGAGCGGTGTCCGCAGCTACGGCGAGGTGCTGACGCTCATCCACCGCACCGCGTTCGACAGCCGCTGGCGCCCCGTCCGCCGGCCGCATGAGCGGGTCCTGCCGCCGAACAGCTCCATGTAGTGCTCGCCCTCACCGGGCTGCGCGCCAGCCGGGGCCCCCGGCATGCGGACTGTGCATGCTGGGGTGGCATGGGGCACCCCGTTCGGCGTCACCCGCCGTCAGGCGGCGTGACACCGCTGGTCATGGGCGGCATTCCGGGAGCACGCGGGGGCCCGTGGCTGTGCGGGTGGGCCTGTGGAGCATGCCGTCATGAAGGCACGACAAACGCACCGCAGGCGCCGGGTGGGATGTCGACGGTGGGACCCGTAGGTCGATCAGGCTACGGGCGTCGACAGGGTTCCCGCCCGGATGCGACAGGTCCGCCGGAGGTGTGTTTGTCCGGCATGCGGAACCGGACCGCCCGCACAGCCACGGGCCCCCGCGTGCTTCCGCTTCGCCGCCTGATGGACAGGACCCACTCATGCGGCGGTCCTGGTCAGCGCGGCGTTGTGGGGATGTCGATGA
>JBFXBH010000079.1:0-11782 GCA_050183355.1 Vicinamibacterales bacterium | reverse complement strand
TCTCGATGGGACCGACTAGATGTCGGTCAGCATCCCCGTGGAGTCGCCGATGTGATCCACCGGCACGCCGGCCTTGTCGAGCAGGGCCATGTGCAGGTTCATCATCGGCTGCTTGATCTTCGGGTCGTAGTCGATGAACTGCTCGCCCTTGATCTTGCCGTTCAGCCGGCCCATCAGCAGCACCGGGAGGTCCAGCGGGCTGTGGAGGTCGCCGTCGCTCTGACCGGCGCCGTACACGAGCCCCGCGTGATCGAGCAGCGTGCCGTCCCCATCCTGCGTCTTCGCCATCTTCTCGAAGAACTGGTGCATCAGCGAGATGTGGTACGTGTTGATCTTGGTCAGCTGCGACTGCTTGTACGGGTCGTTCTGGTGGTGCGAGCACTCGTGGTGGCCTTCGGGCACCCCGATGTTGTTGTAGTTCTTGTTCCCCTGCTCACGCGCGATCGAGAAGGTCGCGACGCGCGTCAGGTCCGCCTGGTAGGCCAGGAAGATCAGGTCGAGCATCAGCAGCGTGTGCTCCTCGAACGTCTCCGGAATGCCGACCGGGCGGTCGATGAGCGCCACTTCCGAGGTCGCGCTCTGCTTCTCGGCCTTCTGGATGCGGAGCTCGGCGTCGCGGACCGCCTGGAGGTACTCGTCCACGCGCGCCTTGTCGCCCGAGCCGATCTTGACGCCCAGCAGCGACAGGTCGGACTGCACGGTATCGAGGATGCTCTTGTCCGAGCGCATCCGCTTCATCCGGGCCTGCTTGTCGCTCTCCTCACCGAAGAGGCGCTCGAACACGACGCGGGGGTTCCGCTCCATCGGATTCGGGACGGTCGCCGACTTCCAGGAGATGGTGTTCACGTAGAGACAGCTGTAGCCGTTGTCGCAGGAGCCGACCTGGTCGGACGGGTCCGTGCAGATTTCCAGTGACTCGAGCACGGTCTCCTTGCCGAGGCCGCGGGCGGCGTACTGGTCCGCCGTCGTGGCGAGGCGCACGTCCGACTCGCCGGACTTGGCGAGCGTGCCCGACAGCCACGCCGACTGGTTCCGCGTGTGCGGACCGCCGCCGTCGCCGAGGCCGGCGGAGTAGTTGTTGAGGTTGCCGAGCACCGTCACGTACTGCCGGATGTCGTTCAGGCCCATCAGCGTCTGCGACAGCACGAGGTCCTTGCCGGCGCCGGGCTTCCGCGGCTTCCAGAGCGGCATGTGCATGCCGTTCGGCACGTAGAAGAAGCCGAGGCGCGGCGGGGCCGCGGCGGCGGTCTTCGCGGTCGCCGTCAGGGCAGGAACCATCGCGTCCAGCATGGGCAGCGCCAGCGTGACACCAGCGCCACGAAGGAAGGTGCGCCGGGGAAGGGCCATCTTGGTGACAATCATCGCTCTCTCCTTAGTTATCCCTGGTTATCGGCTACTGGTGCGGTGGCTAGCGCGCAATCGACGCCGACTGCGTTGCCGGTGCCACAGCCGCCGCCTTCCTCATCTGGAACGGAACACTCTTCACAATACCTGTGACGATCGCCGAGAAGCGGTAGTTGCTGGCAGCCGCGTCCGCGACGACCTTGCGGACGGCCGGCGCGTCGTAGTACTCCGTGCCGCGGCCCAGCGCATACATCATCAGCTTGTTCGTCATCGTCTTGACGAACTGCTCCCGCTTCGAAAGCATCAGCGCGCGGAAGTCGTTGATGCCGCTGAACTTGGTGCCATCCGGGAGCGTGCCCGACGCGTCAATCGGCTGGAAGCCGGCGTCCACGAGGCGCCACTTCCCGATGCCGTCGAACTGCTCGAGCGCGAAGCCGGCCGGGTCGATGTTGTTGTGGCACGACGCGCACACGGGGTTCGCGCGGTGCTTTGCCATCAGCTCCCGCACCGTCAGCACGCGGCCGTCCGCCTGCTTCTGCTCCGGCAGCGGCGGCACGTTGGCCGGCGGCGCCGGCGGCGGCGTGCCGAGCAGGTTCTCCAGGATCCACTTGCCGCGCACGACCGGCGACGTCCGCGTCGAACGTGACGTCACGAGCAGCAGCAGGCCCTTGCCGAGCAGGCCCCGGCGCGGGCTGTCGGCGGCCAGCTGGACGCGCCGGAAGTCGCTGCCGTAGACGCCCGGGATGCCGTAGTGCTTGGCCAGCCGGTCGTTGAGGAACGTGAAGTCCCCATCGAGCAGGTCGACCGCGCTCCGGTCCTCCCGCACGACGGCGGAGAAGAACATCTCGATCTCCCGCTGGAACGCCTGCCGGAGCGTCTCGTCGAAGTTCGGGAAGATCGGCTCCGACGGCAGCGAGCTCTTGATGTTGCGCACCCACAGCCACTGCGACGCGAAGCTCTTCGTCAGCGACTCGGACCGCGGGTCGGCGAGCATCCGCTTGACCTGCTTCTCGAGCACGCCCGGCGCGCGGAGCTGGCCCGACGTCGCCAGGTTCAGCAACTGATCGTCCGGCGCGCTGCTCCAGATGAAGAACGCGATGCGCGAGGCCAGATCGACGTCGCTGATCCGGTAGATGCCGCCGGGGCCCGGCTTGGCCGGGTCCGCCACGACGCGGAACAGGAAGTTCGGGTTCACGAGCATCGCGCGGATGCCGCGCTCGACACCGCCTTCGAAGTCGGACTCGGTGCGCCCTTCCTTGTACTGGGCCATCACCACCTCGACGTCGTGCGCGTTCAGCGGACGGCGATAGAGGCGGCGCCCCACCTTGCTCAGGATGGTCCTGGCGCACGTTTCTTCCGCGGCCGCGGTGGCACCGGCGGGCTTGCACGTGAAGATGGCCCGACGGCTCGGCGTATCGCCCTTGCCCATCACCTTGAGGGGGCCGCGCACGATGATCTGATCCACTCCGGCCCCGCCGAAGAACGCCGTGCCGCCCGCGGCGGCGCTCCCGCCGTAGTACGGCGTGCGGTCGCCCTCCTTCTGCAGCGTGGGGCTCGTCTTCAGGTACGCCGCCGTCACCTCGTGCGGACCGGCCTTGACCACCATCTTGTGGAAGATGTTGTTGTTGACCGGGGCACCGCCGCCCGCGATGGCGTCGTATTCAGCTGGGCGCGGCTTCGGCGCGAAGTCGAACAGCTTGACCTGCTCACCATCGATCGCGAAGTCGATCTGCCCCTTGCCGCCCGTCCCGACCTCGAACTCGTACTCACCATCCACCGGGAAGATGTACGTGAACTTCGTGCCGCCGCGCGTGCCGAACGGCATGCCCTCGATGTAGACGTCCTGGCGCTGTCCGGGCGGGGCCTTGAACTCGAGTTCCACCGGCGGCGGGTTGCCGCCGACAGCCGTCCGGGAGACTTTCGCGGCCACCGACAGGTACTGCTCGAGCAGGGTCTGCGTCAGCCGCAGCGACGACGCGATGTTGTCGAACGCGGACTCGCCGCCACCGGAGTCGTCAATCGGCAGCAGGTCGGAGAAGTCCATCTCCAGGCCGAGCACGTCCCGGACGATATTGCCGTACTCGGTCCGGTTCAGGCGGTGCAGCGATTCCGTCCGGCCGGGGTTCGGCTGCTTCGCCGCGGCGGCGTCCAGCTGCGACTCGAGCCAGCTGGCAAAGCCCTCGTAGGCCACCTTCTCGGGACGCGGGGCCCCGGGCGGCGGCATGACACCGCCGCGGATCTTGCGGACGACGCGCTCCCAGGTCTCGCCGTGCTCACCCACCTTGGAGATGTCGGCGTTGTCCAGGCGCATCTTGCCGTTCTGGACCCGGGCGTTGTGGCAGCCCACGCAGTACTTGTCGAGCAGCGCCCGCTTGTCCGCGGTCGCGGCGGCGCTCGACGCGGCCGCCGGCTTCGGCGCGGCCTGCTGGGCGGACGCAGTGACGGCCCCCATCAGCGCGACCAGGCTGGCCGCTCCCACCCATACGTACTTGAACCTCATGCGCGACACTCCTCCTGCAGCTATCGAGTAGCTGGATGTTATACCCCAAACGAGGGGGTGCCTGTCGCGAGATGTATTCCCGGAGTCGCGAGGTGTCCCGCGCGAGACACGCGACGATAACATGCCGCAAACACAAGCACTTACAGCCTGTATCGCCTCGGCGTTTCTACCAGTCCGTCGGCAGGTAGTCCTTCAGAAATTTGCCCCAGATGTGGGTGCCGGAGTTCTCGCCGGCAATGATCGGATCGGTAATCCGCGCGGCGCCGTCCACGATGTCCAGCGGAGGGTGAAACCGCTGCTCCCGCGTCTTCCGCGCGGCGATCACCTCGGGGTCCTCATCGGTCACCCACCCGGTATCGACGCTGTTCATGTGGATCGCGTCGGCGTGATAGTCCGCCGCGGCCGTGCGCGTCATCATGTTCAGCGCCGCCTTCGCCATGTTGGTGTGCGGGTGCTTCGTCGTCTTGAACCGGCGGTAGAACTGCCCCTCGACGGCCGACACGTTGACGATGTGCTTCGCGCCCGGCGTGCGGCGCATCAGGCCGCGCAGGCGCCCGTTCAGCACGAACGGCGCGATCGCGTTCACCAGATGCACTTCGAGCAGCTCCACCGACGACACCTCGTCGAGCATCAGCCGCCACGAGTTGCGGTCGCGCAGGTCGACCTGCTGGAGGTCCTGATCGAGCTGCCCCGTCGGGAAGAGCCCTTCGCCCCTGGCCGCGTCCTCGGGCAGCAGCGCCACCTGTGACAGGCCCGCGCTGTGGACGAGGCCCGCCTGGACCGCGGGCGCGCTCCCGCGACCGGCCTCCGGCAGCGCCGGCTGCCGCAGCCGCTCGTACGACCCGACCAGCCTCCGCGCGTCGTCGGACAGTCCGCTCAGCGCGGCGTCCTCGCCCGCCAGCATGTGCGCGTAGAACTCCGGCGGGCGCCGCACGGTCTGGCACGCGTTGTTGATGATGTAGTCCAGCCGGTCCAGCGTCGCGTTGAGGTGCGCGCAGAGCCCCTCGACGCTCGGCGTGTGCCGGAGGTCGAGCCCGTAGACCTCGACCCGATCGCGCCACGCCGGGAAGTCCGGCTCCGAGGCGAGCCGGGCGGCGGCGTCCCGCGGAAATCGTGTCGTGACGATGAGCCGCGCCCCGCAGCGCAGCAGCTTCAGGCCCGCCTGGTAGCCGATCTTCACGCGGCCCCCGGTCACGAGCGCGACGCGGCCCGTCAGGTCCGCCCGTTCGTCACGCTTCCGGAAGTTGAACGCCGCGCAGCGCGGGCAGAGCTGGTCGTAGAAGTGGTGCAGCTCCTCGTATGGCTGCTTGCAGACGTAGCAGTGGCGCGTGTCCTCCACGCGGGGCGCCGGCTCGTCCGCGGCGTCGTGGACGTCCGCCGGGTCGAACTGCTTCGGCGCGAACACGTTCGGCGTCGTGAAGACGGGCTTCCGGCGCAGCGCGCGGATGCCCGTTTCGTGGAGACGCGCGTCGTCCGACTGCGCCCGTGCCGCGCGCCGTTCCCGGGCCGCCGCCTTCGAGAGCTTGCGGCGCTCGATGCGGTCCGGGCTGTAGACGCGCGCGAGCGCCTGCAGAAAGCGCTCCCGCTCCTCCGGCGTGATCGCCGCGAGCGGGCTCCGGTCGACGGCGAGCTCTTCGAGCAACTCGAGCGTCAGCCGGACACGCTCGGCCGCCGGGATGCTTGACGACCCCATCCGTCCATTGTGTCACCGGCGCGGCACCCGCGCCGCGGGGCCGGCGATCAGAAGCGGACGCCGAACGCCATCCGGAACGCGCGCGCGCCGTTCTGCCCCGGATACGGCTGCGGATAGTGGTTGTCCGCCGTCGCCTGACCGAAGCGCGGGCCGCGCACGTAGCCGGTCCGGATGCCGTTGGCGTCGAGCGCGCTCGTCGCATCCTGCGTGACCGTGCGATCCCACGCGATCACCTTCTGGTTGTTCAGCAGGTTGTAGACCTCGAGCTTGATCCACGGGCGCGCGGCACGCCACACGGGCACGGTCCACGTCGTGGCCAGGTCCAGCACGCCGTAGCCCTTGAAGGTCTCCGCGCCGCGCTCGCCGAAGAAGACGATCTGCCGCACGCCGGGGTTGATGTCGTTGACCGGATACCCCGGGTTGCGGGCGCGCTGCGCGGCCGGCAGGCCGATGTTGGCCGTCAGGCTGTAGGCCGTCCCCGAGTTCACGCGCCAGAGCGGCGCGACCTCGAGCGCGCCCGCGCGCCCCATGCCCGCCGTCCACACACCCCAGATCCGCAGCTTGTGCCGCTGGAACTGGTCGAGCCGGCCGTAGGGCATGAGCCGGTCGAGCGCCGGCCCGAAGATCTCCGGAAAGTCGCCGAACGGCGACGGCGCACCCGGTACGCCCGCCGCTTCACCGGCGAAGCTCCCGTGGTTGCGGATCTGCGCCGTGTAGTGCCCCGCGATCGTGGCGCGGCTGCCGATGCGGCCCTGGCCCTGCAGGATGAGGGCGCGGTACTCGCGCGAGGGGTCGTCCGTGTTGTCAATGACGCGGTTGGTCACCGTGCCGACGAGCGGAATGTCCGTGGTGCCGTTGGCGAGGGTCACGAAGTCGTCGATGAAGTTCGACATCGAGCGCTGCACCCAGGTGGCGCGCATGCGGATCCCGCCCGGCAGCAGCCGGCTGGCGCCGACGGTGAACTCGCGGACGACCGGCGAGCGGAGGTCGTCGGCCATCGACACGTTGGCCGTCGGGAAGTTCGCGAAGACGACCTCCGTGTAGTTCGCCGGGTCGAGCCCCGGTGCGAAGTCGACGCCCTGACCGGCCGGCCCGCTGTAGACGTAGTCCACCTCGCTCGGACGCCCGACCGGCGTGTTCTGCGAGAACTGCACCTGCGTGTACTTGCCGGCGTAGGTGCCGAAGCTCGCGTCGATCACCGTCTCGCCGTCGCCCGCCACGTCGAACGCGGCGCCGAGGCGCGGCGAGACCGTCGTCGTGTCCACCGTGACGAGGTCCGTGCTGGTTTCGCCCCGCACGAACTCCACGCGCGCGCCCGCGTCCACCGTGAGGCGCGGCGTCACGATCCAGCGGTCCTGCGCGTAGACCGACCCGGTGCGGAGATTCAGCTTCGCGCCGCGCGTCGCCGCGAACGTCCAGACCTGTGACACGCCGGGCGTGAAGACCGGAATCACACGGCCGTTCGCGTCGAGGACCGGCCGGCCTCCCTGCGCCAGGTAGTCGGTCACGTAGACGCGGCCCGTCGGCGACTGCGAGTTGCCGCCGATGCCCGTCGTCACGAAGTACTCACCGCCGACGCGCACGTCATGGGAACCGGCACGCGCCGTCGGCAGCAGCGCCGACACGGACCCGGTGAGCTGCTGGTTGTTGCGTGACTCCGGGTCGGTCGCGTCGAGATACGGCGCGTGATAGAAGAAGCCGCCCGGCACGGTGGCGCCGAGCGTCTGGAACGGCGAATCCGCCAGCGTGGTGCCGGAGCCACCGTTGTTCTCGAACCGCTGCCGCTTCATCGACCACTGGACGTTCGCGAACACGCGCGACGACAGCGGCGCGTTGTACCCCGCCACGAACAGCCGGTTCGGCAGGCGCCGGGTGATCAGCGCGCCCTCATCGAGCAGGCGTGTGGCGCCGACGGCCGCCGTGTTCGCCTGTTCCGTGCCGTCGCCGATGAACGAGACCTGCACCATGTCGGCGGTGCGCAGGCGGCCCGTGAACTTCACCTCGCCGCGCCGGTTCTGGTCCCTGCGGGTGAACGCGCCGGCCGTCTGCGGGAACGTGTTCAGCGTTTCGGTGCGCTCGAAGCGGCCCGCGCTGAAGAACCACAGGTGGTCGCGGCGAATCGGGCCGCCGAAGGTCGCCTCGTGCGTGTAGCCGAGCACGTTCGGGTTCTCGATGCCGGCCGTCCGCTGACGCGGCGTCTCACCGACCCAGGACGGGTTGGTCAGGTTCTCGCGGAAGCTGCCGCTGAACGCGTCGCCGCCGCTCTTGGTGACCACGTTGATCACGCCGCCGCTGAAGCGGCCGAAGGCCGCCGGCGCGCCATGGAGCAGCACGCTCGTTTCCTCGATCGCCTCTTCGATGAAGAGCGTGTTCGCCGTGCCGAAGATGTTGTCGTTGACGTCCACGCCGTTCACCAGGAACACGTTGTCGTAGCCGAAGGCACCGCCGATCGCGACCTGCCCGGTCTGGAACGTGTTCGTCGTGAGCCCGGGGGCGAGTTCCGCGATGTCGACGGGCCGGCGGCTCATCGGCAACTGGTCGACCAGCAACTTCCCCGCCGTCGCGCCGACACCGGACGTGCCGGGGGTCCCGGGCGCCGCGGCCGCCACGACCACCGACTCCGTGACCGGCGACACCTCGAGGACGAGATCCAGCCGCACCGTCGTCGCGGCGTTCACGGCGACGTCGCGGCTGGCCGGCGCGAGGCCGTCGGCCGTGAACGCCACGCGGTAGGTGCCCGGCAGCAGCGCGCGCAGCAGGTACACGCCGTTCTCGTCGGTCGTGACGGCACGTTCGCCGAGCAGCGCCGGCGACGTGGCCGTGACGGCCACGCCCGCCAGTGGCTCACCGGCGGCCGAGCGCACCGTACCGGTCACCAGGCCCGTGCCGGCCGTCTGGGCCGAGGCTGGCCGCGTCGCGATGACCGAGCACGCGAGAAGCAGGACGAGAAGACGATGCATCAGGGCCTCCAGCCTATCTAGACGGTGTCTAGATATATCTGGACATCGTCTAGATGTCCACCGCGGCGTGGAGTCCCGGTGACCGGCGCGCGGGCCTCGCGCGCTTGGCCGCCTCCGGCGGCTCAGCTATAGTCCGGCGAGCCCCGGCTCTCATGCCGCGGCCGCCCTGAGGGACACCCAAGCCATGCCGAATCGACGTCTGCTCCCCGCCGCCTGCGCGCTCGCGTTCGCCGCCGTGACCGTGTTGCCGGTCACGTTCGCGCAGACCGGCGCCGTGCTCTACACCGGCGCCCGTCTGATCACGGGAAACACCCAGCCTCCGATCGAGGACGGCGCGCTCCTCGTCGAGAACGGCCGCATCGCCGCGGCCGGACCCGCGCGTGACGTCCCGGCGCCGAAGGGTTCCACCGTCGTCAGGCTCGCCGGCAAGACGGTCATCCCCGCACTGATCGATACGCACACCCACGCGAGCACGACGCGCGAGGGCATCGTCGACGACCTGCAGCGCCGCGCCTACATGGGCGTCGGCGCGATGATGAGCCTCGGCACCGACAAAGGCGACCTGCCGTTCCAGATGCGCGCCGCCTCGGTGCCGGACGGCGCCCGGTTCCGCACCGCGGGCCGCGGCATCACGGCGCCAGAACCGGGCCGGTCGGACGTGCCCTACTGGGTCACGACCGAAGCCCAAGCGCGCCAGGCCGTCCGCGAACAGGCCGCGCTCAAGGTGGACCTGATCAAGATCTGGGTCGACGACCGCGACGGCAAGTACACGAAGCTCAGCCCCGCCCTCTACACCGCCGTGATCGACGAGGCGCACAAACACGGCCTCAAGGTGACCGCGCACATCTTCAGCCTCGCCGACGCCAAGGCGCTGCTGCGCGCCGGCATCGACGCATTCGCCCACGGCATCCGCGACGTCGACGTGGACGCCGAGGCGCTCGCGCTCTTCAAGGAGCGCCCGAAGGTCGTCGTCGTGCCGAACCTGCCCGACCGTGGCGTGGCGGCGGATCTCTCCTGGCTCGCGGGCTCAGTGCCGGCCGCCGATCTCGCGAAGCTGCAGGCCGCCGCCGTGGACCGTCCCGCCGCGCGCCCGGCGTTCGCCATCCAGGCACGCAACCTCGCCGCGCTCGCCAAGGCCGGCGTGACCATCGGGTTCGGCACCGACGGCAACACGTTCTACGCCGCGCATCAGGAACTGGAAGACATGGTCGCCGCCGGGCTGACGCCCGCACAGGCGCTCGTGGCCGCGACGAAGAACAGCGCCGCGCTGCTGAACATCACCGATGCCGGCACGCTCGAGCAGGGCAAGCGCGCGGACTTCGTGGTGCTCGACGCCAACCCACTCGACGCGATCACGAACACGCGCCGCATCAACGCGGTCTATCTGAACGGCAAGGCCGTGGACCGCGCCGCCCTCGCCGCCCGCTGGACGGGCGCGGCCAGGTAATCCGGGAGGGTCGGCCGCGCAAGTGCGCTACGTCTGCCGGGGGTCCGGTCCGGAGGTGGCGGGCGGCGTGGCGGTGTCGAGCCACCCACGGCGAATGTCTTCGACCGGGACGCTCGAGAGATATGGCTTGATGTCGAGCACCGGGCTGCCGTCGAGCATGTCCACGCCTGCGACATGCAGACGATTGCCGTCCCGCCGAAGCAGCCGCACCACCGTCAGCCCGATCGGATTCGGACGCCGCGGCGAGCGCGTGGCGAACACGCCGTGCGGGCGGGTGTCGGTAGGCGGCGTGCCGACCAGCTCGTAGTCCGTCGAGCGATCGAACACCCACAGCACGTACAGGTGCGAGAAGCCGTCGATGTCGAGCAGACCCGCTTCGAACCGCGGGTCCAGTTCGATGATGCCCTCGGCGTCGTGTTTGGCGCCGGGGCCCCTCGGGATCTGCTTCGTGCTGGTATGCGGCGTGCGCACGACGCCAATCGGTTCCATCGGAATCACGAAGAGATTCTCCCGCGGTTCAGTGTCCGTCGCTGAAAATCCGGAATCGGATGCTCTCGGCGCCGCCGTACCCCTGTGGCTTGAAAAAGCGTTCCACCGCGACGCCTCCGTTCGCCTCGATCACGCGGCGCGATGCGACGTTGTCCGCATCGGTCGTCAACTCAACGTAGGCGAGGCCTTCCGTCCGCACGAGCGGCAGCAGCAATGCGAGCGCACGCGTGGCGTAGCCGCGGCGACGCTTCCAGGGCACCACGGAGTATCCGACATGTCCGAGGCAGTACGACGGCAACTCCGTCGTGCCCGGCTGCCAGCGAAAGCCGATGGTTCCGCAGAACTCTCCGTCCCACATCCACATCACGTAGCCGGGCAACCGTGGCACGGTCCTCCCATCAGGGAGCGTGATCGCAGGCCCTTTGGCCTCCCGGTCGATCTGCTCCGCGAGGAACCGATCTGAGTCGTCCCTGATGCGCGCCAGCTCGTCCAGCGCGGCTTCCGGGCGGAGGTTGTCCGGAGACCAGCCCTGCCCGAGGGCGTGCACGTACCCGGCCAGGTATCGCCGCTCGGGCCGGACGATCTCCATTGGTTCAGCGGTCACACGACACTCTCTCCCCGTCTGAAGTTCTGGACCTCTGTGATTCGCGCAGTCACGAGCGGCGAACCGGTCCTGCCCCGTCGCGCTGCTTCACCTCGGCGATTGAGCCGGCGACCAGTTTCTCGAGCACCGACACGTCAAGGTCGGCCAGTTGCTTGAAGTAGAGACACACCTTGCTCATCCTGTGCTTGCCCAGCCTGGCCAGCAGCGCCCGTTGCTTCGTCCCTTCCACCGACAGGTAGACCACCAGTTCCCGGCCGCGAATGGCGAAACCCACCAACGGGGCTTCCCCCGTTCGCCCGCTCGCGTAGGTGTACCGGTACGAGCCGTAGCCGACGATGCTCGGTCCCCACATGGTCGGTGCGTGCCGGGTGACCTTCTTGAGCAGCGCCATCAACACCCGGCAGTCGGCGCGCTGCTGCTCGGTGGCGCGTGACGCGATGTAGTCGTTGATGCTGGCGCCGGTCGGCTTCGTCTTGTTCTCAGCCATGGGGACAGTTCGGACGCACCCGGCGTTCAGGCCACCGGCCGGCGGTATTTCAGCACGGCGAGGATGACGGCCACGCCCAGGACGGTCCATCCCAGTCCGTCGGCCCAGCGCGGCGCGGCGGGTTGCGACGGGAACGCGAGGGGCACCAGCCACTGCAGCAGCAACCAGATGACACCGGCAACGATCAAGGCGATGGCGAAGATGCGATTCGCCCGATACCACGTGGCGTCCGACGCCATCGTGAATGGCATACGGAAG
>JBFXBH010000078.1:0-11867 GCA_050183355.1 Vicinamibacterales bacterium | reverse complement strand
GCTGCCGTCCGTCTTCCTGGGCGTCGTGGCGAACCGCGCGACGGACGTCCCCGCGATCCAGGCCAAGCTGGAAGCCCGTGCGACGCTCGCCGCGGGCGGCCCGGCGCTGCCGGCGGCCGAGCAGGCGGCGCTCAGGGCAAAGGCCGGCGGCGACGACGTCATCCTGCGCCTGGTCGAGGGCTACGCCCCCCTGTGGCTCGCGGCCATCCTGGGCGCCGCCGTGATGGCGGCGGTCATGGCCAGCGACTCGCAGATTCTGGCGCTGTCGACCATGTTCACCGAGGACATCTTCACGTTCTATGGAGGCACGGCGCGCTTCGGCGGCCGGGCGCAGGTCCAGACGGGCCGGGCGTTCATCATCCTGATCACGCTGGTGGGCTACGTCATCGCGCTGAACACGCCCCAGTCCATCTTCGACATCGCGACCCAGTACGCCTTTGCCGGGTACGCGTCGCTGTTCCCGCTGCTGGCGGCGGCGCTGTTCTGGCGCGGCAGCACCCGCTGGGGCGCGCTCGCCTCCACCCTGTGGACCGCGGCCGCCGTGGCGGCCGTCGCGGTCGTGCAGCAGGGCATCCCGGCGCCGCCCCCCGGACAGGCCGTGACCGTGCTCGCACTCGGCGGCCAGGCCGTCGTGACGCGCGTCGTGCAGGGCACGCTCGTCTTCGGGCTGCTGCCCGTGGTCCCAATGACGCTCATCTCAGCCGTACTGATGGTGGCCGTGTCGAAGCTGACGCCCCGATCCGCACCGCGCGCCGATACCCTCCGGACGTACTTCCCAGCGTCCGCCTGATCGGTACAATCGTCGATGTCGTGCACCGTGCTTCTGGAGGAGCCATGTCGATCGTGAACGTGACCGCCTTTGTTGCCGTGCTGGCCACCGCGTCCAGCGCGCTGGCCCAGACACCCGCCCCCGCCGCGCCGCGCGCGGCCGCTGCCGCGAGACCGGCCGCGGCGGCCAGTCCCGTGGTCTTCACCCACGTCCACCTGACCGTCAAGGACGTCGCCGCCACGAAGAAGCTGCTGGTCGAGGGCCTCGGCGGCACGGCGGCCGCCGCCGGGTCGGTCGAGGGTGTCAAGTTCCCCGGTCTGTTCGTGCTGCTCCACCCGGGCGAGCCGAAGGGCGGGTCGAAGGGCTCGACCGTCAGCCTGATCGGCCTCGAGGTCCGGGAACTCGCGAAGATGGTTGAAGGGCTGCGCGCCTCGAAGGCGAAGCTGGTCACGCGCGAGGAAACCAACATGGTCTATACCGTGCTGGCGGACGTGGCGACCATTCCGGACCGCCAGACGATCAGCGCCGTCGTCCAGACACCCGACGGCGTCAACATCCGGCTGGTCGAGAACAAGAAGGCCACCGCGCCGGTGTCGTTCGCCTACATCCACTTCGCCCCGGCCAACCTGGTCGACACGATGGACTGGTACAGCAAGGCCTTCGGCGCGAAGACGGGCAACCGCGGCTTCGGCTTCCAGAGCCTCGACCTCGGCAAGCAGGCCAGCGCCCTGATGTTCACGCTGGCGTCCGACACGGTCGTCGGGACGGAGGGCCGCTCGCTGGCGCGCATCGGATTCGAAGTCCGCGGCGCGGCGCTTCTGGCGCGGAAGATTCAGGGGCTCGGCGGCAAGATCGTCACGCCGGCCGGCAAGTCCCCCGCGACTGGCGTCACCACGGTGGTCGTCAGCGATCCCTGGGGCACGCTCATCGAACTGACCGAGGGTCTTAAGCTGTAGTCGATGTTCCTCCACCGTCCGGTCCTGGCCGCCGTGTTCGTGGCGGCCAGCGGCCTGCTGGCCGCCCAGGCACCGGCGCCCCTGTCACCGACCGACGCACGTCCGTCCTCCACGCTCCCGCCTGTCGCGAATCCCGTGGCAGGCGCCGGCACCGCCGCGCCGCTCGGCGGGCTGACCGTCGTGCTCGATCCGGGGCACGGCGGACCCGACACCGGCGTCCGCGCCGGAGACCGCTCCGAGGCCGTGCTGGTGCTCGCCATCGCCCGGCGCGTGGCGGACCGGCTGACGGCCGACGGGGCGCGCGTCGTGCTGACGCGCGATCTGGACGTGGCGCTCGATGCGGACACCCGCGCGATCCGTGCGAACCAGGCGCGCGCCCATCTGTATCTGAGCCTGCATCTGAACCGTTCGCCCCGCATCGCGGCGTCCGGCGCGGAGGTCTACACCCACCTGCCGCAGCCCGCCGGCGAGCCGGCGCCCGCGGAGGCGCTGGTTCGCTGGGACCGCGTGCAGGACCGCTACACGGCCACGTCCGACCAGATTGCCGCGCTGGTCGCCGCGTCGCTCGCGGCACGCGTGCCGGTCAGCCCTGCGCCGCTGCAGCGGCTTCCGCTCCGTGGGCTGGCGGGCCTGGACATGCCGGCCGTGCTCGTGGAGATGGCCTACCTCTCGAACGCGGAGCAGGCCGCGCTGGTGGAGACCGTCGCGTTTCAGACGGCGGTCGCCGACGCCCTCGCCGAAGCGCTGGCCGCCGCCAGGCGGCCGGAGGCGGCCCGGTGACGCGCCGCGGCGTGTTCGTCGCCGCCATGGGCGTGCTGCTGGGTGCGGTGCTCGCGGGACTCGGATCGTGGTGGGCGGCGCGCCGCCCGCACGAGCCGCGGCGCGACGCGCCCGCGCCCACGCCGTCCGCCCGCGCGCCGATCCCGCACGTGGCCATCACGCTCTTCGACCCATCGCCCGATGCCGATACGCTCGTGCCGGTGCAGATCGAGATCCCGGCGAGCCCGAACGCGATCGACCACGGACGCCTCGTCGTCGAGGCCGCCCTCGAACGGGCCACCCGCCCGGCGGTCGCACTCTGGCCGCCCGGCACGACGCTCCGGACCTGGTTCGTCACGCCCGGAGGCGGCGCGATCATCGACCTGACCGGGCTTCCCGCCGACGGGCTGGGCGGCGGGACGACCGCCGAGCGGCTCGCCGTGCTCGCGCTGGTCGCCGCCGTCCGCGCGAACGTCCCGGGCGCGTCGTCGGTCCGGCTGCTGGTGGAGGGGCAGGTCTCCTCGACGCTCGCCGGTCACCTGGACCTGCGCGCCCCGCTGGCCGCGAGCGACCGCGCCCTGGAGCCCACGGCACCGTAGTGTCGAGGTCACCGAGATCGCCGCGGCGCGGGCGCCGTGGCGATCTCGTCTCGATCTACACTGGCTGACTCATGCGCGCCGACGGCCGTCTCCCCGAGCAGCTTCGTCCCACCCGGATCGTCCCGAACTTCACAATGCACGCCGAGGGCTCCGTGCTCGTCGAAGCCGGCCGCACCAAGGTCATCTGTACGGCCAGCGTCGAAGACCGGGTGCCGCCGTTCCGCCGCAATTCCGGGAAGGGCTGGGTGACGGCCGAGTACGGCATGCTGCCCCGCGCCACGACGACGCGCACGCAGCGCGAGGCATCGGCGGGCAAGGTCGGCGGGCGGACGCAGGAGATCCAGCGGCTCATCGGCCGGGCGCTCCGGGCGGTCACGAAGACCGAGGATCTCGGCGAGCGGACCGTCACGCTGGACTGTGACGTGATCCAGGCGGATGGCGGCACCCGGACCGCCGCGATCACCGGCGCGTTCGTCGCGCTCGTGCTTGCGCTGCAGAAGTTGCGGGAGAAGGATCAGCTCCGCACGATGCCGGTGACGGACTTCATCGCGGCGACCTCCGTCGGCATCGTCGACGGCACGCCGATGCTGGATCTGGCCTACACGGAAGACTCCGCCGCCGAAGTGGACATGAACCTCGTCAAGACGGGCGCGGGACTCTACGTTGAAGTGCAGGGCACGGCGGAAGCGCTGCCGTTCGGCCGCGAGTCGCTGAACCAGCTCCTCGACCTTGCCGACGGCGGCATCCGTCAGCTGATCGCCATCCAGAAGAGCCTCGTCGGTCCCCTGCTGCAGAAGTGACGCGGACAGTCCGGCTGCTGGTGGGCACTACCAACCAGGGCAAACTGCGCGAGATCCGGCGGCTGCTGCACGGCGTCCCGTGCGAACTGCAGGGCCTTGAGGCGTTCCCGCATCTGGCCGAACCCGACGAGACCGGCACGACCTTCGAGGCCAACGCGCGGATCAAGGCCCTGGCGTACGCCCGGGGCTCGGGCCTGCTGACGGTGGCCGAGGATTCGGGTCTGGTCGTCGACGGCCTCGACGGCGCGCCGGGCGTCCAGTCGGCGCGGTACCTCGGCCCGGACGCCACGTATCCCGAGCGGTTCGACGCGATTCTGGCCGGGCTCCGCGCGCACCCCGACCGGCCGCGGACGGCGCGCTTCGTCTGCGCGCTCGCCGTCGCCGAGGGCGACCGTATCGTGTTCGAGACCCGTGGGGCGGTCGAGGGCGAAATCGCCGACGCGCCCCGTGGCGCGCACGGCTTCGGGTACGACCCGATCTTCCTGCTGCCCGAGTTCGGCTGCACCACGGCCGAGCTGGAGGACGACGAGAAGCTCGCCGTCGCGCACCGCGGTCAGGCCTTCCGGATGCTGGCCCACTGGCTCGGCGCGCGCGGGAAGGGCCGGTAGCGGCCTCAGCCGGCGCGGAGCAGCACGCGCCGCACGGCGTGGTCGCGCCCCTTCTGAAGCACGAGCTGCGCGCGCTCCCGCGTCGGCAGCACGTTCTGCTGGAGGTTCACGAGGTTGATGCGGCGCCAGACCTCGCGGGCCTTCTCGACGGTGCCCTCACGGGACAGCGTCGCGTAGCGGTGGAAGTAGGACTCGGGATTGGTGAACACCGTGTCACGCAGCGCGAGGAACCGCTCGACATACCACTGCTCGATGTCCGCTTCGTCCGCGTCGACGTAGATCGAGAAGTCGAAGAAGTCCGACACGAAGAGCCCCTTCCCCGCCTCCACGCGGTTCGTCTGCAGCACGTTGAGGCCTTCGATGATCACGACGTCCGGCCGCCGGACGACCTGATACTCGCCCGGGACGATGTCGTAGCGCAGATGCGAGTACACCGGTGCCCGCACCTCCGGTTCTCCCGCCCTCACGTCGGCCAGAAACCGCAGCAGCGCGCGGACGTCGTAGCTTTCCGGAAAGCCCTTCCGGTCCTGGAGGCCGGCCGCGACCAGCGTCTCGTGCGGCAGCAGGAACCCGTCGGTCGTCACGAGGTCCACGGTCGGGTGGCTCGGCCAGCTCGCCATCAGCGCGCGCAGCACGCGGGCGGTCGTGCTCTTGCCGACCGCGACGCTGCCGGCGATGCCGATGACGAACGGCGCGGGTGCCGACGCGGCGCCCAGGAACTGGTCGATGGCGACCTGCCGCTGGCGGACGGCCCCGACATACAGGTTCAGCAGCCGGGACAGCGGCAGATAGACGTCCGCCACCTCATCCAGCGACAGGCGCTCGCCCAGCCCGACCAGCGGCCGCAGCTGCGGCTCCGAGAGCGGCAGCGGTGTCGCCTGCCTCAGCCGGGCCCAGTCCGCCCGCGACAGCACGCGGTAGCGCGATTCGAGCGAGAAATCCACGGGCGTGGGGACCATCGCGTGGCATTGTAGAGCCGGTCCGGCAACGGAGCGCCCGCATTCCGTGCGTCTGCCGGGCCGGTTCTGCCCGGCTCCCCGCCCGGGCCCGGTGTTACACTGGACGTCATGCCAAGCCGGTCACGACCGACACAGGCCAAGCGCGCGCGCGAGAAGGCCCTGATCGAGAAACGTCAGATGAAGAGCGCGCGCCGCATTGAGTCCAAGGATCGCAAAGCCAACAGCCCGCGCCCCGAGGGCGAGGACCCGGATATCGCCGGCATCGTGCTCGGCCCGCAACCCCACCCCTTCCTTACGGAAGAGGAGCTGAACGACGACGGCACGCTGGCCGAGGACGGCGAGCGGGTCGAAGACGAATAACGCCGACAACCTGCAGTACCATTGCGGGCCGTGCACGCCGACCTCCAGGAAGCCATCGATTTTCACAAGGCGATCGTCGCTGAAGGCGCCAAGGCGCTCGTCGGTTACGAAACCGCCAAGACGCTCGCCAACGTCGTTCTCCTTTCGGAGATTCCGACCACCTACGACAAGGACGAACAGCGCCAGGTCAACGCCGGCAATCTGCTGCTGCGCGGCGTGCCCGGCGTCGGCAAGACGTTCTTCGGCGTCATCCTTGCCGCCGTCAGCAACGCGAAGTTCGCCCGCATCCAGGGCCGGGCCGACCTGCAGCCGACCGAAGTGGTCGGCTTCCAGATGATCAACCCCGCGACGGGAGCGCTGGTCACGGAGTTCGGGCCGCTCGCCTCGGCCGAGGTCATCCTGCTCGACGAGATCAACCGGATGCCGCTCAAGTCCCAGAGCGCGTTCCTCGAGGGCCTGCAGGACCGGAGCGTCACGGTCGGCAAGACGACGTACCCCCTGCCCGCGTTCAGCTTCGCGATCGCGACGATGAACCCGGTCGAGCTCGGCCAGGGCACGTTTCCGCTGTCGGAAGCCGCCACGGACCGCTTCGCCATCATGGTGAACATCGGCTACCTGCCGCCCGAGGAAGAGGCGCGGCTCGTCAACTTCGACTTCAAGAAGGTCCACCTGAACACGCTGCTGTCGAAGGAGCGCATCATCGAGTTGCGCTCCGTCATCAACAGGCAGGTCTTCCTGCACGAGCGGCTCGGCACCTACATCCAGCGGCTGGTCATGGCCACGCGGCCCTACAACCCCGAAAGCGACTGGCACCACCGGTCGCCCTCCGAGCTGGTGGAACGAGGCGTGGATCTGGGCGCCTCGCCCCGCGCCATCATCTGCTGGGGCCGCCTCGCGAAAGTGTGGGCGCTGCTGCAGCACGGCCGCGACGAGGTCTACCCGGAAGACATCCAGGACCTCGCGGTCTACATTCTGAGCCACCGGATCTGGCTGGGGCCGCACGCGGCCAGCCACGGCATGACTACCGAATCGGTCATCAAGGACGTGGTCGAGCGCGTCGCGGTGCCATGAACCACGGCAGCCCGGGCCTGTTCGGCGCGGCCGTCTCCCAGCGGGGCGCGGACCCGCACCACCACGAAGCGTCACTCATCAGCCTCTCCGACATCAACGAGATCGAGCTGACCATCCTGCGGCGGATGCGCGAGGTGACCATCGGCGACCACCGCGCGCTCGCCCACGGCGCGGGCTTCGACTTCGTCGGCCTGCGCGACTGGCAGGCGGGCGACCGTCCGTCGCAGATTGACTGGGCGCAGTCGTCGCTGACGAACTTCTCGCCGATGATCGTGCGGGAGTTCGAGCAGCCGAGCACGGCCAGCGTCGTCGTGGTCGCGGACCGGTCGCCCTCCACGCTGTGCGGCGTCAACGGCGTCCCGATCGCGGCCGCGATCGCGCGCGCCATCGCGACGATCGGGCTCTCGGCGGTCTTCTTCCAGGACCAGTTCGGCGTGCTGACGTTCGACGGCAGCGTCGAGCAGCTCAAGGCCGTCCGGCCACGGGTCGGCCGGGCGCACGTCATCCACTGTCTGGACGCGTACGAGCACCAGCGCAACCTGCAGGATCTCCGGAGCGCCGGCAGCCTCAGCACCACGATTGCGTCGTTCATGCGGCGCACGGCGCTGATCCCGTTCGTCTCCGACTTCCTGTTCGCCGACCCGCAGGCCGTGATCCACGAACTGGCGCTGCTGACGTCGACCCACGACACGTTCGTCGTGCTGATCGACGCGGCGTTCGCCTTCGAGCTGCCCGCGGTCTCCGCGGGCTGGGTGGACGTGTTCGACGTGGAGACGGGCCGGTCGCGGATGGTGTCCCGCGACACGCTCGGGCAGATGGCGGCCCGTGTGCGGGAGTGGCAGGATCGCGTGGCAGGGATGGCACGCGACGCGGACCTGGACGTGGTCCGTGTCAGCGTGGATGCGGCGGCAACGGACCTTGCCCTCGCGGAATTCGTCACGGAGCGCCGGCTCCGGAAGGTGGCCTAGTGTCGATGATCAGCCGAATCGCGGCCCTCGTTCTTCTGGCCTCCAGCGCGGGCCCGGCCGCCCTGGCACAGGGCGCCGCGACCACCGCCGCCGTCCCGCCGATCGAATGCTGGTGGCGCACGGGCTCGTCGGCCGTGCGCGTCGGCGAGCCGTTCACGGTCGTGCTCACGTGCGCGGTCCTCGAAACGGCCTCGACGACGGTCGTGCCGGACCAGTCGCGGCTCGACCCGACCGTGCTGCAGCTGCAGCCGTTTGAAGTGACCGGCGGGCGCCAGGCGCCCGACCTCCGCACCGCGTCGCGGCGCTTCTTCCAGTACGAGTACGACGTCCGGTATATCGGGGAGGAGTTCGGCCGCGACGTCCCGCTGCCGGCCCTCTCGCTCGCCTACCGGGTGCAGACCCGCGCCGAGGCGGGCGGCGCGGCGATCGAGACGCGGGACCGGACCTACATCCTGCCCTCGCAGCAGGTCCGCATCGTCACGCTCGTACCGACCCTGGCCAACGACATCCGCGAGCGCGCGCCCGACTCGTTCGTCGAGATCGACGCCCGGCGCTTCCGGGCCAACCTGCTCAGCCTGCTGGCCACCATCCTGTTCGCGCTGGCCAGCGTGGTGACGGTGTGGGCCCTCGTTCGCGCGATGCAGCGCCGGCAGGGCACGACGACAGGCGCGGACGGACGCGTCTCCGACGCGGCGATCCTCGCCGCCCTCGCGCGCGAGGTGGCTGCGGTGTCGCGCGCGCGGCAGGGCGGCTGGACGCCCGAGCTGGCGAGTCAGTTGCTGCACGCCCTGCGGGTCGCCGGTGCCTTCGAGACGACCGGCCGCGCGGCGCAGGCGCCGTGGTCCGGCCGCGCAGAGGCCGACGGCACGGACCGGTTCCCCGGGCAGTTCCTCGTCCGGGACTGGCTGCGCCCGGGCCGGGCCGCGCTGGTGACAGGCGCCGCGACCGCCGGTCATCTGGCCCGCGAGATGGCGCGACGCGAGGCCCGGGGCGGCGCAGCCGGCCCCATCGTGGATCTGCACCAGGCGATCCAGGCGCTTGAGTCGGTGCTCTACGGCCGCGAGACGCCCGCGCGGCTCGAACTGGACGAGGCGCTCGACGCCGGCCAGCGCGCCATCGGCGAGCTGCGCCGGTCCCACAGCTGGCTGGCCCTCCGGCTGGCCGCCCTCCGGGCCGCCGCGTCCGGATTCAGGACACGGGTGTGGGCCCGGTAACCGCGTTTCTCGCGTTCGCCGGCGCCCAGTTCGCCGACTGGCGCGGCACGAGCCTGGAGGACCTGCACTTCTGGGGCCGCAACACCGCGTGGCTGGCGGGCGTGGGGTTCGTGGCCGCGGTCGCGGTGGTCCTCCTCGTCCGCCTCGTGCTCGGTCGCCGCAACCGGCAGAGCCGCCTCGCCCTGCCGGCCGTGCTGGGCGGTTTCGGCCGGTCGCCGTTCGCCTTCGTCCGCCACACGCCGCTGCTGCTCGTGCTGGCCGGTGTGCCGCTGTTCCTGATCGCGCTCGCCGACCCCTACACCGCGCTCACGCAGAAGCGGATGTCGTTCCCGGGCCGGCGCATCTGCCTGATGATCGACGCCTCCACCAGCATGGTGCGGTGGTTCGAGGCGCCGACGCTGCGCAAGGCCTCCGAGGCGACGAAGCCCGGCGGGTCCGAGGCCGCGTTCTTCACGACCGTGGCCGCGGCCGAGCGCTTCATCCGCCTCCGCATGGAGGGCAAGTACCGCGACCTCATCGCGCTGGTCGAGTTCGGCGACCAGGCCTACGTCGTCACGCCGTTCACCAACGACTACGACAACATCCTGCTCAGCCTCTCGCTGATCGGCGACTTCGGCGAGTTCCTCCGCTTCCCGGACCAGGGCACGATCATCGCCCGGGCGGTCGAACAGGGCACACGGCTCTTCAACGCCTTCAACTTCCTCGACGCCTCGGGCAACATCCTGCTGCTCTTCAGCGACGGCGAGGACGCCGGCGTCATCACCCAGGGCAAGTCCGTGAACGACGTCGTCAACGACGCCATCGCGGCGAAGATTCCCGTCTACATGGTCCGGGTGAACCACGACAAGGGCCTCGGCAGCATCATCCCGGACAACGTCTGGAAGACCGCCGTGGAGAAGACCGGCGGGCGCTTCTACGCCGCCGCCAACGAATCCACGATCCTGCAGGCCATCCGCGACGTCGACCGTGCCTCCACCGGCCGCATCGACGTGAAGCAGTACGTCACGCAGCGGCCGCGCTTCGCCCCGTTCGCGCTGGCCGCCGCCGCGTGCTGGATGCTCGCGCTGCTGCTGAAGCTGACCGTTCCCTGGTTCCGGACCTACCCCTGAGGCACCGCGTATGAAGACACTGGCTGGTCAACTCGTCCTCGCCCTGCTGCTCGCCGCCGCCGGGCTCGCCGTCCGGCAGGCCGCCCTGGTGGAGACGCGCCTGGCCGCGGCCGAAAGCGCGCTCGCCACGCTCGACCCTGACGGCGCCGACCGCGAGTATGGCGGCGTGCAGGACGCGCTGTCCCTCGCGGGACGCCTGCCGCTCATCGGTGAGGAGCTCGTGGCCGACGTCCGCCAGGAGCGCGCGATGGTCTCCTACTGGCGCGGCGACTACGCGGCCGTGCCGACGGCCGAGGCGGACCTCGCCCCCGACTCGGTCGGCGCGGACTTCGTGTTCATCGCGGGCAACGCCGCATACCGGAACGTCCGGGGCAAGCACGTCGGCCAGCAGGGCGCGCAGGACCTCGACCCGGTGCTGCGGATCTACACCACGCTGCTCAAGAAGAGCCCGGGACACATCGACGCGGCCTACAACTACGAGTACGTCGTCCGCCTGCGGAACGTCCTCGCGCGGATGAAGCCCGGCGACGCGCCGAAGGGCGCGGCCAGCAGCGAACCGGCGCCGCCGTCGGTACACGGCGAGAAGGGCGACCCGCCGACCAGCACGCCGCCTGACCAGTTCAACGTGATCGTGCCGCTCAAACCGGAGGAGCGCGGCGACCTGCTGAAGGCCGGGACCAGCGGGCCCCGCCAGCGCAAGGGATGAACACGGTCCAGTTCGCCGACCCGCAGTGGCTGTGGCTGCTGCTCGTACCGGCGCTGCTGCTCGGCGTCTGGGTGCGCCAGGTCCTGGTGCGGCGCCGTGACGCCGTCCGGCTCGCGGCCGCCCGGCGCGTGCCTGTCCGCGAGCGCCTCCCGATCCTCGGCGACACGGTCTTCTCGCTCTGCCTGATCGCCGCCACGGCCCTGCTCATCGTGGCAGCGGCCCGGCCCGGCGTCGTGATCTCCACCGTGCGCACGGGCGGCATCGACCTCGTGATCCTGCTCGACGGCTCCGCGTCCATGCACACCCGGGACGTGCCGGGCAATCGGTGGCAGCGGTCGATCCGCTTCCTGCGGACGCTCGGCGACTCGCTCCGCTGGGACGACGACCGGATCGCGCTCACGCTGTTCGCCCGCATCGCCGCACCGCAGGTCCGCCTGACGAAGGACCCCAACACGTTCTTCTTCTTCCTCGACAACCTGCAGGAGAAGTCGCCGTTTCCGCTCGAGGACGACACGAGCTGGGACACGAACAGCGAGCTCGGCGTCTTCTGGGGCCTGCGCGTGCTCGAGAAGGATCAGGAGGTCCGGGGCAAGTCGCGGAACGCCCCGCTGTTCGTCATGATCTCCGACGGCCAGAGCTGGAGCGGCGAGGTCGAGAAGTCGCTGAAGCTGGCGCGCGATCGCAACGTCCCGGTGGTGACGGTCGGCGTCGGCACGCTCGCCGGAGGCCGCATCCCCGAACCCGCCCGCCCCGAGACGCCTGCCTCGCTGGCCGCGCCGCCTCCGGCACCCGTGTACTCGACGCTCGACCGCGCCTCGCTCAAGCAGATTGCCGACGCCAGCGGCGGTGAATATCTCGAGCTGGACCGCGACGGCGACATCAACATCGCCAACCACATCATCGACCTCGCCCGGCGCCGTGTCGTCGCGCTGCCGCCGGAGCCGAAGATGGAGGACCTGTACTGGCGCGTGCTCGCGGCCGCCGGCGCC
>JBFXBH010000077.1:0-12009 GCA_050183355.1 Vicinamibacterales bacterium | reverse complement strand
CGGGCTACGGCAGGCCGTAGGCCAGGACGGTGTCGTTGGCGACGACGGCGACGAACTGTCTGCCGTTGACCTGATACATCAGCGGGCTCGCGCTGGTCGTGCCCTTCACGCCGAAGCGCGCGACCTGCCTGCCGGACTTCGCGTCGTAGGCCGCGAACTCGCCGAGGCTGCTGACCTGGAAGACGAGGTCGGCGGACGTGGCGATGAGGCCGGTCGGGCCGTTCAGCGAATCGGTCCGCCAGACCTGCTCGCCCGAGACGGGGTCGTAGGCGCTGATGGTCTGCGCGCCGCGGACGCCGCCGTTGCCGGCCTGCGCGTTCGCGCGGCTCTGCACGAACCCGGGCCGGTCGGGGCCCGGGCCGGGCTTCAGCGTGTCACCCACGGGCCGCACGCGCCCCCCGCCCGCGCCGCACGTGCCACGCACGTAGAGGAGCCCCGTGCGCGGGCTGAACGTCATGCCGCCGAAGCCCGCCGATCCGTTGGGGATGATCACATCCGAGCCGGCCTGCAGCGGGTGGAACATCGTGCGGACGCGGTCCCGCGCCTTCGGGTCCGTGACCATCGGATACGTGAAGCAGAAGGGCGCCATCTGCTCGCCGCGCGCGTTGTGCGGGATGGGCTGTGTCGGCCACGGGCGTTCGTTCGGCACGTCGGTCGCCGTCGGCACGGGCGTTTCCACGATGGGGTTGAGCGGTTCGCCCGTCTCGCGGTTGAAGATGAACGGCCACCAGACCTTGCCGCTCGTCGCCACGGCCTTGATCGTCTTCCCGTCGCGCGTGACGTCCATCAGCACGGGCGTCGTCATGAAGTCCTGATCCCAGATCTCGTGGTGGATGCCCTGGAAGAACCACTTCAGCTTCCCCGTCGCCAGGTCGAGCGCGATGATGGCATTGCTGAACAGGTTGATGCCGTGGCGCGCCGAGCCGTCGAAGTCGGGAGACGGGTTGCCGGCGTTGAAGTAGATGAGGCCGAGCTCGGCGTCGATCGTCGGCGGCGTCCACACGCCACCGCCGGCGCGGGCGCCGCCCTTCCACGTGTCCTTCGCGATCTCCCAGCCATCGTCGCCGGGCCGCTGCGGCACGGTGTTGAACGCCCACTTGAGGCGGCCGGTCGTGCCGTCGACGGCCATCATGAATCCACCCGGCGTGTGGGCGTCGCCGAAGCCGGTGCCCATGTAGAGCGTGCCGTTGTGGTAGACGGCCGCGCCGGTCAGTTCGAAGCCGAGGCGCGTGGCGTCGATGTCCGCCGGGTACAGGTCCGGGTACTTGAAGTGCAGCGCCTCGCCGACGATGTTGAGCAGACCACCCTTGCCGAATGACTCGACGAGCTTGCCGCTCTTCGCGTCCAGCGCGTACACCCGATGCGGCCCGTGCGCGTAGATGCGGCCGTCGCCGTACGCCGGCCCGCGCTGGCGGACCTCGCCGACGAACGGCGGCATCGCGAAGTGCCACACGAGCGCGCCGGTGGCCGCGTTGAGGGCGTAGACGTTCGAGCCGGAGTGCACGTACATCACGCCGTCGACGACGATCGGCGTCTGCTGGAAGAGGCTGTTGCGCCCGCCGAGCACGGTCGATCTCGCGGCTTCGTCGGGCAGGCCGAACGTCCCGGCCACGACGGACGGCTTGAACGACCACTTCTGCGTGACCCCGGCGGCGTTGGCCGCCGTCATCTCCGAGGCGTCCACGTAGCGGGCGCTGCGGAGGTCGTGGTGATGAAGGGGCCAATCGCGCGAGGTGGCGCGGTTGACGGCCGGCGCCGGTTGGCCGTGAGTCGTTTTCGCCGCGGTCTGCTGCGCCACCAGCGCAACAGGCCCATCGGCGAACCACGCTGCGGCCAAGGCGGCGCATGCGCCGAACGCTGCGACTGCGAACCGTCTGTTCCACGCGTTCATCGGATCACCTTCCATGCCTCGTCATCGCCGGGTGCGCGATTGTAGTGGACCGCGGACCGCGCACGGTTCAGGTGTCGCACGGGGAACCGCTCGCGGACATGCGCTCAGCCGAACGGACCCGACTGGGCAGTTACGGGTCGTGGAAACGCACATCCAGCACCGGCGCAGTAAAATCGACAACTGGCCCGCGGGGTGGCCGACGGCGCCGCGCGACAAGCTGAGTCAGCACCGCGGCAACGTTCGCGCCGGCACGGCCGTAGTTCCGATAGATTGTTTCTGATTGTCGCAAGCCGCCGGTTCACCGTTAGCCGGCTCCCGATATACCCGCACATCGAGGTGAGTCTTCCGATGCGTCTGTTCCGCCCGTTCCTGTTCTCTCTCGCCATGGGTCTGTCCGCCGCCGGCGCGGCCGCCGGCCAGACACCCGTGCCGGCCCCCGCATCGGGCGTTGAAGTGGCGGGTCGCCACATCTTCGGGCCACCGCCACCGGTGCTGCCCGCGGTGCAGACGCGCGACGACGTCAGCACGCTCACCACCATCAGGGCCTTCCGTGCCCCGGCGGACTTTGTCTTCGACGGCAAGCTCAACGAAGCCCACTACCGCGAGACGCCGCCCATCACGGGCTTCTACCAGGTACTGCCGGACAACGGAAAGCCGGCCACGGAGAAGACGGAAGTCTGGGTCATCTTCGATCAGAAGAACGTCTACGTCAGCGCGCGGCTGTGGGTGAACGACCCGAAGACGCTGATCGCCAACGAGCTGCGCCGCGACCGCGCCCGGCAGAACGACGACTTCGCCGTGGCGTTCGACACGTTCTACGACCGTCAGACCGGCTTTCTGTTCTACACGACGCCGATCGGTGCACTCGGCGACTGTCAGGTCGGCGAAGCGCCCGGGGCCACCAACTGCGACTACAACGGCGTGTGGGACGTGCGCACGGGCCGCTTCGACGGCGGCTGGACGGTCGAGTTCAAGATCCCCTTCAAGACCATCCGCTACCAGCCCGGCAAGGACCAGGTGTGGGGCGTCAACTTCCGCCGCACCATCCGTTATCGGAACGAGACGACCTTCCTGACGAGGCTTCCGATCGCGTTCGGCGGCGGCGGCATCGGGCGCGTCTCCTACGCGGGCACCGTCGTCGGCATCGAAGCCCCGGAAGGCAGCCGGAACTTCGACGTGAAGCCGTACGGCATCTCCCGCCTCACAAGTGACAACACCGTGAATCCGCGTCTCAGCAACGATGTCACGGGCGACTTCGGCCTCGACGTGAAGTACGGGCTCACGCAGAACCTGAACGCGGACCTGACCTACAACACGGACTTCGCGCAGGTCGAAGCCGACGACCAGCAGGTGAACCTGACCCGATTCAATCAGGCCTTCCCTGAGAAGCGCGACTTCTTCCTCGAAGGATCCGGCATCTTTTCCCAGGCCGGAGGCGGCGCGCCGCTCTTCTTCAGCCGCCAGGTCGGCCTCAGCCCCACGGGCCGAGACATCCCGATCCTCGCGGGCGCACGCGTCACGGGCAAGGTGGGCCGGAACCTGATCGGCGCGTTGAACATCACGTCAAAAGAAGATCCTGTTATCAACGTGCCGCAGACCAACTTCACCGTGCTGCGCATCAAGCGCGACGTCCTCAAGCGCAGCACGATCGGCGCGATCTACACCGGCCGCTCGCAGTCGGCGCTGCGGCCGGGGCAGTCGAGCCACGCGTACGGCCTCGACACCGGCCTCAACCTCTTCGACAACCTGTCCGTCGACGGCTTCTACGCACTGGCGGACACGCCGGCGTTCACCGACACGAAGCAGAGCTACGGCGGCGGTATCGGCTTCACGCCGGACAACTGGGGCCTGACCTTGCGGCACCTGTTCATCGACGACGACTACGCCCCGGAAGTCGGCTTCGTCCGGCGCGACAACATGCGCCAGACGACGGCGACGGCCCGCATCAGCCGGCGCCCGAAGAGCACGACGTTCCGCCGCTGGTCGCTCACCGGGTCGTTCGACTACATCTTCAACGACACCGCGAACATCCGGGAGACGTCGGACGACACGGCGACGTTCAACCTCGAGATGCACAGCTCCGACATCCTGAACGTGGAGGTCAATCGCGGCTACGACTTCCTGCTGCGGCCGTTCCGCATCGCGCCCAACGTGACCGTGCCTGTGGGCGGCTACGACGCGAAGACCGTGCGCACGTCATACACGCTCGGCCCGCAGAAGCGGTACAACTTCGTCGCGAGCTACGAGTACGGCGGCCTCTACGGCGGCGACCAGCACGTGCTCGGGATCAACACGGCGCGGCTGGCCATCACGCCCAAGCTGGCGGTAGAGCCCGCGATCACGTTCAACTGGATCGACCTGCCCTACGGGTCCTTCACGACGAAGCTGATCCGCACGCGCACGACCTACACGTTCACGCCGCGGATCTTCGCCAGCGCGTTCGTCCAGTACAACTCGACGAACAGCACGTTCAGCACGAACCTGCGCCTGCGCTGGGAGTACGAACCTGGCAGCGAGTTCTTCGTGGTCTTCACGCAGGACCAGAACATGAACCCGCTGACCCCGAGCCTCTCGTCGGAGATGCTGAACAAGGCGTTCGTCTTCAAGTTCAACAAGCTGTTCCGGTTCTGATGCGCAGGCGGCCTGGCCAGGCCCGCCCCACTGCCGGACGGTCTCGACGAGTCCGGAGCTCTGAATCACGGCGTCGAGGTCGTGCGGGTGGAACTGAGGGGCGGGATTTCTCTGGCCGGGTGGTACCATCGTTCTCCGCATGACCGCCGCGCTCTACGGAGCGTTCTTCTTCTCGGGTTGCTCCGCGCTGATCTTCGAAACGCTCTGGTTTCACCAGGCGGGGCTCGCCTTCGGGAACAGCATCTGGGCGTCGAGCCTCGTGCTGGCCGGGTTCATGGCCGGCATGGCCGGCGGCAACCTGCTTGCGACGCGGGTCGGTGACCGGCTGGCGCGTCCGCTCCGCATCTACGCCGTCGTCGAAGGTCTCGTGGCCGTCAGCGGCGTGCTGCTCGTCCTGGCCCTGCCCGCGATGGGCGCCGCACTGGCGCCGCTGCTCCGGCCGCTCTCGTCGAGCCTCGGTGCGCTGAACCTCGTCCGGCTGACGCTCGCGTTCCTGCTGCTGTTGATCCCCTCGACGGCAATGGGCCTCACGCTGCCGCTGCTGACACGCACGCTCGCCAGCCAGTCCGGCCGGTTCGGCGCCGTGCTCGGCCAGCTCTACGGCTGGAACACGGCCGGCGCGGTGGCGGGCGTGGCGGCGACGGAGTTCGTGCTCGTCGGTACGACAGGAATCCGTGGCACGGCGCTGGTGGCCGCCGCGCTGAGCGTGGCGGTCGCTGCCGTCGCGCTCATCTTCGACCGCCAGTGGCAACCGGGACGGCCTGAGCCGGCGTCCGCGCCGGGGCCGGCACCCGCGCCGGCACCATCAGCCGCCTCGACGCCACGCCTGCCGGCCGCGTGGCTGCTGGCGGCCTTCGGCGCGGGCTTCGCGCTGCTCGCGCTCGAAGTCATCTGGTTCCGGCTGTTGCTGCTCGCCGTGGTCAGCTACTCCAGCACGTTCGCCGTGATGCTCGGCACCGTGCTGACCGGCATCGCGCTCGGGGGGTTCGCCGCCGGCCTGGCGCTCCGGCGGTGGCCGGATGCGCACGCGTACACGGGTCCCGCGCTGTGGGTCTCCGGCGGGCTGGGCGTGGCCTCGTACGCCGTCTATCTGCTGCGGATGTCGGCGCTCTCGTCGCGCCTGGTCACGGACGTGCCGGACGTCCTGGCACTCGGCGCGCTGCTGATGCTGCCGGTCTCGCTCGTCTCCGGTGCCGTCTTCACGCTGGCAGGCGCCGGGCTCCGCGCGGCGCGGCGCTCGGACGCCGACGCGGCAGGCACGCTGACCTTCGCGAACACGCTCGGGTCAGCCATCGGGTCGCTTGCCGGTGGCTTCGTGCTGCTGCCGCTCCTCGGGATGGAACGGGCACTGTTCGCGGTGACCGTGCTCTACGCGCTGACCGGCGCCACGCTCTGGGCACACACGGCCGCGCGCCGCAGCCACGCGATCGCCGCGCTCGTCGTCGTCGCCGCCGCGCTGGCCGCGTTCCCGTTCGGGAGCCTGTCGGCGCGGCTCCAGCGCTTCCCGATCGAGCGCTACGCGAGCCTCCGCACGCACACCACGCCGCGCGCCGTCAACGTGGCGGCGGTCCGCGAGGGCGTGGCCGAGACGCTGATCTATCTGAACGCGCCGATCCTGCGCGACGTCCGCACGCACGCGCTGTTCGTGAACGCCACGTCGATGGCCGACACCGACTGGGAATCGCGCCGCTACATGAAGCTCTACGTGTACTGGCCGATGGCGCTCCATCCGCACCTGAAGAAGAGCCTGCTGATCGCGTTCGGCGTGGGCAACACCGCGAAGGCCATGACGGACTCGCCGGGCCTCGAGCGCATTGACGTCGTGGACATCTCGAAGGACGTGCTCGACAACAGCGTCGTCATCTACCCGAAGGACACCGAGAACCCGCTGCGCGACCCGCGTGTGCACCAGCACGTCGAAGACGGCCGCTACTTCCTGCAGACGACCACGGAACGCTACGACCTGATCACGTCCGAGCCCCCGCCCCCGCGGAGCGCCGGCGTCGTGAACCTCTACACGCGCGAGTACTTCCAGCTGATCCGGTCGCGCCTGGCCGAAGGCGGCATGGCCGCCTACTGGCTGCCCATGCACACGATGTCCGGCGATGTGAGCCGGTCGGTGATCCGTGCGTTCTGCGAGGCGTTCGACGACTGCTCGCTCTGGCACGGCGAGACGAGCAACCTGATGCTCATCGGCACGCGCGGCGCCACGGGACCCGCCACGCTCGAGCGCGTGTTCGCGCAGTGGCAGGACCGCACGGTGGTCCGTGAACTGCGGGCGCTGGGACTCGAGCGGCCCGAGCAGCTCGGCGCGCTGTTCATCGGCGACGCCCCGTTCCTGAAGCGCATCTCGGCCGGCGTGCCCCCGCTCGTGGACGACCGCCCGGGCCGCATCAACGACCCGTCGGTCTCGGCCGAGTCCGACGCGGCGCTGCGACAGGACATGTTCGACCCGGTGGCGTGCCGCGAGCGGTTCCGCACGAGCGCCTTCATCCGGAAGCTCTGGCCGCCCGAACTGATCGAGGCCACGCTGCCCTACTTCGAGTTCCAGGGGTTCATCAGCGGCGCGGACACGGCGGCCGCCCAGTCGATGGACGCCGTCCACCGGCTGCTGACCGGCTCGATCCTCAAGACGCCCGTGCTGTGGCTGCTCGGCAGCAACGGCGACCTGCAGCGCGGCGTCGAGATCGCGACGGCCGCCGAGCTGGCGCAGGCGCCGATGCAGTACCACCTCGGGGCGCGGCTGGTCTCCGAGCGCAGCTACTTCGCCGCGTCCGCCGCGTTCGGCCGCGCCGAGGCCGAGCCGCTGCTGCGGGAGCGCGCATTCGGCATGCGGCTCTACGCGCTGTGCCTCGCGGGGCAGAGCGAGGACGCCCGCGCGCTCGCGCTCGCGAGGCGCGCCGAGATCACCACACATCCCTTCTGGGCCTGGCTCGGCCGCACGTGCCAGGTCCTTCCACCGCCCGAATGACCACCACGCCCACGCGCCTCGGCAGCGACGCGCTCCTCGACTCCGGCCGCCTGCGCGGCCTCACCGCCGGCATCGTCTGCAATCACGCGTCGGTGGACGGGCGCTTCCGCCACGTCGTCGATCGGCTGGCCGCCGCCGACGGTGTCCGGCTCGGCGCGATCTTCGGCCCACAGCACGGGTTCCGGTCCGACGTGCAGGACAACATGATCGAGACGGCCCACGCGAAGGACGCGCGGCGCCGCGTACCCGTCTACTCGCTCTACAGCGAGACGCGGGAACCGACGGCGGAGATGCTCGCGGGCCTCGACGTGCTCGTCGTCGACCTGCAGGACGTCGGCGCGCGCATCTACACCTACATCTACACGCTCGCCAACTGCCTGCGCGCGTGCCGCCGCCACGGCGTGCCGGTGATCGTGTGCGACCGGCCCAACCCGATCGGCGGCGTCCTCGTGGAGGGCGCCACGCTCGTGCCGGGCTTCGAGTCGTTCGTCGGCCAGTTCCCGATCCCGATGCGGCACGGCATGACGATCGGCGAGCTCGCGCGCCTGTTCAACGACGCGTTCGGCCTCGGCGCCGAGGTCGACGTGGCGCCGCTGACCGGCTGGACGCGCGGCATGCACGCGGACGACACCGGGCTGCCGTGGGTCATGCCCTCCCCGAACATGCCGACGCTCGACACGGCCATCGTGTACCCCGGCACGGTGCTCTTCGAGGGCACGATGCTCTCGGAAGGCCGCGGCACCACGCGGCCGTTCGAACTCGTCGGCCTGCCGGGCATCGACGCCGAGCGCTTCGCCGACGCGATGAACGCGGAAGGGCACGCCGGGGTGTTCTTCCGGCCGGCCGTCTTCGAGCCCACGTTCCAGAAGCACGCGCGCACCGCGTGCGGCGGCTGCCAGATTCACGTGACGGACCGCACGGCGTTCCGGCCGGTCGCGGTGGGCGTGGCGCTCATCGCGCAGTTCCGGCGCCTGGCGCCGGGCACGTTCGCGTGGCGCAGGCCGCCGTACGAGTACGAACACGAGAAGGAGCCGTTCGACATCCTGGCCGGGTCGGCCACGCTGCGCACGCAGATCGAAGCCGGCGTGCCCGCGCGCGAGATCGCCGCGAGCTGGCGCGAGGACGAAGCCGCGTTCACGCGGCTGCGGCAGCCGCACCTGCTCTACTGAGCGCGTTTGTTATCATGCAGCGTTTCCGATGACCGAGTTCACGGCCGACATGGTGATCATCGCGCCGCCCGCCGCGGTGCTCGATGCCTTCTTCGACGCGCAGTCGCTCGCCTCGTGGTGGGAGGTCAAGCGGTCGCTGTGCGTGCCGCGCCCGCTCGGCAGCTACGCCGTGGAGTGGGAAACCACCGAGTGGAAGGATCCGATTCTCGGCCGGCTCGGCGGGGCCCTGCACGGCATGGTCATGGAGTTCAGCGCCGGCCGCGAGTTCTTCCTCGCCGACGCGTTCTGGCTGCCGCCCGACGGCGCGCCCATCGGCCCGATGGCGCTGGAGGTGAAGGTGAGCCGGCACGCGTGGGGCTCGCAGCTCCACGTGCGCCAGTCCGGCTTCGAGGAAAGCCCCCGCTGGCGGCGGTACTACGAGGTGATCACGCCCGGCTGGGAGCGCGCCCTCACGCTGCTCAAGGACCAGCTCGAGGGCAAGACGGCGCCGGCCGCGCCGGGCGCACGAGCCCGCTAGAGCCGCTGGAGCTTCAGGAAGTTCGTCCGGCCCTTCGCGAGGTCCGGGTTCACGCTGACCACCGCAATCACGCCGCCCGCCGGCACCTGACCGCGCTCGGCGAGCTGCCGCCCGATCCGCAGCGCCACCGTCTCCACGTCCCCGCGCAGGTCCGTGACGACCGGCACCACGCCCCACGAGAGCGCGAGCCGGTGGGCGATGTCGTGCTGGTCCGTGGCGCCGAAGATCGGCGCCCGCGGACGGAGGGCCGAGAGCAGCCGCGCCGTCTTGCCGCCGTGCGTGATGGCCACGATGCCGTGCGCGCCGCCGTGGTCCGCCAGCGTGACGGCCGCCTCGCACAGCGCGCGGCCGTGGCCCGAGAGCACGTGGGCGTCGTCCAGCAGCATCGAGCTGGCTGACGGGAGCGACTCCGCGTCGCGGATCACGGCGTCCAGCGTCTGGACGACCGCCACCGGATACTCGCCGACCGCCGTCTCGCCCGCGAGCATGATCGCGTCCACGCCGTCATCCACGGCGTTGGCGGCGTCGCTGACTTCCGCCCGCGTCGGCCGCGGCGCCGTGCGCATCGACTCGAAGACCTGCGTGGCCACGATCACCGGTACCCCGGCCGCCCGGGCCTTGCGCGTGATCTCCTTCTGCACGCGCGGCACCTGCGCCAGCGGCAGCTCGAGGCCCAGGTCACCGCGCGCGACCATCACGCCGTCCGCCTCGTGGAGAATCGCGTCGAGCGCCGCCACCGCCTCGGGCCGTTCGAGCTTCGCGATGAGCGGCAGGTGCGGCGCGCCCGCGGCCACCGCCGCCGCCCGCGCGACCTTCAGGTCGTCGGCGTTCTGCACGAAGCTCAGCGCCACGACGTCCACGCCCTGCTCGATGCCGAAGCGCAGGTCGCGGGCGTCCTTCTCCGAGAGGCCCGCCGCCGGCAGCGGCGCGCCCGGCGCGTTGATGCCCTTGTGCTCGCCGAGGCGTCCGCCGTGGATGACCGTCGCTTCCAGCTCGGTCCGGCTGGCGGCGTCCACGCGCAACTCGAGACGGCCGTCATCGATCAGCAGTCGATCGCCGGGCCGCGCCGCCTCGACCAGCGGCGCGTAGGTGGTGGAGATGCGGCCGGGCTCGCCGACGAAGTCCCCGACCTCCACGACCAGCCGGTCGCCGGCGGCGAGGTCAATGCCACCACCCTTCAACAAGCCCGTGCGGATCTTCGGCCCCGCGAGGTCCTGCAGGATGGCCACGAAGCGGCCCGCTTCGGCCGCCGCCGCGCGGATCCGCGCGATCACCGCACCGTGCGCGTCGTGCGTGCCGTGCGAGAAGTTCAGGCGGAGGACGTCGACACCCGCGTCTATGAGCGCGCGGAGGGCCGCATCGCTGCTGGTGGCCGGCCCGACGGTGGCGACGATCTTGGTGTGGCGCATCCTAGTGTCCCGTGTCAGAGATACGTTGCGTAAGCCCCGGAGCGCGGCGCCCGGATCGCAAGGCGGGAAGAGCGAGCTTATTGGGCATAAGTGAGCGATGAGCAACGCAGCGAGGCGGGATGCCCCGCCCGGGGGTTATGCGACGTATCTCTGACGCGGGACACTAGAGTCCCGTAGCTACAACATTGCGCCATTACGCCTCTGAAGGCCCGCATCACGACTGAAGCACCGAATGGCTGTTCCAATTGTGGCGCGATCGGCGCACTTCCAGCAAGGTAATCGACAGAAATGGCGCAAACCTGAGCCCACGTACAATCGAGTCCGTGACGCTCGCCGCCTGGCTCGACGCCGCGCTGAAGGACGCCGACCGCCGGGGGCTCCCCGCGCTGCGCGCCCTGCTCGAAGGCCTCGCCCGGTCCACTGCCGCGCTCCGCGCCGCCGAGTGGAACACCGACGCGCGGGATCAGCACCCTGATGTCCGCTGACGCCACCACCATCGCGCAACTGGCGCCCCGCATCCGCGGGGGCGAAGTGTCGTCCGAGGCGCTCACGCGGGCGTGCCTCGAACGCATAGAGGCCGGCAACGCCGCGCTGAACGCGTTCATCACCGTCACCGCCGACGCGGCCATCGCCCAGGCGCGCGAGGCCGACCGCGAGATCGCCGCCGGCGCCTACCGCGGCTTGCTGCACGGCGTGCCGCTCTCGCTGAAGGATCTCATCGACGTGGAGGGGCTCCCCACGACCGCCGCCTCGCACGTGCGGGATGGGCACGTGGCCCGCGCGGATGCCGTGGCCCTCCAGCGGCTGCGCGCCGCCGGAGCGGTGATCGTCGGCAAGACCAACCTGCACGAGTTCGCGTTCGGCACCACGAACGAGGAATCGGCGTACGGCCCCGCGCGGCACCCGCTGGACCTGTCGCGCTCGCCCGGCGGGTCGTCCGGCGGCAGCGCCGTGTCCGTCGCCACCGGCATGGCGCTCGCGTCGATCGGCACCGACACCGGCGGCTCGATCCGGATTCCCTCGGCCGCCTGCGGCCTCGTCGGCCTGAAGCCCTCGCTCGGCGAGGTGGACACCACCGGCGTCGTGCCGCTGAGCTGGACGCTCGACCATGTGGGCCCGCTGTGCCGGTCCGTGACCGACGCCGCCATCCTGCTCGACGTCCTGCGCGGCACGGCGCCCCGGCCCGAGATCACGCCGAAGCCCTCCGCCGTCACACTCGGCATCCCGCGCGGCTATCTGATGGACCGGCTCGATCCGGAGGTCGCCGCGGCCTTCGGTGCCGCGTGCGACCGGCTGCGCGATGCCGGTGTGGCGCTCCGCGACGTCGCGATTCCACACGCCGCCGACACCGGCACCGTCTACCTCCACATCGTGCTGGCCGAGGCCGCCGCGTATCACGGCCCCACGCTCGACACGATGCC
>JBFXBH010000076.1:1617-12308 GCA_050183355.1 Vicinamibacterales bacterium | reverse complement strand
GGCCGGGAAGATGCGCTGCGGCTGCCACCCGGCTTCACGTGGGACGTCGTCGCCGCCTGGGGCGACCGCCTCCCGGGCACCGACCGGCGATTCGGTTTCAACGCAGACTACACGGCGTTTCTGCCGATCGGCAGCAGCGGCGACGAAGGCGTGCTGTGGGTCAACCACGAGTACGTGCGTGACCCGAAGGAGCCGTTCAGCGCCTACGACCAGGCCGCGCCAGCCGTGCTCGGGCACGCCGCCACGCTCGAGGACGAGCTGAGCGACATCGGAGCCTCGGTGCTGCACCTGAGACGCCGCGACGGGCGCTGGACCGTGGTGGCCTCGCCGCTCACGCGCCGCTACGACGTGCGCTCCCGCCTCACGCCCACCGGTCCGGCGCTCCGGGGCGTTGCCGACGTGGGCGGCACGCTCGCCAACTGCTCCGGGTGCCACACGCCGTGGAACACGGTGCTGAGCTGCGAGGAGAACTTCCAGGACGTCGTGCCCGAGGCCGTGGACACCTCCGGGCGCGGCACGGTCGGCGGCCGCTTCAACCGGAACGGCGCGCACTTCGGGTGGGTCTGCGAGTTCGACCCGCTCGACCCCTCGTTCACGCCGGTCAAGCACACGTCGCTCGGCCGCTTCCGGCACGAGAACGTCGCGCTCCGTGTCGCGCCGGGCGCGCCGGCTGTCGCCTACATGGGCGACGACCGGATCGACGGCCACGTCTACCGCTTCGTGTCCACCCAGTCGTATCAGCCGGCCAGCCCGCGCAACCGCGGCAGCCTGCTGGCCAGCGGCCGGCTCTACGCGGCAGTCTTCAACCCCGACGGGACCGGGCTGTGGCGGGAGCTGGCCGAAGGGACGCCGCTGGCGCCCAACGCCGACAGCCCGCATCCGCCGGTGCCCGTCGGGGCGGTTCTGCTCGGCGACATCTACCGGGACCTCGGCGCCATCGTGACGGACGCCTTTCATGCGTCGAACCTGATCGGCGCCACCGAGTGCGGCCGGCCGGAGGACATCGAGGTGCGTCCGGCCGACGACGCCGTCTACATCGCCTTCACGGCGGCAGCCGTGCGCGGCACACGGCTGTTCTCGAACCCGTACGGCGAAATCTGGCGCATCCGCGAGGATGGCGACGGCACCGGGTCGACGTTCACGTGGACCCGCTGGCTGGCCGGGGGACCGAACGAGGCGGCCCGGGCGGGTCGCGTCTTCGCCGCGCCGGACAACCTGTCGTTCGACCGTGCCGGCCACCTCTGGATCGTGACGGACATGTCGTCGAAGTCGCTGGCCGGCGGCGACGCCGCCTACGCGGCCTTCGGCAACAACGGCGTCTTCGTCGTCTCGCTGGAGGGTGCGGAGGCGGGCATCCCGCGTCAGTTCGCGTCCGGCCCCAGCGAGTGCGAGTTGACGGGGCCCTCGTGGACGCCGGCCGAAGATACGCTCTTCCTCTCCGTCCAGCACCCCGGCGAACGGCACGGCGTCCGGCTCGACCGCGCCGCACCGCTCGGCAGCAACTGGCCCAGCGGCATCGCGGGACGCCACCCGAAGCCGGGTGTCGTCGCCATCCGGCGCCGCTAGCGTTCCCGTTCCAGCGGCACCATCGAAGCCGCCGCCGCCGAGTCCCTCGCAAACGTCACGACGTCCCGAGTGCCGCGTCCGGCTGCCGCGGATACGCGGGGCGATGGTGGGTCATGGCGTGGACGCGCACCAGTCGGGTTGGTAGGCTCTCAAAAGAGCGGTCTGTCATCCATCCGCGTCGGCACCGCACGACACAGTCACGAAGGAGTAGAGATGACCAGAAACGATACGGATATGAAGAATGGCGGGCACCCCGCCCTGACGTTCGGCCTTGGGGTCGCCGCCGGCCTGGCGCTGGCGGCCGGCGCTGCGCTGATGGCCTCACCCGCCGTCCGCAAGGCGCTTCGAGATGACCTGGCCGAACGCGCGAAGCGCATACAGGACGCGACCGCGGAAGGGCGCCGGCAGGCCAGCGACATGGCCGACATCTGTGTCGCCCACGCCCGCGACGTCGCCGAGCGCGCACGGGCGGCTGCGGCGGAGGGGCTGCGCGATACGCTCGCGCACTGGGCGGCGCCTGCCGATCCCCGCCGATCGGACCTGGCCGGCGTCGACGGCATCGCGAGCGTCGCGGACGAATCGTGATCCGCGCGAGGCGGACCGCCTTCTCAGTCGGGGCCGCATGACCCGGTTCAGGTGCGAGGCGGTCGGACGGGCACTCGTCGCGATCGTCCCGTCCGGCCTCGTGCCATGACCTACGCGCCCATCTGCCCCTCGTCGGCGGACGGGCCATAGATGGACGGCACCGGCACGTCGTTCATCCGGAGGTAGACGGCGAGTTGCGCGCGATGGTGGATCAGGTGATTCATCACGAAGCTGCGCATGACGGCCACGCGCGGCATCGCGAGCACCGTGTTGCCGGCCGCCTTCAGGCTCCAGGTCTCCATCATCGCCGCGTCGGTCGTGGCCGCCAGCAGCGCCCGCGCCTTCTGCACCCTCGCATCGAAGTCGGCCAGCATCTGCGCGCGGGAGGTCATGGTCACCGCCGTCTGCGCCGGTCCGTCGACCGGATTGACGTCGAACTCCGTGCCGGCCAGCGTCACCTCCGCCCACCAGGGGATCTCGGACACGTGGCCCGCGAGGCGCGCCAGCGTGAACGACTTCGGGTGCGGCCGGAAGTCCGGCCGGTCCTCCGGGACGCGCTCGAGCACGCGTCGCGTGGTGGCCATCTCGTGATCGAACTCGGGCAACAGGGCCTGACTGATTGCATGCGACATGATGCTGTCCTCCGGCACGCGGACGCCATCGCCGGCGCGCGTCGGCCGCCATTGTAGGCGTGCCCGCTCGACGAACGCGTGACGCGCGGCGCGCCTTCAATCCGCGGTTGCGCGGACGTCGCGTCTTTGTCGCCGGAGCCCGGCAGCATGTGGAGGCAAGGGGGAGGCCACCATGCCCAGCCACACGCTGCCGCGCCGGACCACGCTTCGTGCCTACGCTCAGAACGCCGACTGGACCCGTTTCGCCACCGCCGTCTCGCTCCACGCGCACACGTCCTACTCCCGCGAGGTCATGTCGGACCTGCCCCGCTACATCGCGAAGATCCCGTTCGTCGCGGGCCGCTTCGCGCGGTCGAGCGCCGGCATCGACTTCTCCAAGGGCTGGTGGCACCCGCCGGTCTCGGCCCGCGAGGTCTTCGAATCCGAAGTCGCGCAGATCGAGCGGCGCTTCGGCCTCGAATCCATCGTGTCGCTGACCGACCACGACGACATCGCCGCCGGACTGGATGTGCAGCGGCTCTACGCCACCACCCGCGCCCCCATCTCCTTCGAGTGGACGGTGCCCTGGGAGCGGGGCTTCTTCCACTTCGGCGTCCACAACCTGCCGCCGGCCTCGGCCCGCGAATGGTTCGCCCGGCTGAGCGCCTTCACGTCGCACCCGCGCCCCGGCGAACTCGACGACATCCTCGACAACCTCAACGCCGTGCCCGGCCTGCTGCTGGTCTTCAACCACCCGATGTGGGACCTGGCCTGCGTCGGCGACGCCGTGCACCTGCAGGCGCTGCACCGCTTCATGCACGCCCACGGTCCGATGGTCCACGCGCTCGAGATCAACGGCTACCGCTCCCGCCGCGAGAACGCCCGCGTCCGCGAGATGGCGGCGGCGCTCGACATCCCGCTCATCTCGGGCGGCGACCGCCACGCCGTCGCGCCCAACGCCGTGGTCAACCTGACGGCGGCGGGCACGTTCGCCGAGTTCGCCGAGGAGATCCGCGCCGGCGAGAGCCACGTCGTCGTCATGCCGGAGTACTCGCAGCCGACCGAACTGCGGAAGCTGGCCGCCGCGGCCGACGTCGTCCGGCACTACCGGAGCTATCCCCAGGAGCGGCGGCACTGGACCGGGCGCGTGACATGGCTGCGCGAGGACGGCATCCGGCCGCTCTCGCACATGTGGCCCGACGGCGGCCCCCTGTGGATCCGCTCGGTGCTGACGGCGTTCCGTTGGGCCGCCTCGCCGATCCCCCGGGCCCTCATGACGCCGGTGTTCCGGCGCCGGCCCGCCAACGTGGACCCGGGGCTGCTGCCCACGCTGTCCTGATGGCGCCCCCGATGCCCGCCCCCCCGGTACGCGTCGCCGTCTTCACCGACTCGTACTACGAGGCCAACGGCGTCGCCCGTACGGCGCAGGCGCTGGAGGCGTTCGCTGCGCAGCGGCGGCTTCCGCTGCTGCTGGTCCACGGCGGCCCGGCCACGCAGGTGGTCGAGACAGGGTCGGTGACACGGCTCGAACTCGGGCGGTCGGCGTGGTCGTCCTTCAGCCTGGAGCACGACCTCCGGTACGACCTCGCGCTCTGGCGTCACCTCCGGCAGGCGTCCGCCGTCCTGGCGCACTTCCAGCCCGATGTCATCCACATGACCGGGCCGAGCGACGTCGGCCAGATCGGCGTGCTGCTCGCACGGCTGCGGCGGCTGCCGCTCGTCGGGGCGTGGCACACCAACGTCCACGAGTACGCCGGGCGCCGGCTGATGCCGTATCTCGACCGCCTCCACGTGCCCGGCCGCGCGCGCATCGGCGCCGCGGTCGAGCGCGCGACGCTGGACGCCGTGCTGCGGTTCTACGGGCTGTGCGACGTCATGCTGGCGCCGAATGCCGAGTGGATGGCCATCGCACGGGAGCGGCTGGGCAAGCCGGCGTTTCAGATGACGCGCGGTGTGGATACCGAGACGTTCACGCCGGCACGACGGTCGCGGGCCGATCAGGCGCTCCGCATCGGCTACGTCGGGCGGCTCTCGGCCGAGAAGAGCGTCCGGGAGCTGGCCCGCCTGGAGCGCGCGCTGGTCGCGGCGGGCGCGCCACGCTTCCAGATCGTCGTCGTGGGCGACGGCGCCGAGCGTGAGTGGCTCCGCTCGCACCTGAGCCACGGGCTGCTCACGGGCACGCTGCGCGGCTCCGCACTGGCGGACGCCTACGCCGGCTTCGACCTCTTCGCGTTCCCGTCGGTCACGGAGACCGTGGGCCAGGTGATGCAGGAAGCGCTGGCCTCGGGGGTTCCGGTCGTCGCGATGAACGCGGGCGGCCCGAAGTACCTGCTGGCGGGCGCCGGCGGCGCCGTGCTGGCCGACTCGCACGACGACTGGATCCGGCAGGCGGTGGCGCTGGCCCTCGACGCGGACCGCCGGCGGCAGTTCCGCGTCGCCGCCCGGCAGACCGCCCTGACCCGCTCGTGGAGCGCGGTGTTCGAGACCGTCTATCAGGCGTACGCGGCCGCGGTCACCCGCCGGCGTACCGGCACATGGACGGACGGCCACGACGACCTCGCCGCGCCGGTGGCCGAGGAGCGGGCTGCGTCATAGGCCGGCGCCGGCCCGTCGTCAGGGCCGGGCGCAGACCACGACGGCGGAGACCTTCGGCACATTGACCGGTTCAATGGAGAGAGGCTCGAGACCGGCCGCCGCGAGCACGGGCTCCAGCGGCAGCCGCCAGTTCACGTCGGAAATCATCCGCGCCAGCCGGCCGATGGCGCGGTCGACCGCGTCCGTCTCATGCGTCCGATCGAAGTGATTCAGCAGCACCACGCGCCCACCGGGGCGGCACACCCGCGCGATCTCGCGAACGGCCCGGAGCGGATCCGGCACGACGTTCAGCAGATACGGCACGTAGACGGCGTCAAACGCGGCGTCGGCGAACGCCAGCTTCATCGCGTCCATGCGGCTCAGGTGCACATGCGTCAGGGCGTGCCGGTCCCGCCTGGCCGCGGCACGGCCGAGCATCGGGCCGGACACGTCGACGGCGGTCACGAAGCAGCCCGCCGGGTAGCGCCCGAGCGTCAGCCCGGTGCCGACGCCGACCTCGAGAATCCGTTCGCCGGGTTCGGCCGCGAGGCGTGTCAGGGCGCGGCGCCGGCCCGGCTGCAGCAGCGCGCCGTAGACGACGTCGTAGAGCGGCGCCAGCCGCGCGTAGGTGGCGTTCACGGACGCCTGCGCGGCCGCATGACCCGGTTCACCCGCGGCGGGCCGTTCCCGCCCCTCACTCACGTTCACCACTCGCTCACAGGAGGTCACATCAGATGACATTCGGAGAAGCCCTCAGGATTCAGCGTTGGGACGACCATCGCTACTACCACCACAGCCGGATCAATCAGTCGCTGCACCTGGTCAGCGCGCTCAGCTTCATCGCGGCCTACGCCACGATGTGGACGCATCCGAGCCTCGCGGTCGCACTCGGCTGGCTCGTCGCCATGCCGGCCCGGCAGGCCGGCCACTTCTTCTTCGAGCCCCGCGGGTACGACGAGGCGAACCAGGCGACGCACGAGCACAAGGAGGCCATCAAGGTCGGCTACAACCTGTTCCGCAAGGTGGTGCTGATGGCCGTCTGGCTGCTGGCGCCGCTGGTGCTGCTGGTCCACCCGACGGTCTGGGGCTGGGTACCGGCCGGCGAGGGCTGGCGCGGCATCGCCGACCAGGTCGCCGTGATCTGGCTGGCGGTCGCCGTGGGCGCGCTGCTGTTCCGCGTCGTGCAGCTCTTCGTGATCGCGAACGTGCAGACGGGCCTGGTGTGGGCCACGAAGATCCTGACCGATCCGTTTCACGACGTGGCCCTCTATCACCGCGCGCCGCTCTACGTGCTCCGCGGGGAGCGTTTCGACCCGATCGTGCCCCACGCCGCTCGATGAGCGGCGGTGCTCCTGACGCGGGCCGCGAGCATCTCGCGCAGCACGGCCCGCTGCACGTCCGCATGGCTGGCGCCGGGTGGAGTCCACCACCACCCGTCCGCCAGGCAGCGGCGTGCCGCGCGGACGAACCGCTCGGCGACGTCGTCGAACTCCGCGTCGGTGCAGGCGTGGCTGAAGATGAAGCGGCCGCTGCCCACCCAGCTCAGCGCCAGGCCCTCGGCGCGGAGATAGAACTGGAACATCCAGTTGTAGCGCGAGGGCGCCGGATAGCAGACCGTCCAGACCGAGACGAGGTTCGCGACGCGCACCGGCAGGTCCCGCTCGGCCAGCCGGGCGTTCAGCGCGTCCGCCCGGCGCCGCCACGTGGCCTCCAGGCCGTCGTAGGCCGCGGCCCAGCGCGGCTCGTCGAGCCGCCGGAGGAACGCGCGCATCGCGCCGAGCACGTAGGGATGGGTGTTGAACGTGCCCCGCGCGAAGCAGATGTCCACGGGACGGTCGTCGCGGAAGCGCCGCATCAGGTCCCGCCGGCCGCACAGGACGCCGACCGGCAGGCCGCCGCCGAGCGTCTTGCCGTAGGTCACGAGGTCGGCCCGCACGCCGAAGAACTCCTGCGCGCCGCCGCGGGCGAGCCGGAAGCCGAGAAACACCTCGTCGAAGATGAGCACGATGCCCCGTTCGGTGCAGACCGTGCGCAGCTCACGCAGCCAGGCGGCGTAGGCCTCCCGCGTGACCGCCGCGTCCGTCCGGCCGGCGACCAGCGCGTTGTCGGCAGGCGCGCCCTGATTCGGGTGCAGCGCCTGCAGCGGATTCACGAGCACGCACGCGATGTCGCGACGGGTCCGGAGCACGTGGAGCGTCCGCGCGTGCATGTCGCGCAGCGTGTAGACGCCGTCCACGCGCCGCGGCGTACCGACACCGGGCTGCACGTCGTCCCACCAGCCGTGGTACGCGCCGCAGAAGCGCACGAGGTGGGAGCGGCCCGTGTGATAGCGCGCCAGCCGCACCGCCTGCATGACGGCTTCCGTTCCCGACATGTGGAACGACACCTCATCGAGGCCGGAGATCGCCCGCAGCCGGTCGACGACCTCCCGGATCGCCGGGTGGTAGGCGCCGAGCACCGGACCGAGATCGCGCACGGCCGCCGTCCCTTCGTCGATGCAGTCCTTGTAGGCGTCGTAGCCGAGCAGGTTCACGCCGTAGGAGCCGCTCAGGTCGAACGAGGCCCGGCCGTCCGGGTCGACGACGTGGCCACCCTCGGATCGCGCGAGCAGCGCACCCACCGTCAGGTGACGGCTCAGGTAGTGCGCGTAGGGAAACGGCACGCGGTAGGCGCGCGTGAACTGCAGGTCCGACACGCCGTCGGCCAGCGCCTCGGTCGCCGCGATCGTCGTGGGCGACTGCTCGCGGAACTCGCCACCGAGCCGGGCGAGCCCGTTCCGCCGCGCGGTCGCGACGTCCGCCGGTGCGCCGTCGCTCGTGAAGAACGTGTCGGCGTCGAAGTCGTAGCGCGCCACCTGGCCGGCCATCCAGCGCGACAGGCGCGCGTGACCCGCCAGGGACGGATGCTTGGCCCGCGACAGCGCCAGGCGGGCGGCCGCCGCCGGCCAGAGTGCCGCCCCCGCGACCACCGCCGCTCCCAGTTCAATCAGCACGGCCATCCCCTTCTGGAGTACGCATGACCACCTCTCTGCTGGACCGCCTGCTCGCGCAGGACGCCATCAACTTCACGCTGACCAACCGGATCCCACGGCGCTGGCTGACGCGCGTCGTCGGCCGGATCAGCCGCGCCGAGCATCCGCTCGTCCGCGGCGTGTCCCTGGCCCTCTGGCAGCGCTTCGGCGGCGACCTCCACCTCGACGAAGCCCTGAGCACCCGCTTCAGAAGCGTCCACGACTGCTTCATCCGCGCGCTGAAGCCCGGCGCGAGGCCGGTCGATCCGGATCCCGCCGTGCTCGTCAGCCCGTGCGACGGCATCGTCGGCGCCATGGGGACGGTGACGCGGGGCCAGCTCCTCCAGGCGAAGGGCTCCCGCTACACGCTGGAGGAGCTGGTCGGCGGGCTCGACACGACGCCGTTCGAGGGCGGGAGCTACGTCACGCTGCGGCTGACCTCCACGATGTACCACCGCTTCCACGCACCCGCGGACCTGCACCTGGCCAGCACGACGTTCATTCCGGGCGACCTCTGGAACGTGAATCCGGCCACCGTCCGCCGCATCCCGCGGCTCTACTGCCGGAATGAACGCGCCGTGCTGCAGACCACGACCTCCACGGGACGCCCGCTGCTGCTCGTGGCGGTGGGCGCGGTGCTCGTGGGCAGCATCCACATCCACGCCGTCGGCCGGCCGCTCAATCAGGAGTACGGCGGCCCGTTCCATCTGCCGTGCGGCGTCGATGCGCGCAAGGGGGAGGAACTTGGGTACTTCCACCACGGTTCGACGATCATCGCGATCGCGGGCTCCGGTCTGACGCCCGTCGCGGGGGTCGCGAGCGGCGTGACCGTCCGGATGGGACAGGCGCTGTTCGTTGAGGACATGGAACGGCGAGGCCACGTCGGTATGAAGGACTGTACCGGGGCGGTGTAAGCCTCCGGCAACGCCCGTGTCGCCGGGTCGTGACGGCCGTGATCACGGCGCCGGCTGGCCCGCCTCGATGGGCACGCCGTTCACGGCGTCGTAGCTGTAGACCATCTCGAAGTCGGAGGCGCCGGCGATCAGGACGTCGGCCTGCGACGTCATCCGCAGCGGGACGCGCACGCCGGCGACGCGCCCGTACTCACGCGTCACCCGGACGCGGCGCGTCCAGAAGGACGGCCGCTTCACGAGCTGACCCTCCACGCGCAGCAGGTCGCCGTCGGCCGCCGACAGCAGAATGCGGCCGTTGAGCAGCAGCGTATCCCTGCGCAGCGCCTGGATGCCGACCGCGACGTGGCCGTCCTCCGGAGGCGCCGCGTCTCCGAAGGTGTAGTTGAGCGGCGTCAGCGCTCCGCGCGACGCCTCACCGCGCTTCGCGAGCTGCTGCTCGGCCGCGAGCGCCGCCTTGAGCACCTTCCCGCGAATGAGCCCGGAGCCCTCCTCGCCGAGCACGTGCCACTCGAAGCCGCGCTCCGGGTCGAGCGAGGTCATCGCCACGAGGCTCGCGCGCATCTTTCCGCCGCGCGAGGACGCCGTCATCGTGCGCCGCGCGCGATAGCTCGTCAGCGCCTGCCCGTCGCCGTCGATGAACCGCTGCACCAGCTCCGCGAACGGAGGCTCGGCACGCGCCGCGGCCCGCGGCACGCCCATCAGGCCGACCACCGCCACTCCCGCCAGGATCGCCATCGCTCGCTGCATCGTCGCGCTCCTCTCCGCCGTCGCCGCGGACGGACGCGACGGCACCTCCGCAGCATGCGGTCGCGACGCGACACTGATGTGCCTCCGGCGCAACCCGTGCGCGACGGCCGGGGCCGCGAGGCGTGCCCGCACCGTCGCAGCGAATTTGCGCGGTCGCCACGGACCCGCCATATCGCCGGCGCAAGGTCATCACAGGATGATCGCTGAACCCCGGACGGTGCCGGACGTGCTCTGGGCCCTCGTGTCGACACCGTGGCGGATGCTGGGCCGCCGGTGGAACTACAAGTCGGCGCTCCTCAGCTCGATCACGCGCGCCACCCTCTTCTTCTGTGTCAACCTCACCGCGGGACTCGACGGCGCCAGCGCGGCGGCCGGCACGGAGTTCGTCTTCCGCCTCGTGACGTCGGGGTTCTACGGCGCGATGACGCAGGCGTTCCGTCACGTCGAGCCACGCTGGCAGGGCCAGGTCGCGGCGCTGATCCTGCTGCCCGCCGTGGGCCACTCGCTGGAGCTCCTCGTGCACTGGCTGCGGGGCACGCCGGAACTGGCGGCCAGCCTCGGCGCATCGGTCGCCTTCACGGCGCTGTCGACCGCCTTCAATCTGTTCGCGATGCAGCGCGGCGTCCTGATCGTGGGCGAGGGCCGGCAGACGCTGTGGCAGGACCTCCGGAGCCTGCCCCGGAT
>JBFXBH010000076.1:0-1517 GCA_050183355.1 Vicinamibacterales bacterium | reverse complement strand
GACTCGACGCTGCTGCTCTACGCGGGCCGGCTCTCGCCGGAGAAGAACCTGCCGCTCCTCACGGACGCGCTCGCGCGGCTGACCGAACGGGGCGGCGACTTCCGGCTGGTGGTCGCGGGCGACGGCCCCGGCACCTCCCGCCTCCGGGACCTCGCGTCCGGTCCGCTCGCCGGGCGCATCCTGCTCTGCGGCAGCCAGCCGCGGAAGGCCCTGGCCGCGCTCTACGCCAGCGCCGACGTCTTCGTGCACCCGAACCCGCGCGAGCCGTTCGGGATCGCGCCGCTCGAGGCCATGGCCTCGGGCGTCCCGGTCGTCGCGCCGGCCGCCGGCGGCGTGCTGACCTATGCCAACGCCGGGAACGCCTGGCTCGCCGACCCCGAACCGGCCGCGTTTGCCAGTGCGATCCGCTCGGCGGCCCGGGGCAATCCGCGGCGGATCCGGGCCGCACAGGCCACCGTCAGGCAGTTCTCCTGGTCCCGCGCCGCCCACCGCCATTTCGAGGCCTACGACGCCGCCTGGACGGCGATCGCCGGCCGTAACCCACATTTAACGGCGACGTCACCGCATGGAAACGCCCCGTCGCTAGTGTGACGGTGTCGTGATGACCACACGCAATGGCCGCACATACGTCCTGATCGTCGAAGACGAGCAGGACATCGCGCACCTGGTGAAACACACGCTGGAGCGCTCCGGGGATATGTACGTCGAGGTGGTCCACAGCGGCGACGCGGCGATCAAGTCCGTCACGCTCGAAACGCCCGACCTGATCGTGCTGGATCTCAACCTGCCGGTCCTGAGCGGTGTCGAGGTCTGCCGGATCCTCCGCGCACGTCCCAACACGGCGCACACGCCGATCATCATGCTGACCGCGCGGTCGAGCGAGGCCGACCGCGTCGCGGGGTTCGACGTCGGCGCCGACGACTACGTCACCAAGCCGTTCAGCCCGAGGGAACTCGCGGCGCGGGTCCGGGCCGTCATCCGCCGCGGCCGACCGCAGGCGAACGGACAGCCGGAAGCCGCGACCGTCTATCAGGGCCGGCACCTGCGCGCGGACTTCGAGGCCGTGAATGTGACCGTGGACGGCGAGACCATCCGCCTGACGCGGCGGGAGTTCGAGCTGCTGAAGTACCTGGTCGAGAACAAGAGCCGCGTGATCACGCGCGACCGGCTCCTCGAACGCGTCTGGGGCTACGACCGGGACATCGAGACGCGGTCCGTGGATGTCCACGTCGGGCGGCTGCGGGCGAAACTGAAGTCCGCCGGCAGCCAGATCGAAACGGTGGTGGGGCTCGGCTACCGCTTCGTCGAGTAACTGGACTAGACCTGAATCCACCCCTGCTGGCGAAGCGACCGGGCCGTCAGGTCGAACATCGCCCGCGCCCGCTCGACACGGTGCCAGTCGTCGTAGCGCACCCGCCGCACCACGCCACCTTCCGTCTCCTCCAGCACCTCCCACCCGTCGGCGCCTTCCTCCCGGATGGTGAAGCGGCGGATCTGATCGGCATGGCGCAGCAGCA
>JBFXBH010000075.1:0-12490 GCA_050183355.1 Vicinamibacterales bacterium | reverse complement strand
GGGCTCACGGTCGTCACGGCGTCCGCGTGCACGAGGCCGGCCTTCATGAAGTTGAGCTGGCCGTGAAATTCGAGCCCGTCGCTGGTCAGCCAGCGCGAGGGCAGGTGCAGCAGCGCGGCGTCGGGCAGCGGAAAGAGGCCCTGGTAGGCCAGGTTGTGCACGGTGAAGACCGAACGCGCCCGTCGGCCCGGATGTCCGGTGATGTAGGTACAGGCCATTGCCGCGTGCCAGTCGTGCGCGTGCACGACGTCCGGACGCCACGCGTCGTCGGCGTCACCAGCGGCCAGGTGCGCCGCGACCCACCCGAGCAGCGCGAAGCGCTGCGCGTTGTCCGGCCACTCGTCCCCGGAGGCGTCCTGGTACGGCCCGCCGTCGCGCCCGTACAGATACGGGGCGTCGACGACGTAGGCGGGCAGGCCGCCCGGCGCGAGCGTGCCGCCGACCAGCCGCACGCGCAGGGCGCCGAAGGCCGGACCGGCGTCGCAGACGATCCGCGGCGTCCGCAGGGCGCCAAGGATGGCAGGATAGCCGGGCAGCAGCAGCCGGACGTCACACCCGGCCTGCCGCTGGGCGACGGGCAATGCCGCGACGACGTCCGCCAGGCCCCCCGTCTTGACCAGCGGAAAGATCTCCGCGGCCACGTGCAGAACGCGCATGCCGGCGGCGCTCACTCGAGCGCCCGCAGCATCTCGCGTGTGACCAGCGTGATCCCGCTGGGTGTGCGGAAGAACCGCTGGGCGTCGGCCACCGGGTCTTCGCCGATCACCATGCCGTCCGGGATCAGCGCGCCGCGATCGATGACAGCCTTGTGAATCCGCGCTCCGCGACCGATCTGCACATTGGGCAGGATCACCGAGGCCGTGACGTTGGAGAAACTGTGGACCCGGACGCTCCAGAACAGCATCGACCGCTCGATGTGTCCGGACACGATGCAGCCGCTCGCGACCAGCGACTCCAGGGCCATGCCCTGGCGGTTGCCGTAGTTGTGCACGAACTTCGCGGGCGGCAACTGCTGCTGGTGGGTCCAGATCGGCCACCGGACGTCGTACAGGTCGAAGAGCGGGTCGGTGGCGGTCAGGTCGATGTTGGCGTCCCAGTACGCGTCGACCGTGCCGACGTCACGCCAGTAGGGTTCGTAGCCCTGACGCTGGCCCACGCAGCTCAGCTCGAAGGGGTGCGCGGCGACCACGCCCATCCGGACCAGGCGCGGAATCAGGTCCTTGCCGAAGTCGTGGTTCGACGACGGGTCGGCCATCTCCCGGTCCAGTTCCCTGAACAGGAACGCGGAGGAGAAGATGTAGATGCCCATGCTGGCCAGCGAGCGGTCGGGCTTGCCCGGCAGCGTCGGCGGGTCGGCGGGCTTCTCCACGAAGTCGGTGACCTTGCGCGATGCGTCGACGGCCATGACGCCCATCGCGTGCGCTTCGCTCTTTGGAATCTCGACGCAGCCGACGGTGCACTCCGCGCCCATCGCGATGTGGTCGGCCAGCATCTGCGCGTAGTTCATCTTGTAGACGTGGTCGCCAGCCAGGATAATCACGTAGTCCGCCCGGTAGGACGCGACGATGTCCTGGTTCTGGTAGACCGCGTCGGCGGTGCCCCGGTACCAATGGTCCTCGTCCACGCGCTGCTGCGCCGGCAGCAGGTCCACGAACTCGCCCATCTCCCCGTTGAGAAAGGCCCATCCCCGCTGCAGATGGCGCAGCAGGCTGTGGCTCTTGTACTGCGTGATGACGCCGATCCGGCGGATCCCGGAGTTGAGGCAATTGGAGAGGGCAAAGTCGATGATGCGGAACTTGCCTCCGAAATACACGGCCGGCTTGGCGCGCCGGTCGGTCAGGTGCATGAGCCGCTTGCCGCGCCCGCCCGCCAGCACCAGCGCCACGGCCTTGCGCGGCAGGTCCATGCTGGGCGCCTGCATCATCTGCGGGGCCATCTGTGTCTCCCTCGTCGTCCGCCCGCTGTCATCCGGGGGCGTCTTTTAGTACGTTGATCACCAGAGTAGACCATGAATGCATCCGGCTCATCTTCTCTCCTCGACGCCGTCCACGCGCGGCTGCTGACGCAGGTCGGCGCGACGCCCTCGCGGGCCCGGGCGGCCGAGGTGCTCCGCGCCGTGGCGCTGCTGGCGCGCGAGCAGCTCTCCGAACGCTGGGTGCAGTCGCAGAAGGCGGACCGGGAGAGCGGCGCCCGGCGCGTCTACTACCTGTCGATGGAGTTCCTGATGGGCCGCACCCTCGGGAACGCGCTGGCCGCGCTGGCGCTCGAGCCGGCCGCGGCCGAGGTGGCGGCGGCGCACGCCCGCACGATCGAGGAACTCGCGTCAGAGGAGCCCGACGCGGCGCTCGGCAACGGCGGCCTGGGCCGGCTCGCCGCCTGTTTCCTCGACTCGATGGCCACGGCCGGCCTGCCGGCCTGGGGCTACGGCATCCGCTACGAGTTCGGGATGTTCGCGCAGAGCATCCAGGGCGGCCGCCAGGTGGAGCACCCCGACCCGTGGCTGGAGGACGGGACCCCCTGGGAGTTCCATCGGCTCGGCGTCTGCTACCCGGTGCAGTTCGACGGATGGGTGGAGCCACCGGCGCTGCCCGGTGAGCCCAGCCGCTGGTACCCCGGCGCGACGGTCAATGCGAAGGCCTACGACATGGTGGTGCCCGGGCACGGCACCACCCGTGTCAGCACGCTGCGGCTCTGGCGCGCGTCGGCGCCGGCGCAGATCGACCTGCACGCCTTCAACAGCGGCGACTATGCCAGGGCGGCCGAGTTCAAGAACCAGTTCGAGAACATCTCGTGGGTGCTCTATCCGAACGACAGCACCCCGGCCGGCCGGGAACTGCGGCTGAAGCAGGAGTACTTCTTCACCAGCGCGTCCCTGCAGGACATCCTGGCCCGGCATCTCTCGGAGGGACACACGGTCGCGGAACTGCCCGCGAAGGTGGCCATCCACCTGAACGACACGCATCCGGCGATCGGCGTGGCCGAGTGGATGCGCCTGCTGATGGACGTCCACGGCCTCGCATGGGCGCCGGCGTGGGCGATCACGCGGCAGTGCTTCAGCTACACGAATCACACGCTGATGCCGGAGGCGCTGGAGACCTGGCCGGTGAGCCTCGTGCAGCAGGTGCTGCCGCGGCACATGGAGATCATCTACCGCATCAACCACGAGCTGCTGAGCGCCGTGGACGCGGTCGAGCCGGGCGACCTGGACCTGCTGCGCCGGCTCTCACTCATCGATGAGCACGGGGAGAAGCGCGTGCGGATGGCGCACCTCGCCGTCGCCGGCAGCCACACCGTGAACGGCGTGTCCGCGCTCCACAGCGACCTGCTCAGGGAGACGATCTTCGCGGACTTCGCGCGCCGGTGGCCGGAGCGCTTCACCAACGTGACCAACGGCGTCACGCCGCGCCGCTGGCTCGCCCAGGCCAATCCGCCACTCGCGGCCCTGCTGGACGAGGTGCTGGGAGCGGGCTGGCGGACGGACCTCGACCAGCTCGCGCGCCTTCGTCCGCTGGCGGAGGATGCCGCGTTCCGCGCGCGATTCCGCGCGGCCAAGCTCGCGAACAAGGTGCGTCTGGCGTCAGCCGTGCACGCGCTGACCGGCGTGACGGTCGCGCCGGAGAGCCTCTTCGACGTGCAGGTCAAGCGCATCCACGAGTACAAGCGGCAGCTCCTGAACGTGCTGCAGGTCGTGGCCCGATATCAGGCCATGCTGGCGGGCCGCCCGGAGGACTGGGTACCGCGGACGGTGCTCTTCGCGGGCAAGGCGGCCTCCGGCTATCTGACGGCCAAGAGCATCATCCGTCTGATTCACGATATCGGGCAGGTCATCAACGCGGACGAGCGCCTGGGCGGGCGGCTCAAGGTCGTGTTCCTGCCGAACTACGGCGTCTCGCTCGCCGAGACGATCATCCCGGGCGCGGACCTCTCCGAGCAGATCTCGACGGCCGGCACCGAAGCCTCCGGCACGGGCAACATGAAGCTCTCGATGAACGGCGCGCTGACGATCGGCACCGACGACGGCGCGAACATCGAGATCCGGCAGCAGGTGGGCGACGACCACATCTTCATCTTCGGCCTCACGACGGCCGAGGTGGCGGCGCGCCGGCGGGCGGGGTACCTCCCGATGGAGATCTACGAGCACGACCTCGCCGTCCGGTCCGTGGTGGACGCCATCGGCGGCGGCGCGTTCTCGCCGGACGAGCCCGGCCGCTACCGCGCGCTGATGGACTCGCTGCTGTGGGGCGGCGACCACTATCTGCTGCTCGCCGACTTCCGAAGCTACCTCGACGCGCAGGCGCGCGTCGACGCGCTCTTCCGGGACCCCGACGGCTGGGCCCGGACGGCGATCCTCAACGTGGCCGGCATGGGCTGGTTCTCCTCCGACCGCACCATTGCCGAGTACGCGTCCCGTATCTGGCACGTCGAACCGGGGCGCTGAGGGATCGATGACACCTGACGACATCGCCGCGGTCTGCGAAGGCCGCCACGGGGACCCGTTTTCGGTGCTGGGGCCGCACGGCGCGTCGGTGCGCGCGTGGCTGCCTGGCGCGACGGCCGTCGCGATGCTGGATGCCGCCGGACGTGCCGGCGTGCCGATGCGCCGCGTCGACGCGAGAGGGCTGTTCGAAGGGCCCGCGGCGCCCTCGTACCGTTTCCGCGTGACCTGGGCGGACGGCGCGTCGTCCCTCGAGGAGGACCCCTACCGGTTCGGCCCCGTGCTCGGTCCGCTCGACGTGTGGCTGCTCGCCGAAGGCACCCACCTGCGCCCCTACGAGGCGCTCGGCGCGCGGCCGTGCGCGGTCGAGGGCGTGGCGGGGACGGCGTTCGCCGTCTGGGCGCCGAATGCGTCCCGCGTCAGCGTCGTCGGTGACTTCAACGCCTGGGACGGCCGCCGGCATCCGATGCGGCTGCGCCGCGAGTGCGGTGTCTGGGAGATCTTCCTGCCGGGTGTCGGCGCGGGCGACCGGTACAAGTACGAATTGCTCGACCGCGACGGCCGGCGGCTTCCGCTGAAGGCCGACCCGGTGGCGCGCCGCAGCGAGCTGCGCCCGGCAAACGCGAGCGTCGTCGCGACCCTGTCGCCGCCTGTGCCCGCATCGGCGGCGAGACGCGCGGCCAATGCACACGACGCGGCCGTCAGCATCTACGAGGTGCACCTCGCGTCGTGGCGCCGCGCCCCCGAGGAGGGCGACCGCTGGCTGTCGTGGGACGAACTGGCCGGGACCCTCGTGCCCTACGCCGCGGACATGGGCTTCACGCATCTCGAGCTGATGCCGATCAGCGAGCATCCGCTCGACGATTCGTGGGGGTACCAGACGCTGGGGGCCTATTGCCCGACCGCCCGCCACGGAGACCCGGAGGGCCTCCGGCGATTCGTCGCCCGCGCGCACGAGGCCGGGCTGGGCGTCCTGCTCGACTGGGTGCCGGCCCACTTCCCGTCGGACGAATGGGGGCTGGCCCGGTTCGACGGCACCCACCTGTACGAACACGGGGACCCGCGGGAGGGCTACCACCCCGACTGGCACTCGCTGATCTTCAACTACGGCCGTCGCGAGGTTCAGAGCTTCCTCGTCGGCAGCGCGCTGTACTGGCTCGAATGCTTCGGCGCCGACGGCCTGCGCGTGGACGCCGTGGCGTCGATGCTCTACCGGGACTACAGCCGGCGGGACGGCGAGTGGGTGCCGAACGTGCACGGCGGCCGGGAGAACCTGGAGGCGATCGCGCTGCTGAAACGCGTCAACGAGGTCGTCGGCAGCGAGCGGCCCGAGGCGATGACGGTGGCGGAGGAGTCCACGGCGTTTCCCGGCGTCTCGCGGCCGACCTTCGCCGGCGGGCTCGGCTTCCACTACAAGTGGAACATGGGCTGGATGCACGACACGCTCGACTACATGGGCCGCGATCCGATCCACCGGCCGTGGCATCACCACGAGCTGACGTTCGGACTCATCTACGCGTTCAGCGAGCACTTTATCCTGCCGCTCTCGCACGACGAGGTCGTGCACGGGAAGCGGTCGCTGCTGAACCGGATGCCCGGCGACCGGTGGCAGCAGTTCGCGAACCTGCGCGCCTACTACGGGTTCATGTGGGGGCACCCGGGCAAGAAGCTCCTGTTCATGGGCGGCGAGTTCGGGCAGAGCGCCGAGTGGAACCACCGCCAGTCGCTCGACTGGCACCTGCTGCAGTACCCGGAGCACGCGGGCGTCCAGCGCCTCGTGCGGGACCTGAACCGGCTGTACGCGGAGCTGCCCGCGCTCCACCAGCGCGACGGCAGCGGCGACGGCTTCGAATGGATCTGCCACGACGATGCCGGCAGGAGCCTGCTCTCGTTCGTGCGCAAGGGACACGACGGCGTGCCCGGCGTGCTCGTGATCAGCAACTTCGCGCCCGTCGTGCACGAGGGGTTCCGCCTCGGCGTCCCGCTGGCGGGCCGCTGGCGTGAACGCCTCAACACCGACAGCGCCGCCTATGCCGGGTCGAACGCCGGGACGCCGCTGGCGGAGGCGACGACCGAGCCGGTGCCGAGCCACGGCCGGCCGCACTCGGTCGTGCTGACGCTGCCGCCGCTGGCCACGGTCTTCTACACATGGAACGGCTGACCCTCGGGGAAGGCCGGCCGTGGCCGATGGGTGCCACCGTCCGGGACGGCGGCGTGAACGTCGCCGTGTTCTCCGGGCACGCCAGGCGCGTCGAGATCTGTCTGTTCGACGAGGCCGGCCGTGAGGAGCACGCCCGGGGGGTCCTGCCGGGGCGGAGCGGCGATGTGTTTCACGGCTTCCTGCCCGGGGCGGGTCAGGGGCTCGTCTATGGCCTGCGCGCCCACGGACCGTGGGAGCCGGCCGAGGGGCACCGGTTCAATCCGCAGAAGGTGCTGCTCGACCCGTGGGCGCGCGAGATCGTCGGCACGTTCGACTGGAACGCCGCGCACCGCGACGCGGACCGCACGCATCCGGGCATCCCGGACCCGCACGACAACGCCGCCGCGGCGCTGAAGGCCCGCGTCGTCGCCGACGCCGTGGACTGGCAGGGCGATGCGCCCGTCCGGCATCCGGCCGACGCCGTTGTGCTGTACGAGCTCCACGTCAAGGGCTTCACCGAGCGGATGCCGGGCGTGCCGGCGGCGCTGCGCGGCACCTATCGCGGCCTGGGGCATCCGGCGGCGATCGCGCACCTGACGGCGCTCGGCGTGACGGCCGTGAGCCTGCTGCCCGTGCACCAGCACCTCGATGAGGAGCGGCTCGTACGGATGGGGCTCGTCAACTACTGGGGCTACAACACGATCGGGTTCTTCTGCCCGGACCCGCGCTTCGCGACGGCGCCTGACGGCGCGACCGCCCGGGCCGAGTTCCGCGAGATGGTGCGCGCCCTCCACGCGGCCGGCATCGCCGTGATCCTCGATGTCGTCTACAACCACACGGCCGAAGGCGACCTGACGGGTCCGTCGATCAGCCAGCGCGGCCTCGACCACGCGCACTGGTACCGCCACGTGGGCGACCCGCCCCGCCGGCTCGAGAACAGCACCGGTTGCGGCAACACGGTCGACCTGCGGCACCCGCGCGTGATCCAGTTCGTGCTGGACAGCCTGCGGTACTGGGTGGCCGAGATGCACGTCGACGGGTTCCGCTTCGACCTCGCCACCGTGCTCGCCCGTGGCGACGCCGGGTTCGACCGGCGCTCGGCGTTCTTCGCCGCGGTCCAGCAGGACCCCGTGCTCGCGGGCGCGACGCTCATCGCGGAGCCGTGGGACCTGGGCACGGGCGGATACCAGCTCGGGCAGTTTCCGGCCGGATGGCTCGAGTGGAACGACACCTTCCGTGACGCGGTGCGCGGTTTCTGGCTGGGTGGCGACACGACACGGGGGGCGTTCGCGCAGCGGCTGGCCGGGTCGTCGTCGGTCTTCGAACGGGAGGGCCGGCACCCGGCCGCATCCGTGAACTACGTGGTCTCGCACGACGGGTTCACACTGCGGGACCTGGTCAGCTACAACGACCGCCACAACGACGCCAACGGCGAGGTCAACGCCGATGGCCCCGCACACAACCTCAGCTGGAACTGCGGCACGGAGGGCCCGACGGATGACCCGGACGTGCGCGCCCTGCGCGCGCGGCTCGTCCGGGGCATGCTGGCCACGACGCTGCTCGCACAGGGCACGCCGATGCTGGCCGCGGGGGACGAGATCGGCCGCACGCAGCTCGGCAACAACAACGCCTACTGTCAGGACGGCCCGCTGAGCTGGCTTGACTGGGACACGGCCGACGCGGTGCTGACGGCCTACGTCGCGCACCTCCTGGAGATCCGCCGGCGGCTCCAGCCCCTGTCCGGACTCCGGTGGTACCACGGCCGTCCGGACGTGCTGGGCCGCCACGACCTGCAGTGGCTCAGGCGGACCGGCCGGTCCCTCGAGCCCCACGAGTGGGGCAGCCCGCGGTCGCGCGTGCTGGGCGCGTGGATCGGACAGCCCGGGCGCGGTAACGAGCCGCTGCTGCTCCTCGTCAACGCGCGGGCGTTCGACGTGACGTTCCAGTTGCCCGTGTCCCGAAACGGGCGATGGGTCGGGGAGCTCGACTCGGAGGAGCCCGACGGCCGTCTGCGGCGTCCCGTGCCGGCCGACGGCCGGTTTGAACTCCGCACGCGTACCGTCGTGCTGCTGCGTGACACGACGCTGCCGCCCGACGCCGCGCCGGCGCACGGGGCCCGGCCATGAGGCTGCCCCGCGCGAGCGGCGTCCTGCTGCACCCGACGTCGCTGCCCGGCCGGCACGGGTCGGGCGACTGCGGCGCCGCGGCGTATCACTTCGTCGACTGGCTGGTGACCGCCGGCCAGCAGCTCTGGCAGATCCTGCCGCTGACGGGTATCGGCCCCGGCCACTCGCCCTACATGAGCCGGTCGGCGTTTGCCGGCAACGAGCTGCTGATCGACCTGGACGCGCTCGGCCACGCGGGGTGGCTGACCGACGACGAACTCGCGCCGCCACCGGGCGTGTCCGCGGAGCGCGTGGCGTTCGACGCCGTCGTGCCGTTCCGGATGTCCCGCCTGCGCACCGCGGCGGCGCGGTTCGCGGCGGGCGCGGACGCCGGCGCGCGTGCCGACTTCGAGGACTACTGCCGCGCGCAGGCGGACTGGCTGGACGACTACGCGCTGTTCATGGCGCTGGCGGACGTGCACGCGAGCGCGGACTGGCGCACGTGGCCCGGCGGGCTGGCGGTCCGGGACCCGGCGGCGATCGCGACGGCGCGTGCGGCGCAGGCCGAGGCGGTGCACGCCTGGCGCTTCTGCCAGTGGACGTTCGACCGGCAGTGGGCGGCGCTCCGGCACTACGCGAACAGCCGCGGCGTGCGCATCGTCGGGGACACGCCGATCTTCGTCTCGGGCGAAAGCGCGGACGTCTGGACGCACCCGGACCTGTTCGAGCTGGACGCCGCACGCCGGCCGCGCGTCGTCGCCGGTGTGCCGCCGGACTTCTTCAGCGCCACGGGGCAGCGGTGGGGAAATCCGCTGTACCGCTGGCCGTCCCATGCGGCGGATGGCTACGCGTGGTGGATCGCACGCGTCCGGCGGACGTTTGCCCTGGTAGACGTCGTCCGGATCGACCACTTCCGCGGGTTTGCCGCGCACTGGGAGATCCCCGCCGATGAACCGACGGCCGTCAACGGCCGGTGGGTTCCGGGCCCGGGCGCGGCGTTCTTTGACGCGCTCGAAAGGGCGATCGCCTCCGTCCCGATCATCGCGGAGGACCTCGGCGTCATCACGCCCGACGTCGACGCGCTGCGCCGGCGCTGCGGCTTCCCGGGCATGCGGGTCCTGCAGTTCGCGTTCGAGGGCGATGCGGGAAACAGCTTCCTGCCGCATCACTACGAGCCCGACACGGTGGTCTACACGGGCACGCACGACAACAACACGTCCGCCGGGTGGTGGGCCGGCGCGCCCGAGCGCGAGCGCGCGTTCGCGCGAGCCTATCTGGGCCTGCCCGGCGGGCCCGAGGGCGTCACGGCCGACGCGGAGGGCGCCGCCGCCGCCCGGGCGCTGCTGCGTGCCGCATGGGGCAGCGTGGCCGACACGGCGGTGGCGCCGATGCAGGATGTGCTCGCGCTGCCGGCGGCGGCGCGCATGAACTTCCCGGGGCAGGGTGACGGCTGGTGGACCTGGCGGTTCACGTGGGACCAGGTGCGTCCCGATGACGCCGCGCGGCTCGCCGAACTGGGCCGGCTGTTCGGCCGCCCGTCGCCTCGCGGGGCCGGCCGTTAGTGCTCCGACCAAGGGATAGTGAGCCGCGGCGGATCACTATCCCTCGGTCGGGAGCACTAGCCGAGGAACGCGCGGATCCGGTCGGCTGGCCTGGCGAGGATCGCCCGCGGGCCTTGCTCGACGATCGGTCGCTGGATCAGCTCGGGGAACTCGACCATCAGCCTGACGATCTCGGCGTCCGGGAGCTCGCGTTCGCCGAGCCTCAGGGCCTTGAAGCGTGCTTCCTTCGTCCGCAGGAGTTGCCGCGCGGTGAGCCCCATCTTCTTCAGCAGCGTCTTCAGCGTCGCTTCCGGGATCGGATCGGTGAAGTAGTTCACGGACTCGAACGGGACGCCGGCCTCTGTGAGCGCAGCCGTCACCTGCCGGCAGGTCGTGCAGGTGGGCTTCTGATACACGGTGATGGTGGGTGCGGCCATGGCTCTGCCCGGTGCCCGGTGTTACGGATGGCCGGGCGGGGTGCTTGAGGGGCCGGCCGACGGCCGAGGCACCGCGCCGCGGCGCGTGGCATGCCAGGCCGTCTCGCGTCCCTCGAACGTGACCACGCCGCGCATGACGCCGCCACGGACGGTGGCGGAGACCGCGCGCGGTCCGATACGGAAGCTGATCCGGTCGCCGTCGAGCCGGCCCCCAGTGAGCGGCAGCTGACCGGTGGCCGCCGACAGCGTGCCGGCGATGTCCTGGAAACGCTGCGCGAACGTCAGCGTGCCCTCGGCCGTCTCCCACGCGCCGTCCACGCGCGCGGGCACGACCCAGAGCCGCGCCGTGCACCACGGGTCGCAGAGATCCAGCGAGACCTCCGCGTCGTGCCGCCAGTCCGGAATCCCGTACGTGTTCACGACGATGCGCGTGCCCGGCGCCAGGGCCAGCAGCCGGTCGCGCAGGCGGATCAGGTTCGACGGGAGCAGGAAGAGCGTCAACGCGGTCGGCCGGCCGAACGGCGTGGTGTACATGTCCCCGCGGACAAAGCGCGCGCGATCGGCGACACCGGCACGCGCCGCGGCCTCGCGGGACCGGGTGACCAGCAGGGGGTCGTACTCGACGCCGAGCGCGCGCGCGCCGCGCAGGGCGGCGCCGATGACCATGCGGCCGTCGCCCGACCCGAGGTCGACGACGTAGTCGCGCGCGGTGACCCGTGCCAGGTCGAACATCTTCTCCATCAGTTCGGGCGACGTCGGCACCCAGATCACGTCCTTGCCGGGCTGGCCGATCTGCGGCTCGCCCGGTGCCTGCCCGGCCGTTGCGCGCGTGACCGGGACACCGGTGAGGGCCAGCGCCGCGAGTGCGATGCCGAGAAGACGCCGAATCCGGAGCATGCGGATCCGGATGCTATCATCCGCGCCGCATGCCCTCTGCGCCTGTGACGCGCCGTCTGCGGACCGCGTCCGCGGTCGCCGCGCTCGCCATCGTGCTGCCGGCGCCGGCCGCGTCGGCGGACTGGCCGCAGTTTCGCGGCCCCGGCGGCCAGGGTGTGTCCGACGAACGGAACCTTCCGCTGCACTGGAGTGAGACGGACGGCGTCCGCTGGAAGGTGCCGGTACCGGGGCTCGGCTGGTCGTCGCCGGTCGTGGCGGGCGGGCGCGTCTGGGTGACGACGTCGACAGGCGATCGCACGGCGTCGCTGCGGCTGCTCGCGTTCGATGCCGCGTCCGGCCGGCCGGCGCTCGACGTCGAAGTGTTCAGGCTGCCGGCGGCGCGGCTCCTCAACGCGAAGAACAGCTTCGCGTCGCCGACGCCGATCGTCGACGGGGATCGTGTCTACGTCCACTTCGGCGCCGAGGGTACCGCCGCGCTGACGACCGGCGGCGCCGTGCTGTGGACGGCGCGGCTCGACTACGACTCGCAGCACGGCAACGGCGGGTCGCCGGTGCTCTATCGCGACCTGCTGATCGTGAACTGCGACGGCTTCGATCAGGCGTACGTCGTGGCGCTGGACGTCCGGACGGGGAAACCGCGGTGGAAGACGCCCCGGCGGCGGCCGTGGTCGCAGGCGTACTCGACGCCGCTGGTCGTGCCGTCGGGCGATGGCGACGTGCTGGTCAGCGTGGGCGCGTTCCGGACGACGGCCTACGACCCGCTCACGGGTGTGGAGCGGTGGCGCGTCAGCTACGACGACGGCTTCTCGAATGTCCCGCGCCCCGTGGCGGGCCACGGCCTGGTCTTCCTGGCGACGGGCTTCCAGCAGCCGTCGCTGCTCGCGGTGCGGCTCGGTGGCGCGGGCGACGTGACGGCCACGCACGTGGCGTGGCGG
>JBFXBH010000074.1:0-12491 GCA_050183355.1 Vicinamibacterales bacterium | reverse complement strand
TCGGCCAGGCCGATGGTGAAGACGAACGCGCCGATCCCGGCGAAGAACTCCGCATAGGACTTCCGCTTGCTGTCCGGCGTCCACTCGCGGATCTCGCCGCCGGCGACGCGCTCGTAGCGGAAGCCGGCGCCGGTCTGTTCCCCCGTCGCGCACCAGGAGAGGAAGTCCAGCATCGCGAACGTGTTGTTGAGCCCGGGCGGCACGAGGAACCTGGAGGCATCCACGCCCGCGGCCATCAGAAAGCGGCGGAGTTCGCCCGCGAAGCACGAGCCGATCGTCACCACGGCGCTCTGCTCGGTCAGCATCGGCGCGGCCGGTGTGTGTCCCGGCAGGACGAAGTCGCGGATGACCTTGCGGAGATCCTGCTGTTCAAACAGGGTCTGGTCCAGCGGGTAGACGTTGTTCGCCGGCATGTACCAGGCGTTCTTCCGTCCGCCCTTGACCCAGTCGCGATTCGGGTCCTTCCGCGGCGCCGGGCCGTCGAGGCGGCCGACGACATCATCGACCGATGCGTCACGCATCTGTTCTGTCTCCTGTGCTCAGGCCGGTCCCCGCTCGAAGAGCGCGTACATCGGCGCGTCGCCGCGGTCGACGGTGCGGCTCACCCGGAGGCCGGCGTCGGTGACCACCTTCTTCACCTTGGGCCAGAGGTCCACTCGCACTTCGATCATCAGGCTCCGCAGCGAGGGCAGGCCGAGCGTCGCCGTGGCGCCCGCGAGCACGCGCAGCTCCACGCCGTCGACGTCCAGCTTGATGTGGGCGGGGTCGGGCCACTTGAACAGCGTGCGGGCCGTGTCGAGGGTAATCGTGCTCATCGGCTGTTCGACCCGGCCCTCCGCCGCACCCTTGCCGAAGTGCCAGCCCGTCTTCAGGACGTGGCGGCTCTGGCCGACCGTCATATCCCGGTAGAGCAGTGCGGTCATGCCGTTCGTTTCCGCCAGCGGCAGCGGAAACGCGACGATCGCAGCGCCGCAGCTGTTCAGCTCGATGTTCTCGCACAGCCGGTTGTAGTTGGCGTGGCTGGGTTCACACGCAACCACGCGTGCACCACGGCCGACGGCGGCGATGAGCGAGAACGCGCCGATGTTGGCGCCGATGTCGTAGAACACGTCGCCAGGCTGCACCGAACCGTCCAGCCACTCAACGGTCCACGGCTCCTTCTGGCAGGGCGCGATGCGGTACTTCCGTTCGAACTCGGTGGTGACGCGGATGAAGATCTCGGCCGCAGGATAGTCGAGTGCGACGCGCTCGCGCGGGTCGATCGGTGTCGCGGAATCGCTCATGGACAGCGCCATCGTACTACGGCGTTCCTCCCCGCCCCCATGGGTCGACGAGGCCGGCGCCGGCCGCGCGACGCCTACGCGGCTCCGAGGGCCAGGGCCGCCAGCCGCGGTGTGGAGGCGGTCGCGAGATGGCGGAACGGGGCTTCCTTGAGATAGTTGGCGAACTCGAACGCATAGGGCGTCTGATACTGGATGACGAGCGCCCGCCGCGGCGCGCCGCCCTCGGCCAGCCGGCTGCCGAAGTGGAAGCACCGGCTGGTGTCGATGAAGTTCACCGAGCCGGCCGCCCCTTCGAACACGACGACCCGGTCGGGCCCGACGACCGCCGACACCCGCTCGTCCGGCACCCGATAGCCGTCTCCGTAGTCGTAGCCGACCGATTCGGCGACGAGCGCGGAGTCCGCGGCGTTGAGCCCCGTGAACGGCCCGGATGCGGGCCCGATGTCGTTCAGGTGCACCCAGAGCTTGATCTGCGTCGTGTCCTCCGGGTCCATGTGCCAGAGCTGCGAGCTCTTCGGCGCCCGGCGGTTGTACACGGAGTACCAGATGTCGAGCTCGGTCACGATGGGCACCACGCCCAGGTAGGCGGCGATCGGCCGCACGATGCGTTCGTCGAGCGCGAGCCTGAAGTACGGCGACTCGAGCGCGAACGCGGACGGCGGCAGGAACCCGCGCGCGACGAAGTCGCCCTTCGGGGCGCTGCGGACGAGCGGCTTGTGCCCCAGCGCCTCGATCAGGCCGTTGCCGTCGGCGAGCACGGGGTCGATAACGTCGGCGAGGGGTCCCGGGGGCAGCCGGAGGAAGCCGTCATCGTGGGGAATGCTCAGCGGGCCGGCGTAGGCGCGCGCCAGTTCCAGGCGTTCCGCGTCGCGCTCCCGGTGAGCCTCCCGGCGGGCGGCCGTGTAGGCACGACGGGCCTCAACCGTGGTCCGGCGGACCGCGCGCCGCTCCTCGGCGAGGGCAGCAAGGTTCGTGTCGTCCATGGGTATGCGGGTTCTCCCGGTCAGCGTGCGGCCGTGATGCGGATCCCGACGAGGCGGGTGACGTCGGGCGGCCGTTCGGCCGGGCTATCCGCGCGCTCCCGCCGGAACGGTCGCCAGAGCACGCCGACGCCGATGGCGGTGGCGCCCGCCAGAAAGAGGAACCGGTCCATTGCCGATAGTCTACGGCGGCCTGGGCGCGATTCGGCCGCCCGCGCCTCGGGCCTGGCACCGGGGGATACCGAGATTCGGGTAGGTCTTCGGGTTTTCCGCGAGCCGTCGGCTACTATCCGACCGGTTCGGGTTTGCACCAGCCGCACCGCGGCCGGGGATGGACCGACAGGCGGGAGACGGGAGACGGCATGAGGAACTGCATTCGACGTGGGAGCGGCGTGGCGGCCCTGGTGGGCGTCGTGGCGATCGGCCTGGTGACGCTGGCCGGCCAGGAGACGCCGGAGGCGCCGTACGTGGAGGTCCCGAACTGGGGTCCGGAGAAGGTGGGTGACTTCAGCTGGGAGCCGGCCGGCGTCGACACCGACGCGAAGGGCAACGTGTACTTCCTGAAGCGGTCCAGCCCGGCGATCTTCGTCATGGACCCGTCGGGGAAGGTGCTCAGGTCCTTCGGGACGGACATGTTCGTCTGGGCGCACGGCATGCACGTGGACCGCCAGGGCAACATCTGGGCGACCGACTGCGCGATCGGCCCGAGCGCGAACTCGCAGCCACAGCTGCAGTTGCCCGACGCGAAGGTCAAGGCCATGGGCAAGGGCCATCTCGTCTACAAGATCAGCCCGGACGGCAAGGTCCTCATGACGATCGGCAAAGCCGGTCAGCCTGGATCGGGCACGGACCAGTTCGAGTGCCCGGCCGACGTGATCACGGCGAAGGACGGCAGCATCTTCGTGTCGGACGGCCACGAAGGCGATCACCCGAACGGCCGCGTGCACAAGTTCACGAAGGACGGCAAGCTGATCAAGATCTTCGGGAAGAAGGGCAGCGGTCCCGGCGAGTTCGCGTCGCCCCACACCATGGCCTGGGACTCGAAGGACCGGCTGTTCATCGGCGACCGCTCGAACGGCCGCATCCAGATCTTCGACCAGGAGGGCAACTTCCTCGAGCAGACGAAGGCGTTCGGCGGGCCGGCCGGCATTGCGATCACGGCCGACGACACTATGTATGTCTGCTGCGCAAAGAACCAGGTGTATGTCGGCAGTGCGAAGACGCTCCAGGTGACCGGCGTCATCAAGGACATCTGGGCCGAGGGGCTCGCCGCCGATAACGACGGGAACTTCTACGTGGGTGAAGTGTTCCGCCACAACTGGCGGAAGTTCAGCCGCCGGAAGTAGCGCCCACACGGATCTGCTGGTCGCCGGGCCGGGACCGACGGCCAGAGATTAGCTGGTTCCCCATCAGGAACCAATTGCACCCCCCTCAGGTGCCCCTCAGAATCACTCTTGTTTTGACGACACACGAGTTGAATGGCACGTTGAGGTCGACGATTGTCGGCAGGGCGATTGCGAGCGCGGCGGCGGTGGCCGCTGTGGTGCTCGTGTTGCTGGCACGGCCGGGGACAGCTTCTGCCCAGGCGGGGTCGCCGGCGGCGGCCCCGGGCGCGCCCGCGCATCAGGCGCTGTTGCAGAAGAACTGCGTGCCGTGCCACAACGAGCGGAACAAGAACAACGCGGGCCGGCTCGCCCTTGATGCCGTGGACGTCACCCGGCCGGCGGACCACCCCGAGGTGTGGGAGAAGGTCATCGCCAAGGTCAAGGCCGGGCTGATGCCTCCGGCCGGGCGGCCGAGGCCCGATCCCGCCGCAAAGGCGTCCTTCGTCGGCTATCTCGAACGTGAGCTGGACCGGCAGGCGGCCCTCGCGCCGGACCCGGGCCGGACGGACACCTTCCACCGGCTGAACCGCGCGGAGTACCAGAACGCCATCCGGGATCTCTTCGGCCTCGCGCTGGATGTGACGCCGTATCTTCCTGCCGACGATGCCAGCTACGGCTTCGACAACATTGCCGGCGTGCTGAAGATCAGCCAGTCGCGCCTGGAGCAGTACCTCGCCGTTGCCCGCCGCGTCAGCCGCGCGGCGCTCGGGACGGCGCCGCCGGCGCCGTCGCCGGTCGAGTACCGCGTCAAGGAGAGCCTGCACCAGAACGACCGCGCCGACGGGCTGCCGTTCGGGACGCGCGGCGGTCTGCTCGTGCGGCACGACTTTCCACAGGATGCCGAGTACGAGATCCGCATCGACCTGATGTGCCGCCTCGGCGGCGAGTGCGACGGCAGCGTCGGCTTCCCGGACACGCACACGCTGCTCGTCCTGCTGGACGGCCGCCAGGTGAAGGCGTTCACGCTCGAGCCGCGCAAGGAGATGCGGCCGCCGCAGGAGCGCACCTGGGTCGTCCGCCTGCCGGTGTCAGCGGGGTCGCACGAGGTCGGCGTGACGTTCGTCAAGTTGCCGGCGATCCGCGAGATCGATTCGGTCATCGAGCGTTTCGACCGGCCGTACTTCCTGAACGGCGTCATCGGCCAGCCGAACAACACGATCTATCAGCCGTATCTCGACGTCGTCACCGTCGTCGGGCCGTTCAACGCGACCGGCGCCGAGCACTCTCCCAGCCGCCGCCGTCTGATGACGTGCCGGCCGGCGACGAAGGCGGAGCAGGAGCCGTGTGCCCGCGCCATCCTCGGTCGCCTGGCGAGGGGTGCCTACCGCCGGCCCGTGACCGCCGCGGACCTGACGCCGATCCTGGACGTGTTCCGGTCGGAAGCCACACAGGGCTTTGACGCCGGTCTCGAGGCCGCGATCACGCGGCTGCTGGTGAGCCCCGAGTTCCTGTACCGCGTGGAGAAGGACCGGCCCGGCGTGAAGCCGGGCACGAACTACCGGCTGACGGGGCTGGAACTGGCTTCGCGTCTGTCGTTCTTCCTGTGGAGCAGCATTCCCGACGACGCGCTGCTGCGCGCCGCCGAGACCGGCGCGTTGTCGACACCGGCGGGGCTGGACCGGCAGGTGCGGCGGATGCTGGCGGACCGGCGTGCGGATGCGCTGGTCGAGAACTTCGCCGGCCAGTGGCTGCTGCTGCGGAACCTGGACGCGCAGCGCCCCGACATGCCGAAGTTCCCGAACTTCGACGACTCGCTGCGCGCGTCGGCCCGCCGGGAAACCGAGCTGTTCTTCGCCAGCGTGCTGCGCGAGCAGCGCAGCGTGACCGACCTGCTGTCGGCGGACTACACGTTCGTCGACGGCCGCCTGGCAAAGCACTACGGCATCCCGAAGATCTACGGCAGCGCGTTCCGCCGCGTGAAGCTCAGCGACAGCCGCAGCGGCCTGCTCGGGCACGCGAGCATCCTGACGGTGACGTCGCGGCCGAACCGGACGTCACCGGTGCTGCGCGGCAAGTGGATTCTCGACAACGTGCTCGGCACGCCCGCGCCCGACCCGCCCGCCAACGTGCCGCCGCTCAAGGAGGACGAAGCGGGGTCGCAGAACCGGATGCCGTCGGTCCGCGAGCGGATGGCCGCGCACCGCGCCAACGCCGTCTGCGCGGGGTGCCACTCGATGATGGATCCGCTGGGCTTCGCACTCGAGAACTTCGACGCGGTCGGCCAGTTCCGTACGATTGACGAGTCCAGGACCGCCGTCGACGCATCGGGGACGCTGCCCGACGGCAGCAAGTTCGACGGCTTCACGACGTTTCGGCAGATGCTGCTCCGGGACCCCGAGGTGTTCGCGACGACGGTCACGAAGAAGCTGATGATCTATGCCCTCGGCCGCGGGCTCGAGCCCGCCGACATGCCGGCCGTCCGGCGCGTCGTGCGCGAGGCCCGGCCCGGCGGCCTGAAGCTGTCCGCGCTGGTCACCGGCGTTGTGGCGAGTGTGCCGTTTCAGATGCGGCGCGCGGCACCATCCGTGGCGTCCGCCGCACAGTAGGAGAGCGCTCACATGGTTATCACCAGAACCGCACTGCCCCGGCGCACCGTCCTGCGCGGCCTCGGCGCCGCCGTGGCGTTGCCGTTTCTCGATGCGATGGTGCCGGTGGTCCGTGCCGGCGCCGCCGCCGTGCCCGTCAAGCGCTTCGGGGCGGTCTACCTGCCGAACGGCATGATCGTGAAGGACTTCGTGCCGGCAGAGGCCGGACGGAACTACGTCACGACGCCGATTCTGAAGCCGCTTGAGGCGTTCCGGTCGCAGATGACAGTGGTGACCGGCCTCGCGAACAAGCCGGGCGATCCGCTGGATGCGGGCTCTGGCCCGCACTCGCGCGTCAGCGGCTGCTGGCTGAACGGCACGCGGGTCAAGCGGACCGAGAACGCGGACCTGAGCGCCGGCCGCACGGCCGACCAGTTCGCCGCGGACGTGCTCGGCAAGGACACGCCGCTGCGCTCGCTGGAACTCGCGCTCGAGCCGAACTTCGTCGTGGGCGGGTGCGAGGGCGGCTACAGCTGCACGTACATCAACACGTTCTCCTGGGCCGCCGCGAACCGGCCGCTGCCGATGGAAACCAATCCGGCCGTCGTCTTCGAGCGGCTGTTCGGGGACGGGGGCCCGGGCGCCTCGCGTCTGGCCGCCCTGAAGCGCGATCGGAGCATTCTCGACTCGCTGACGACCGACCTCGCCCGCCTCCAGAAGGCGGTCGGGCCCGCTGACCGGCTGACGATGGACGAGTACCTGGATGCGGTGCGCGACGTCGAACGACGCATTCAGGCGACCGGCGCGCGGACGGCGGCTGCCGTCGAGGACGTCGACAAGCCGTTCGGGATCCCGGCGATCTTCGAGGAGCACGCGACCCTGATGTTCGACCTGATGGTCCTCGCGTACCGGACGGACATGACGCGCGTGGCGACCTTCCAGCTCGCGCGCGAGCTGAGTCTCCGGTCCTACCCGGAAGTCGGCGTGCCGGAAGCCCATCACGACATCTCGCATCACGGCAACCGGGCGGAGAACGTCGAGAAGAAGGGCAAGATCGACGTCTACCACATGAGCCTGATCGCCAAACTCGCGGCGCGTCTGGCCAACACCCCGGATGGCGACGGTTCGCTCCTGGATCACTCGATGCTGCTGGTTGGCGGCGGGTTCGGGGACGGCAACATGCACAGCCCCCACAACCTGCCCGTCGTGCTGCTCGGGTCCGCGGCCGGCGCGCACAAGCCCGGCGCCCACGTCCGGGCGAAGTTCGACGATCCGTTCATGAACCTGTGCCTGTCGGTCCTGGACACGGTGGACGTCCACCTCGACCAGATCGGCGACAGCACGGGCCGGCAGGCGATCTAGGGGGGATGATGACGGTCACGGCCGCAACACGACTCGTGCTCGCCGCGTCGGCGCTGACGCTGCTGCTGCCGGAGGCGGCGCACGCGGCCGCACGGTCCGCCGCGGTCATCGAGGTGGCGCGGAGCGGGAACGCGCCAGAGATGCGCGTGATCCTCGCGCGGAAGGTGGACGTCAACGTCGCCGAGCCGGACGGGTCGACGGCGCTGCACTGGGCAGCCCACCGCGGCGACGCCGCGCTCGTGGACCTGCTGCTGCAGGCCGGCGCGAAGGCCGCCGTCGTCAACGCCTACGGCGTGGCCCCGCTGGCGCTGGCCGTCGAGAGCGGGAACGCGGCCGTCGTCTCGCGGCTGTTGAAGGCCGGTGCGGACGCCAATCTGCCTTCCACGGGGGGCGAGATGCCGCTGATGACGGCCGCACGCCTCGGGAATGCCGCGGCGGTCACGGCGCTGCTCGAGCACGGGGCGGTGGTCAACGCGACCGAGTCGACGCGCGGGCAGTCGGCGCTGATGTGGGCGGCGGCCGAGGGACACGCCGACGTGATCCGTCTGCTGGTGCAGAAGGGCGCCGACATCAACCTCGTCTCCCGCGGCCCCAACGTGCCGAAGGACATCACGGAAGGCGCGAGCATCTACAAACGCGTGGCGCCACGGGTGGACCCGTTCAAGGCCGTGCAGTTTGCCGTCAGGGCCGGACACACCGAGGCGGTCAAGGCGCTCGTCGAGGCGGGTGCCAACGTCAACGAGGAAACGGTCAACGGGATGAGCCTGCTGACGCTGGCGATTGCCAACGCCGCGTACGAGGCGGCGTCGTACCTGATTGACGCCGGGGCGGACGTCAACCACGCCAAGCCCGGTTGGACCCCGCTCATCCAGGTCGTGCGCGTACGCAACCTGAACATCGGACAGTTCCCGCATCCGGTCACCAAGGGGCGGATGGGCAGCCTCGAGCTGGCGCAGAAGCTCATCAAGGCCGGTGCGACGGTCGACAGCCTGACCGAGAAGCCGTTCAGCGATGGCTGGCGCGGATTCTTCGGGCCGAAGGCGACGCCGTTTCTGCTGGCGGCGAAGGGCGGCGACACCGAGATGATGCGGCTGCTGGCCGACAACGGGGCCGATGTCTTCCACAAGAACGCCACCGGCAGCAACGCCGTCATGGTGGCGGCCGGCGTGGACATGTTCAACCCGAACGAAGACAGCGGCACGGACGCCGAGGGCATTGCCGCGCTGAAGCTGGCGCTCGAACTGGGGAAGGGCAAGTTCGACGTCAACGAGACGAACAAGGCCGGCGAGGCGGCGCTGCACGGCGCCATGCACCGGAACTCGCCGGAGTTCATCCGGATTCTCGTGGACGCGGGTGCGAAGCTGGACCTGAAGAACAAGAAGGGCCTGGTGCCGATCCAGATTGCGAACGGCGAGGACAACTTCATCGGCATGATCGGCAGCCGGCCCGAGCTCATCGCCGTGCTGCGGGAGATGATGGAGGCACGCGGCCTGCCCGTGAAACTCGCCGACGACGCCGAGTCGCGGTTCAACTTCGGCGTGAAGGTCAAGAAAGACTAAGCTCGGCTGGTGCGTGCACCAGTCGCGGTCGCGTGGGCCGTGGCCGCCGCGATGGCCCTCGCCGGGGGCCCTGGCCTGGCGCTGTCCGCCGCTCCCGTCCCCCGGACACCCCAGGCCCCCGAGGCGCCGTCCGCCTCGGTGCCGGCGCCAGGCCGGCTCGCCGCGGGCGACCCCGACAGCCTCTATCGCGGTCGCGCCCATCGCCCCAACGCCGAGGCCGCGGCCGACATCTGGGCCGCCACCGCCAGCACGGAGTTCGAATCGGCCTGGAAGCTCGCCCGGGTCTGCTACTGGCTCGGCTCCCACGGCACCGAGCCGCAGCGGCGGGCCGCGCTCGAACGTGGCGTACAGGCGGGCGAGACGGCCGTGAGGCTCGCGCCCGATCGCCCGGAAGGGCACTTCTGGATGGCCGCCAGCATGGGGGCGCTCGCCGAGGCGTTCGGCATGAGCCAGGGCCTGAAGTATCGCGGCCGGATCAGGGAGGCGCTGGAGCGCGTCCTGGCCATCCAGCCCGGCTGGCAGCAGGGGTCGGCCGAAGCCGCCCTCGGCCGCTGGTACGCGCGCGTGCCGCGCCTGCTGGGCGGCAACAAGGGCAAGGCCGAGGCGTACTACCGGCAGGCGCTGGCCGTGGACCCGTACAGCCGGCTCGCGCTCGTCTACTACGCCGAGCTCATCGAAGACGACCGGCCGGTCGAGGCGCGCGCGCTGCTGCAGCGCGTGCTCGAGGCGCCCCCAGATGAGGCGTGGGGGCCCGAGGACGCCGACTGGGTCCTCAAGGCGAAGGCTGGGCTCGCCCGCATCCGGCCGCGCTGACCCGGCGCGCCCTGCCGCTCAGCCCACCCGTACCTTGCGCGGGTACTGCGAGTTGTCCTCGAGGAACGTCTTCTTGTTCGCGATCTCGTCGGCGGTCGGCTGCACGCGGCCGCGGACGTCGGTCACGCGGGACACGAGCGTGTGCTCGCCCGGCGTGGCGCCCGTCCACTGGTAGCGGAACAGCTTCCACGAGTAGCGATGCTTCGTCGTGGCCGGGTCCAGCACGGCCGGCTGCCACGGGCCGTCGTCGACCTTCACCTCGACGGACCGGATCGGCGTGCCGTCATGGAGCACGACGCCGAGCACGGTGTGCGCGCCCGCCGCCTCGCTGACCCGCGCGATGAACGACTTGAGCTGCAGGTGCGTGACGGCGGTCTCCTTCCACTTCACCTCGCCGCCAATCGTCTCGCCGCGCAGCGTCCGGTACCACCGCGCCTGGTACTTGCCGAGATACGGGTCGTCCTGCACGTGGATCTGCGCGAGCCACTTCACGTTGGCCACGCCGTACCAGCCGGGCACGACGAGCCGCAGCGGGAAGCCCTGGTGCCGGGTCAGCGGCTCCCCGTTGAGGCTGTGCGCGACGAGCGGCTCCGGCGCGAGGGCCTTCTCCCGCGGCAGGCTGCGGCCGAACTGCTGGTCGACCTTCGTGATGCGGCCGCGGAAGTCGACGTCCTCCTCGCCGTGGTCCGCGCCGAAGAACACGAACTCGCGCGCCTCCGCCGTGACGCCGGCGCGCTGGAGCACCTCGCGAAGCGGCACGCCGGTCCAGCGGCCGTTGCCGGAGAGGCCCTGGAGCGGCCGGCTGTTGCCGGAGCACTCGAACCCGGCCACGACGTCCACCTGCTTCATCCGCTTCAGCTCGTCCACGGAGAGCGACAACGCGCGGTTGACGAGGCCGGTGACCGTCAGGCGGTGCGTGGCGGCGTCGAGCGCCGGATGGCCGTAGTGCTGCGTCGTGAAGAACTGCGCGGCAGGCGTCAGTGGGCCATCGATCGTCCGGATGTCGAACACGCGGCGGTCGGCGGTCGGCGTGAGGTTGATCGTCGCCGGCAGGTCGGTGAACGGCACCAGCGTCTCGCCCGCGGCCAGCGCGGGAAGGGCCCAGGCCGGCAGGCCGAGTTCTCCGATGTGCAGGGCGGCGAGGCCCGTGGCGGCGAGGCCGGAGCGGACGAAGGCGCGGCGGGAAGTAGCCATGCGCGGATTGTAGAGGAGGACGGCGTCCGGCTTGGCACATTCCTGAGGGCGGTGTATAAGCCGGTCGTGTCCCGTGCCGCACGCGCCTGCGCCGCGCTGATCGCCCTGTGCACGTGCGGGGCCGCGCCGCCGCTCCTTCGCGCCGCCGACGCGCCGTGGCCCCAGTGGCGGGGCCCCGGCCGGGACGGCATCGCCCGCACGTTCACGCCCCCCGCCACCTGGCCCGACCGGCTGGTCAGGGGCTGGTCCGTACCGGTCGGCATCGGCTACGCGACGCCGCTGCTGGTGGACGGCCGGCTGTTCGTCTTCACGCGGCAGCAGGGGGCGGAGGTCATGCTGGCACTCGACGCCGGCACGGGCGCGACGGTCTGGCGCACGGCGTATCCCGCGCCGGTGACCCTGAACCAGCGGTCCGGGTCCTTCCGGCACGGCGAGGGCCCGAAGTCGACGCCGACGTGGGCGGACGGGCGGATCTTCGCGATGGGTATGGGCGGCATCGTGTCCGCCTTCGACGCGGCGACCGGCCGCCTGCTCTGGCAGCAGGCGCCCCCGCCGGTGCTGCCGCTCTACGGTACGGCGACCTCGCCGCTCGTGGACGGTGACCTCGTGATCGTCCACACGGGCGGCCACAATCAGGGCGCACTCGTCGCGTTCGACGTGCGCACCGGTACGGAGCGATGGCGCTGGGCCGGGGACGGCCCCGCGTACGGATCGCCCGTGCTGGCGACGTTCGACGGCGTGAAGCAGATCGTCGGCGTGTCGCAGCAGTTCGTCATCGGCGTCGAGGCGGAGACGGGCCTGCTGCTCTGGAAGCGGCCGTTCCTGCCGCCGAACACCACCAGTTCCCAGACGCCCATCGTCGTCGGCCGCACGGTGCTGATCTCCGGCCAGTCCATGGGCGTGACGGCGTTCGCGCCGGGGCGCCGCGGCGGGCAGTGGGATACCGAGACGCTCTGGGTGAACGAGGACGTCTCGATGTACATGAGCAACGGCGTCGTGCTGGACGGCGCGCTGCACGGCCTGTCCCACAAGAACAGCGGCCAGTGGTTTGCCGTCGACACGACGACCGGAAAGACGCTCTGGATGAGTCGCGGCCGCGAGGCGGCCAACGCGGCCATCGTGGCAGCGGGTGCGTTTCTCGTGCAGTTGAAGGACGATGGGGAGTTGCTGTTCACGCCGCCCAGCCGCCAGGGCCACGCCCCCGCGCACCGGTACCAGGTGGCGGACAGCCAGACGTGGGCGCAGCCCGTGCTGGACGGCCGCCGCATCTTCATCAAGGACGAGGACCACCTGACCCTATGGACCCTGCCGTAACGCCTGCCGCGCCCTCCGCACCGCCCAGCGCCGGTGGCGTCGTCTTCCGGGCACTCTTCGTCGGGATCGTGATGGC
>JBFXBH010000073.1:0-12745 GCA_050183355.1 Vicinamibacterales bacterium | reverse complement strand
ACACGCGCCAGGACCTTGATACCCTCCCGCTGCCGGACTTCTCGGGCTTCGACTCACGCGAGAGCCTGACGCTCTATCCGCTGCTGACCAGTCGTGGCTGCCCGTACAAGTGCACCTACTGCTCGGTTCCGGCGATCAGCGGATCGAAGTGGATCTACCGTTCACCCGAAAGCATCATCACGGAGCTCGACTACGTCCGGAACGAGCTCGGCCTGGACCGGTTCGTGATCGTCGACGACAACTTCACCATCCACAAGCGGCGCACCGAGGCGGTCTGCCGGGCGATCATCGACCGCGGCTACGGGTTCATGTGGTCGTGCGGCAACGGCATCCGGGCGGACCGCATCTGGCCGGATACGGCGGCGCTGATGTATGAGGCCGGGTGCCGGGAAGTCGCGTTCGGCATCGAGAGCCTCGACCCGCAGGTCTTCGCGGGCCTCATCAAGGGCGAGGAACTGGAGCACGTCCGGCACGGCATCTCCGTCGTGCAGGGCGCCGGCATCCGCGTGACGGGCTTCTTCATGATCGGCCTGCCGGATTCGACCTATCGCAAGGACCTCCGGACGCTGGCCGGCGCGCGCCGGCTCGGTCTGGACAACTACTTCTTCGGCCTCACGGTGCCGTATCCGGGCACCGCGATGTGGGACTGGGCGCAGCAGCACGCGCGGTTCCTCGTGCCGTGGCAGAACAGCTACCACATCTCCGAAGTGTTCCGGGACGGCCTGGAGCGCGTGAAGATCGATCCTGTCTTCGATACACCGGAGTACCCGGCGGACCAGCGCCGCCGCATGTTCGGCGTGGCCCAGGCCAGCAAGACCCGCATCAAGGCCCGGAGCCTCCGCGCGGTGGAGCGGACGCTGAAGTCCGCGCCGGACCGCCCGGTTGTCGTGCTGCGGTCCTCGAGGCGGACGACCGTGTTCGACATTTGCGCCAACCTCGCGCCCGCCTCGCCGCACGTGCTGCTGTGGAAGGGCAGTGACACCTTCCTCGCGCAGATTCCGGAGGCGACGCGCCGCGTCTACGACGTGGTGCGGATTCCGGGGGAAGGCTTCCTGAGTGCGGCCGACGCCGCCATGCCCGAACTGGCGCGCCTCAAGGACGCGGTGGTGATTCTCGATCTTCCAGGTGGCGCCACGGAGAGCTATCAGAACGTGGTCGACTTCGCCCGGGCGCTCAAGCCCTCGAAGCTGGTCGCGTTCCACGGGGCCGACTGCGACCTGCTCCCGCTCGACGCGTTCGAGCCGCTGACCGGCCGCAAGACGGCGACCGCGCTCAGGCCGGTCGCCCCACGGCCGCGGCAGGAGGCGGCGACGTGCGAGGTCCCGCTGCCGGACGAGGTGCCCGCCGGCCAGGTGCTCTGGATGCGCGAGGTGCGCAGCGACCGTCCGGCTGCCTGAGGGAGGGAGAGCGCCGATGCGCATCGCGATCGACGCCCGGGCCTACTTCCAGCGCACAGGCATTGCGCGCTATACGCGGGGCCTGGTGCACGCGCTCGTCGCGGCGTGTCCGCGGGACGAGTTCCTGCTGCTGATCTCGGATCACCATCGGCCGTCCGACGTGCCGCTCCGCGGGGCCCGCGTCACGGTTCAGGTGTCGACGGCGCCGTGGCTCTCCGGGCGGACGGAGCGCGCCTCGGTCGGCCGCGAGGTCCGCGCGTGGGGTGCCGATCGCTTCCACAGCATCTTTCCACCGATGGTTGTCACCGGCGTCCCGTCGGTGGTGACGGTCTTCGACCTGACGCCGCTGTCCCATCCGGCGCTCCATCAGCCGGCCGTCGTCCGCGCGTTCCGCTCGGCCATGCCGCGGGCCCTCGCGGGTGCCGCCGGCGTAGTCGCCATCTCCCGGGCCACGGCCGCCGAAGTCGCCCGCCGGTATCCTGCGGTCGCGTCGCGCGTGCGCGTGGCCGGCGTCGGGCTGCCGCCGCAGCTGGAGGCGCCGCCGCCGGAGGGACGGCGCGCCGGCGTGCTCTATGTCGGCACCATCGAACCGCGGAAGAACGTGCCCGCGATCGTCGAGGCGGCCCGCCGGCTGCGCGCGCGGGGAAACCGCGTGCCCGTGACGATCGTCGGCAAGCCCGGGTGGGGCGGCTTCGACGTCGGTGCGGCCGTTGCCGGCCTGCCGGGTGTCCGCTACCGCGGCTACGTCGACGACCGCCGGCTGCGCGCGCTGTACCGCCGTGCGGCGGTCTTCCTCTATCCGTCCCGCGTCGAGGGGTTCGGCCTGCCGGTTCTCGAGGCGATGTCGCAGGGTGCGCTGCCGCTCGTCTCGCCGGACCCGGCGCTCGGCGAGGTGGTGGGCAACCGGTCGCTCGTCATCGACCCCGGCGACCCGGGTGCCATCGCGGATGCCATCGAGCGCTGGACCCGCGCCACGACGGCCCGCGCGGCGCGGACCGCGACGTTGATGCGGCGGGCGAGACGGCACACCTGGCGGGATGCGGCGCGCGCGGTGTCGCGGCTGCACCGGGAGATGGCATGAAGCCCCGCGTGCTGCACGTGATCCCGATGCTGTGGAGCGGGGCGGGCCGCGTCGTCAGCCAGCTCGCCATCGCCCAGCGGGCGGCCTGGGATGTGGCCCTCGTGACCAGCGGCCGCTCGAAGGGAGAGCGGGACTGGCCCGTCTATCGGCGGACCATCCGTGACGCCGGCATTCCGCATCACCCGATCGACTTCTTCGACCGCGCACCGGACGTGTTCTGGCAGGGCGTCGAGGCGCTCGCCGCGCTCGTCGACCGCTGGCGGCCCGATGTCGTGCACACGCACGCCGGCGTGCCCGCCTGCGCCGCCGCCGCGGTTCGCGACCGGACGGCGCACGCGTTCCGGCACGTGAACCACGTCTACAACTGGGGCGCGGGACGGTCGGCGTGGATGGACACGATGGACCTGGCCGGCATCCGCCGGGCGGACGCCGTCGTCTGCTCGTCCCATCGCTACCGCGCGCGGTTGCTCGAGGGCGGGATCGACACCGCCCGTCTCACTTACGTGCCGTGGGGGCTCGACCTCGACCCGATCCGTGCGGCCGCCCGGGTCTCCCACGGGCGCCGTGCCCGCAACCAGGCCGGCGTGGGGCGTACGGGGCCGCGCGTCGGGTTCATCGGTCGCATCGAACCCCGCAAGGGCCAGCTGGAGCTCGTCCGGGGATTCGCCAGGCTCCACGCCGCCGCGCCGGGCGGCCATCTCGACCTCGTCGGGCCGGTCGCCGACGAGGAGTATGCGGCCGAGGTCGCCGGCGCCGTGCGGCGGCTCGGGCTTTCCGGCGCCGTGTCCATGCCCGGCAAGGTCGCCAACCCGTTCGGCCGGCTCGCGCAGTGGGATGTCTTCGTCTCGCTGAGCGCGGACGAGGGGCAGGGGCTGGCGGCCCTCGAGGCGATGGCGCTGGGGGTGCCGGTGCTCGCGCGGCCCGTGGCCGGCGTGGAGGACTACCTGGAGGACGGCGTCACCGGCTGGGCGTGCCCCGATGTGTCGCCCGACGCCGTATCCCACGGCGTGCGTCGCGTGCTCGCCGACGCCGCCCGGCCGGAGATCGTTGCCCGTGCGCGAACGATGGTCGACCGGACGTATACCTTTCCGCGGACCGTGGCCGCGATGGACCGGCTGTACCAGTGGCGCCGGGCAGGAGCGTGATCGCAATGCAGACCAGCGCAGCCGTCTCAGGCTTCACCGTCTGGCTGACCGGACTCTCCGGGGCGGGCAAGTCGACGCTCGCCAACGGCCTCGCGGACCTGCTCGAGCGGGAGACGGGCCGCCGTCCCGAGGTGCTCGACGGCGACGAGATCCGCTCGCATCTCAGTCGCGACCTGGGCTTCAGCCGGAGCGACCGGACGACCAACGTGCTGCGCATCGGCTGGGTCTGCGAGCTGCTCGCGCGCAACGGCGTGCCGGTGATCGTGGCCGCCATCTCTCCCTACCGGGATGCGCGGGCGCGGGTACGTGCCCGCGTCGGGCGCTTCGTCGAGGTCTACGTCGCGTGCCCGCTCGACGTCTGTGAGCAGCGCGACGTGAAGGGGCTGTACCGGCAGGCGCGGGCGGGCGCGATCACGGGCTTCACGGGGATCGACGACCCGTACGAGGCGCCGTCGCGCCCCGACCTCACCGTGCGGACCGACCGCGAAAGCGTCGACGAGTCCGCGCGCCACGTGCTGCAGGTGCTGCGGGCCCGCGGCTACGTGCGGGACGGGCGGCAGGCGCCGGCCGCCGCCTAGCTACGCCGCCCCGGCGCGGCCGCGGAGCGCGCGAAGCTCCCGCTCACGCCGGGCGAGCGCAGCCTCGACGTTCCGGGCGTTGACAGCGAGCTGCCGCATCGCGTGCACCGTGTCGAGATAGTGGGAGCGGAAGCGCGAGAACATCGTGGCGGCCAGGCGGGCCGCTTCCCGCGGCGCTCCGTCGATGTACGGCGCCCACGCCGCGCCGTGGCTCGCGCGAATCTCCGCCAGCGGCACGCGACCGAGGCCCTCGGCGCACCCGAGACGTTCAAGCAGCGCGTCGCAGCCCGCCTCCATCCTGGTGAACGCGGCCGGTGACGGGGCGGCTGCCCGCGCTGCAGCCCGGCCGGGCGTCACGCCTGCGGCCAGCCGCGGCAACCAGTTGCGGCTGACGCCGAGCGCGTCCACGAGGATCGTCAGCCCGGTGCACGGGTCGGCCACGAGGTCGTCGTAGCTGAGGCTCACGTGACTGCACCGCGCGCCCATCCACGCGCTCAGCCGCCAGATCAGGTAGTGCCGCTCGTACGAATGACGGATGTGGGGACCGACGAGGAACGGGAAGTCGCCCGCGAGTGAGACGGCCCAGAGCAGCAGGTCGTAGGCCGTGTTCTCGTCCGGGTCGCCCAGCGTGGCGTCCGGTTCGCCGGCGACCATCGACAGCCACTGGTCGCGTGGATTGCGGACCAGATGCACGACCAGCGCCTCGGGGAAGCGGGCCCGCAGCCACGGGAGCCGCAGGTCGACGCGGTTCATCTGCAGCGCGGCGCGCCGCGGCCGAGTGCTCGCGATCAGGAACCGCAGGTAGCGCTCGAAGGCGGGCCACGCGTCGTCGGCCTCGAGATGGAGGCGCGACGCGCCGAACGCGTTCGCGTGCAGCGCGGGCAGCCGGTCCATGAGCGGCGCGTACTCGTCCCAGTACGACGTGACCCCCCGGTGGCTGTCCTGCACCGGCGTCGCGGACCGCACGTGCGCGCACAGGTTGTCGTGGCAGGGCTCGTAGAACGCCGTCACGCCGTCGAGCTGCCGGAGCAGATGCCACAGCATCGTCGAGCCCGAACGGAACCGAGCCGAGACGAAGACCGGCCTCTGGTGTGTCATCGGCGGGCATCCGGGTCGCCGGGGCGATCGCCGCCCGGCGTCAGTCGCGACAACAGCCGCGGGAACAGGAGGACTTCCGCGTCGCCCGTGCTGACGACGAGCGACGATCCGGCCCATCCGACATTGAACGGGTAGTGGCAGGTCAGCACCTGTGCGTCGCCACCGGCGTGTCGCAGGAGCACCGCGTCGGCGTGCGGGTACGCCAGCGCCGTCCACGCGCCTGCCCGCGCGGCGCCCCAGCAGGGCCCGTCCGGACCGAGCGGCACGGCATCGGCAACGTCGGCCCCGGGCGCCCATTCAAACGCCTCCGTCAGCGGCTCGCGGACGGTGAAGTCGAGGTGGCGGCCCCTGGGCTCCAGGCGGATCCGGGTGTCGAGCATCTGCAGGCCCATCAGCGGTGGCGTGTCCACGAGGCACCGCCACGCCGACCCGGGCGTCCACGTCCAGAGTCCTCCCAGCACGCTGGTCCACAGAATCCTGCCGTCCGGCTGCGGGAACGCCCGCGCGCCGGCGAGGGGCATCGGCGCCCCGTGGACCGCGCCATCGGGCCGTTCCCGCCACAGCACGCGCCGATCGCCGGAGTGCCACGCGATCGCACCGGTCGCGTCCCAGCGGATCTGCCCGGAGATCGGAGCCGGCCACGGCGTGTCGGGTTCCCACGTGCCGTCTTCGCGGACTCGGATGCCGTACGTGCCGTTGACGACCGTGAAGAGTGCGCGCGCGTCGTCCCAGGTGCCGCCGATCATGCACGGCAGGGATGGCGGGTTCACACGGACCGGCCTGACGAGGTCGTGCGGTACGCGTCGACGAGCCGTCGACGACGATGACGCCACTCCGGCGTCGACCGTGGTTCCCGCCGAGGCGAACGCCACGGAGAGCGACAGCGTCAGGCCGTCGCCCGGCCCGGGTCCGGCCAGGGTGACCGAGAGCGCCGGAAGCGGGGAGGGCTGCCGCGAATCGTTCACGTTCTCGACTCGTGAGCGGACCAGCAGTCCGGTCCGCGCCACGACCGCGTCGCGTGCGGCGATCGCGCAGCGACAGGTGAAACGTCGGCCGGCCAGCGCGACCGAGACGAGGGCCGTCGGGATGTCCGGCGCCCCTGTTGCGGGCGGCTGTCGGGATGACGACGCGATCCCGGCCACGTAGGCGCGAAGAAGCGCCGCGGCGACGCTCGGAGCGAGATGGCCGGCGGTGGTGGCCCCGGGCGCGCGTTCGGCCGCCGTCATGGCGGCGCTGATGGCGAGTCCGTCCGCGATGAGTCCGAGCCGCGCGGCCAGCTCCGCGGGCGCGTCGGCGGCGGGGTCAGGCCCGTCGAGTGTCCGGGGCGCGGGCGGGTCGAGCGAGACGCGGATCCACGCCTCCGGCACGTTGCCGCGCGGGTTGCGGAGGAGCGCGGCCAGCGCAGCCTCATAGGCGAGCACGAGCGGTGTCGCCGCCGCGGTCCACGCATGCGCGTGCACGGCCGCGGTTCCCGCGACGGAGGCCGGGCTCGCCTCCGCGTCGGATCGCGTCAACCGCCCGGCGCTGGCGACGAGCGTCACGAGGCGACTGCGGGCGTCCGCGAGAGCGGCCTCGCCGACGGATCCGGCCGCATCCGGAACGCCGGGAGGGAACGCGGATGCACCGGCGCCCGCAACGGGAGACGCCACCTCGCGGCTCATCGCCGCGCGAAGTGCCTCCGCACGCTCCGGTGCGCCGGCCGCCTGGATCGTCGGTCCGACGCCCGTCCGGTCAGGCCGGGTCGCGATGCCGGCTGATGCCGCGGCCAGCGCCTGGCGCAGGGTGGATTCCGGGAGATCGGGGCCGGCAAAGCGGCGCCAGGTGGCGAGCGGTTCGGCTCCATCGGCTGCTCCCGCGAGGCTCGCAAGGGCCGCGCGCGCACGCGCCGGGCTGTCACCCGTCATCGGACGTCCACGGTGCCAGGCGTCCCGAACGATGGCCCGCGGGTCGGCTGGAGCGGCCGGGCCGGCGCCGAGCTGCGCCGCGAGCTCCGGCAGCGGGGCCTGTTCGATGCGCCCACCGCGCAGGATGCCGTCGCCGGTGGCGTTCAGGAAGCGACGTGGCGGATGCGCGAGCGACTGCTCGACGATCCAGTCGCGGAACGCGAGGAGCGCGGACGTGGTCGGCACAGGCCGGCCGTGCACGTCCTCGGCCAGACGCCGGGCCTTGGCGGCCAGTGTCTGCAACCAGATCGACCCCAGCGAGTCTCCGCCCGCGACGCGCCGGGCCCAGTCGTGCTCGTAGACCGTGCCGCGGCAATAGGGCCGCCCACCGGTGTACGCCAGGTCGGCCCCGGCGAAGGCGATCGGCGTGCAGCCCGCCCGCAGCGCGAGGTCGAGCGCCGAGGTCAGCACGGAGCCCCACGCGCGGAGCCGGCCCCGGCTGAGCCCGTTCGCCGCCAGCCACGGCCACGGCTCGTGGTCCGAGACGGCGAACGTGAACGTCCGGCCCGTGAACCACTCGAAGGCACCGGGGTCGAGGCTGCCCTCGGCGACGAGCCAGGTGCGTCCCGTGTCCGGGAGGTGGCGGAGGTGCCGCGCATTCAGGTCGCTCGGGTCGACCGCCACGACGAGATGCGGCTCGATCCCCGCTTCGAGCAGTGGCCGGGCCGCGGTGTCCACGGCAATCACCACGACGTACGGGGGCAGGGCCCGCAGCCACTCCACGGCGCGGTCCAGCGAGGGACCGGCCGCCACGACCACGGCGGGCGTGCCGGCAAAGGCATCGTCCAGCGCGCGCACGTCCGCCGACGCGGCGATCCGCGGGATGTTGCGGAGCGTGTTGAGCAGATACCGGGGCGCGAACCTCCGCCGCGCGGAGTCATTGGCGCGCGCACCAAAGGCGGGCGCGGCGGGTGCAGCCGGTTCTTCGACGCCGGATGTCCGGGCGGGCGTCATCGACGTCCCGGGACACCGACGGGGTGTGGCACGGCCCACATGGAATCTGCACGTGTTTTCGCGTCTGTTGTCAGCCCTGTCTCGCTCAGGCGCTGTGCGCAGTTCATCCCGGACGCCGAGGTGCCAGTTCCATGCCACGGGCGGTGCCTGTGGGCCCCCGGTTCCTCCCGCGCGGGCGTCCTGACGCTGGAGTCCGCTCAAGCGGAACGCCGCCGCTGCCGATTGCCTGCACGGTTGGACACTTCGCGTGCGCATCCTTGTCGTTGATCCCGATCCGGGCGTTCAAACGCAGTTTTCGGCATGGCTCGCCGAGGCGGGACACGACTGCCAGACGGCGGGTGCGACAGACGATGCGCTGGCCCTCGCGATGCGGGTGCCGCATGACACGGCCATCGTCAACATCGACCTCGACGCCGGGCGCGGGCTGTCGCTCGCGCGACGGCTGCGCCATGCGGACGACGTCGGCATGATCCTGCTGACCGGCTCACCGAGCTACGCCGCCGGCGTCTCGGCGATGCGGATGGGCGCGAACGACTATCTGGTCAAACCGTGCCGCCGCCTCGAGGTGCTGGACGCCGTGGAGCGCGCCGAGGCGTGGCGCGAGGGGCTGCAGCGGGACCGCTCGGCGCGCGGACTGATGCAGGAGGCGCTGGCGCTGGCGCGCGACCGCAGCCGGCTCGTGGCACAGGCCTCGGCGGCGGACCCGTCGCAGGCCCTGCAGGCGCTGACCGCCGCATTGAAGGCCAGGCTGCCGGAGACGCTGGAGCACAGTCAGCGCGTCTCGCGCCTGGCCGTGCGGCTGGGCCGCTCGCTCGGCCTCAAGGGACACGTGCTCGAGGACCTGGAGCACGCCGCCCTGCTGCACGACGTCGGGAAGATCGCGGTCGCCGACGCCGTGCTGGATACGGACCGTCCGCTCACCGATCCCGAACTCGACATCCTGCGGACGCATGTGACGCTCGGCTTCCAGATCGTCTCGGAGGTGCCCGCGCTGCGGCACCTCGCGCCGGTGGTGGTCGCGACCAACGAGCGCTTCGATGGCTCCGGGCTCCCGGCGGGGCTGGCCGGTGAGGAGATCCCGCTCGGCGCGCGCATCATCGCGGTCGCCGACGCGTGGGACACGCTGGCGACCGCGAGCCGGACGTCGCGGGTCAGCGCCGACGCCGTCAACGCGGAGCTCGTGCGCGGCGCCGGCGCGGACTTCGACCCGGACGTGATCCGGACCTGGCTGAGCGTCGGGGAGGAGGGGCTGTGCTCGTAATCGTCGGCGCCGTCGTCGTGATCGGCGCAACGCTGGGTGGCTTCCTGATGGCGGGCGGGTCGCTCGCCGTGCTGATTCAGCCGTCGGAGTTCGTCGTCATCGGCGGCGCCGCGCTCGGCAGCATGCTGATCAGCACGCCGATGGCCGTGCTCAAGGGGATCGGGGCGCAGCTCGGCGGCGCGATGGGTGCGGGGCTGACCAAGGCCGACTACGTCGAGCTGCTCTCGCTGCAGTACCAGGTCTTCAAGCAGGTGCAGCAGGGCGGCGCGATGTCGCTCGAGACCCACTTCGACGAACCCGCAAAGAGCAGCATCCTGTCGAAGTACCCGAAGTTCCTGAAGTGGCACGAGGCGCTCGACTTCCTCGCGGACTCCGTCAAGGTGATCATCGTCGGCGGCATCGCGCCGCACGACCTGGAAGCGCTGCTCGACGAGGACCTGAAGGCGCATCACGACGAGGCGCTCAAGCCCTCGGCCGCGCTGGCCAAGATCGGCGATGCGCTGCCCGGTCTCGGCATCGTGGCCGCCGTGCTCGGCATCGTGATCACGATGGGCCACATCGACGCACCGCCGGCCGAGATCGGCCACCATGTCGGCGCGGCCCTCGTCGGCACGTTCCTCGGCATTCTGCTGTCCTACGGCTTCCTGCAGCCGCTGGCCGGCACGCTCGAGGCGAAGGTCAACGCGGACAGCGCCTACTTCATCTGCATCAAGGCCGGGCTGCTCGCGACCTACAAGGGGAACCCGCCCGCGATCGCGATCGAGTTCGCGCGGCGCGTGCTGCCGCACGAGGTGCGGCCGTCCTTCACCGATACCGAGAAGTTCTGCAAGGCGGCCGCGTCCGGTGGGGCGGGCGGCGGCGCCAGCATGCCCGCGGCGGCATAAGGCTCCGGCATGTCGTCGACGCCCGCGCCGATCATCGTCATCCGGAAGAAGGTCCACGGCCACGGCGGACACCACGGCGGCGCGTGGAAGGTGGCCTACGCCGACTTCGTGACCGCGATGATGGCGTTCTTTCTGGTGATGTGGATCGTGGGCCAGAGTTCGCAGACGAAGGAAGGCATCGCGAAGTACTTTCGGGATCCGGGCGTCTTCGAGACGTCGAAGGGCAACGGGCTGCTGCCCGGCGCGGGCGACACGCCGAGGGACGTACCGCCGACGGGCGGGCAGGGGCCGATGAACGGCGCCGCGGAGCAGATCCGGCGGGCGCTCGAGGCCATGCCGTCCTTCAAGGACGTCGCCGACCGGATCCAGATCAGCGTGACGCCGGAAGGGCTCCTGATCGACATCGGCGACCGCGACGGTGACAGCTTCTTCGCCAGCGGCAGCGCGGCGCTCCAGCCGGCACTGGTCGACATCCTGCTCGTCATCGGCCAGGAGCTGGCGACGTTCGGCAACCCCGTCGTGCTGGACGGGCACACGGACAACCGGGTCTACCGGTCCCAGGGCGGCTACGACAACTGGACGCTCTCGGCCGACCGCGCCAACCAGGCGCGGCGCGTGCTGATGCACGCCGGCATGCCGGCCGGGCAGTTCGATGCCGTGCGGGCCTACGCCGACACGCGGCCCGTTCCGGGCAGCAACGCCGAGGACGCGCGTAACCGGCGCATCGCGATCCTGGTCAAGGCCGGACAGGCCGGACAGGCCGTGCAGTCCCGTGCAGACGGGGAAGCGCCCGGAACCGCGTCGCCGGAGCCGGCGACATCGCGGCCCGGGCATCCGTAGCGGCGGAATCTGTAAGCGGCGCGCAGGACCGTAAGCGGAAATCCCACCGGAAAGCCCTACGGCTGCAACACGTTCGAGCCGAGAATGTCACCAGGACCCGGTAGGGTGCCCTGGCCCATGTTGGAACTTGCGCGCGTTTCCGTTTCCACCACGTCCCGCCGGGCGCCGGCGCTGCGGCTGCTCGTCGTCGAGCGGTACGCGGATGCGGCGAAGCGCCTCGAGATCGCCCTGCGGGCCCACGCGGCCGGCGCGGTCCGCGTCACGGCCTGTGTTGGCGCGCTCGAGGACATCGGTCCGGCGGTCAGCCGCGGCCAGACGGATGCCGTCGTCATCGGCGAGAGCTTCCCGGTCGAGGCGGTGATGGGCTGGCTCAGCAGCCAGCTGCGCAACACGACCGCGCCGGTCCTGCTGCTGACGGCGGGCGATCCGGCGGTCGAAGACCTCGCCCTCGCGGCCGGCGCCGCGGACTGCCTGACCATGGCGGACGGCGGGGAGCGGATCGGGCGTGCGGTCCGGAGGGCCGTCGCCCGCAGGCGCGCCGCGGCACCCGTCGTCACGCGCGACGCGGCCCTGCGACAGTCGCTGAAGCTCGAAGCGATCGGCCGGCTGGCCGGCGGCGTGGCGCACGACTTCAGCAACCTGCTGACGATCATGCTGGGCGCGACCGAGCGCATGCTCGACAGCCTGCCCGACGGCACGCGCGCCCGCGACGAGGCCGACCTGATCCGCGTGAACTGCGAGCGCGGCGCGGGCCTGACGCGGCAGCTCCTGGCGTTCGGCCGGCGGCAGCCGTCGGCGCCGCGTCCGATCGACCTGCGGGCGCTGATGGCATCGGCGGGCCGGATGCTGGCGCCGCTCATCGGCGAGCACATCTTCCTGGTGATCGAGGCGCCGGCCGACGTGTGGCCGGTCAGTGCGGACCCGCTGCAGTTCGAGCAGGTGGTCATGAACCTCGTGCTGAACGCCCGGGACGCCATGCCGTCGGGCGGCGCGCTGACGCTCCGGCTGCGGAACGCGTGCGTCGACGAGACACCGGGCAGCGGTCACCCGGCGCCGGGGGAGTACGTGCAGCTCGAGGTGATCGACAGCGGCACCGGCATGTCGCGCGAGACGATGGCGCGCGCCTTCGAGCCGTTCTTCACGACGAAGGACGAGCAGCACGGCACGGGCCTTGGCCTGGCCACGGTGCACGACATCGTCCGCGAACTGGGCGGTCACGTGCGCATCGACAGCGCGCTCGGCCGTGGCACGACGGTCGGCGTCTACGTGCCGCGCTGCCACGAGGAGACGGCGCCACTGCCGGCGGAGCGGCCGGAGCTGCCGTTGCGCGGTACGGAGACGGTGCTGCTGACGGAGGACGAAGCCGCCATCCGGGACCTCGTGCAGACCATCCTGGAGCGGCACGGCTACACGGTCCTCGTCGCCGGCGGGCCGGCGGACGCGGCGGCGCTGGCGGAGACGTGCCGGACGCCGATCGACCTGCTGGTCACGGACATCGTGATGCCCGGTGGCACCGGGCCCGAACTGGCGCAGCGCCTCCGCGAGCGGCGGCCCGGGCTGAAGG
>JBFXBH010000072.1:0-12949 GCA_050183355.1 Vicinamibacterales bacterium | reverse complement strand
AGTAGTCCAGCACGGCGGACGCCGTGCGCGCGCCGACCACGGCCGCCAGTTCCTCGCGTGTCGCGCGGCGCACGCCCGCGAGGCTGCCGAACGCGGTCAGCAGCGCCTTGCGGCGCCGGATGCCCACACCGGGCACACCGTCGAGCTCGCTGCGCAGATCGCGCATCGTCCGCGCGCGCCGGTGAAACGTCACGGCGAAGCGATGGGCTTCGTCCCGGATGCGCTGGATGAGCAGCAGCGCCGGATCCCGCGTGTCGAGCACCACCGGCTCTGGCCGGTCGCGCGTGAAGAGCACTTCCTCCTTCTTCGCGATGCCGGCGGCGACCAGCCGGCCGAGCCCGACGGCCATCAGCGCCTCGTAGGCGGCGGACAGCTGTCCGGGACCGCCGTCGATCAGGATGAGATCCGGAAACGGCCCGCCGCGCTCGAGCACGCTGCGGTACCGCCGCTGCACCACTTCCCGCATCGCCGCGAAATCGTCGGACCCGATCGCCGCGTCCGGCCTGGCCGCGATTCGGAACTTGCGGTAGTCGGCCTTCTTCATGCGGCCGTCCTCGCAGACGACCATCGACGCCACCGTCTCGCTGCCCTGGATCGTCGAGATGTCGAAGCATTCGATGCGCCGCGGCACGGCCGGGAGCGCCAGCGCCGTCCGCAGCGTCTCGAGCGCCTCGAAGTGCGCGGCCGTCGAGTCGTTGAACCGCGTCCGGTAGGACAGTTCGGCGTTGCGGATCGCGAGGTCGACCAGCGCCCGCTTGTCTCCGCGCTGCGGCACGACGACGCGCACGCGGCGCCCGGCGGCCGCCGCCAGCCACTCCTCCACCGCGTCGCCCTCCTCGACGGGCTCGGGCAGGTGGACCTCGCGGGGCGCGGGGCGGTCGGCGTAGAACTGCTGCAGCGCGCCGGCCAGGGCCTCCGCGTCGCTCGCGGCGGCCGCGTCGGCGTTGGCGGCGAGCTCCACGCGCTCCACGACGCGGCCTCCACGCATCTGGAACACGAGCACCACCACGCCGCTCGGTCCCCGCTTCAGGCCGAACACGTCGCGTTCGCCGAGCTGGGCCGTGGCCAGCTTCTGCTGCCGGTCTCTGAGCGCCTCCACCGTGCGCATGGCGTCCCGGAGCTGCGCGGCCTGTTCGAACCGCTCGTCGCGCGCGGCCTCCGTCATGCGCCCCCGAAGCGTGTCGACCAGCTCGTCGGTCCGGCCCTCGAGCAGCATCCGGGCGCCCGCCACGGCCTCCCCGTACCGGGCCTCGTCGCAGATCTCGCGGACGCACGGCGCCACGCAGCGCCCGATGTCGTACTCCAGGCAGGGCCTCGCACGGTCGCCGGTGATGACCTCGTTGCACGAGCGGATACCGAAGAGCCTGTGCGTGAGGCTCATCGTCTTCCGCGCCAGCGAGGCCGGCAGGAACGGGCCCGCGAAGAAGTCCGGCCCGGGCTCGATGGCGCGCGCCACCAGCACGCGCGGAAACGCCTCGCCGGCCGTCAGCCGCAGGTACGGGTAGTTCTTGTCGTCGCGCAGGAGGATGTTGAAGCGGGGGGCGCGCTGCTTGATGAGGTTGTTCTCGAGCGCGAGCGCCTCGACGACCGAGTCGGTGACGATCACCTCCAGGCTCGCGATGTCCGTCAGCAGGGCGTCGTGCCGCGGGCTCGTGCCCCAGGCGCCCAGGTAGCTGCGCACCCGGTCCCGCAGGGATCGGGCCTTGCCCACGTAGATCGTCTCCCCGGCGGCGTTGCCCCACAGGTAGACGCCGGGCTGCTCCGGCAGGCGGGCGATCTGTTCCTTGAGATCGGAAACGGGCATGTTACGATGCCGAGTTTACAGAATGACGTTTACGGGCCTGATCGGAACGATCTTCATGTTCCCGCTGCGCGCGATCATCGCCGCGAGCGTGGCCCTCGGGATCCACCCCAACGCGCTCACGCTCATCGGCGTCCTGATCAACGTCGGGGCAGCCGTGGAACTGGGGCGGCGCCACTTCCTGACGGCGTTCGTCATCATGATCGTGGCGAACATGTTCGACTTCATCGATGGGAAGGTCGCCCATCAGACCGGCAAGCAGTCCGAGTTCGGCGCGTTCTGGGATTCCACGCTCGACCGCTTCTCGGACATCGCCCTCTTCCTCGGCCTCATCTATCTCTACGCGAGCCTGCGCCGGACCGACTACGTCATGATCGCCTCGCTGGCCATGATGTTCTCCATCATGACCAGCTACGCGCGCGCGCGGGCCGAGTCGCTGATCCAGAAGTGCAAGGTGGGCTTCATGGAACGGCCCGAGCGCATCGTGCTGCTGATGATCGGCGCGTCGACCAATCGGATGGCCGGCGTGCTGTGGGTGATTCTCGTGCTCTCGATCGTCACGGTCGCGAACCGGCTCCACTACACCTACCTGGCGCTGAACAAGCGCCCGAACCCGACCGGGTCGAACGTGCTCACGCGGGGGTTCTGGAAGGCCTTCTTCTGGACCGACGAGCGTGCCACGCTGGCCTACGACCTGTGGGTGATCGCGATCCTGGCGTTCACGTGGCTGGTCCCGCCGGACTGGCTGCGCGACCCGATGGCGTCCAGCCTCCCCGGCTGGGAGCTGTTCTAGCGGGACGGCCGCCTTATCCCGCCCTGCGGCGGCGGGCGGGCACGGCCTTCGGGCCTGCCGCCTTCCCGGCCGCGGCCTCCGTCAGCCCGGCCTTCGCCGGCTTCTTCTTGTCGCTGCTGATCGCGCTGAGGCTCTTCCGGAGCGCTTCCATCAGGTCGACGACGTTGGTCGGCTCCGGCACGTCCGGCGCCACGATCTCCTCACCCGCCACCTTCGCGTCGATGATCGCGCGCAGGCCCTCGGTGTACTCGTCCTTGTAGTCCTTCAGGTTGAGCTCACCCTCGAACATGCCAACCACCTGCTTCGCCAGCTTCAGCTCCTCCGGCTTCACGGTGGCGGGCACGGAGCTCAGCTCCTCGACCTGGTCGATGCCCCGCAGTTCGGCCGCATGGTGCAGCGTGTACATCACGAGGCCCTTCTTCTGCGGCTTCACGGCCACGAGATACTCCCGGCCGTGCAGCGCGACCTTCCCGATGCCGGCCTTGCCCGCCATGCCCTCGCGCATGACTGCGAACGACTCGGCCGCCACGGGACCGTCTGGCGCCAGATAGTAGGCCCGGTCGACGAACATCGGATCGATGGCATCACCGTCGGCGAACTGCACGAGGTTGATGACGCGCGTGGACTCGACCCTGACCTTCTGCAGGTCCTCGTCGGCCATGACCACCCACCGGCCCTTCTCGAACTCGTAGCCCTTCACGAGCTCGGCGTTGGTGACCTCCTTCTCGCACTGCGGGCACCAGCGCTTCTGCTGAATCCGCGTCTGGCACTCGGCGTGGAGCTGGTTGAACGACAGCGTCGCGGACGCCTCGGTGGCCGGGTACACCTTCACCGGGATGTTGACGAGGCTCACCTTCAGGAAGCCCTTCCACGTCGGTCTGAGTGCCATGATGCGGTCGCTCCTCTTCAGTGTCCTTATCGGCCGCTCCGGCCCGGCGGCCACCCCTTCATACGGCGTCCCGCTCGTCCCGCCCCCCAAGATCCAGCCCCATGCCCCTGAACTGGATCGCGTGGGCGGCCACCTTGTCGCGCAGCACGCGCCGCACCTCGCCATAGGCCGTCCCCGGGACCCGCAGCGTCCGGGCAAGCTGACGGCCGCGCATGACGAGCACCAGCGTCACCGTCTCCCCCTCCTCGCGCCACGAGACGCCCTCGATCTGTTCCCAGCGCATGAAGCCGCCGTCGGTCCAGACGCCGTCGCGGTAGAGGCCCCGGCGCACTTGCCGCTTCAGCACGATGGCGTAGCCGTAGTAGAGGAACATCATCGTCTCACCGAAGAGGTTCCACGGCGCTTGGCGCTGGAGCCCGAGGCGCACGACGAGCAGCACGCCGAGGGCGACGCCGATACCCAGGCTCAGACGATAGAACGGCGGCCGCGGGCTCGGCCACGTGACCAGCGCCGTCCGGACGCGGCGCCGGAACCGCACGACGTCCGCCACCACCAGCATGTTGGCGACGAAATACCCGAGCCCGAACAGGTAGAGCACCTGCGCGAGGGACATCGGGCCGATTGTAGGGGAACCGGGGACCTAGGTCGTCGCGTCGGCCGCCGGCTGCGGCTGGGCCAGCGTCGGGTCGAAACACCGCCGGCACCGGGCCTCGTAGGTCCCCGTGGCGCCGAGCAGCACGCGGTCCCCGCTCGCGACCAGCCGCTGCGTGTGATTGGCCGGAGCGCCGCAGACCATGCAGATCGCCAGCGTCTTCGTGATGTACTCGGCCACCGCCAGCAGCTGCGGCATCGGTTCGAACGGCTTGCCGAGGTAGTCCTGATCGAGGCCGGCGACGATGACGCGCTTGCCGAGATCCGCCAGCCGGTTGCACACCGCCGGCAGCTCCGCGTCGAAGAACTGCCCCTCGTCGATGCCGACGACCTCGGTCTTCGGCGCCACCCGTTCCAGCAGCTCGCGTGCGGACTCGACCTGCTCGGACGGGATGCGCATCTCGCTGTGCGAGACGATGTGGTCGCTGGCGTAGCGGATGTCGATGGCGGGCTTGAAGATCTGCACGCGCTGGCGCGCGATCTGCGCGCGGCGGAGCCGGCGGATCAGCTCCTCGCTCTTCCCGCTGAACATGCTGCCGACGACCACCTCGATCCAGCCGCCCTCGGACTGCCGTGCGACGTCCATCTGCTGCGTCTCCGCGTGCGTCGGCGACTAGGCGCGGGAGAGGTACTCGCCGGTCTCGGTGCTGACGCGGATCATGTCGCCCGTGTTCACGAACGGCGGCACGGTCACGACGAGCCCGGTCTCCAGCGTCGCGGGCTTGACCTGCGCGCTGGCGGTCGCGCCCTTGATGCCGGGCGCGGTGTCGGTGACCGTCAAGTCGACCGTGACCGGCAGCTCGATGCCGACCGGCTCCTCGCCGTAGAACTCGACCTTGATGGTCATCTCCGGCTTCAGGTAGTTCACGTTGTCGCCCAGGCCCTCGCTGTTGATGTGCACCTGCTCGTAGGACGACGTGTCCATGAAGTAGAAGTCGTCCCCGTCCTTGTACAGGTACTGCATCTCGCGCTCGTCCAGCGTCGCGCGATCGACGGTGTCTTCCGACCGCAGCTTCTGGTCCGACAGCGCGCCGTTGCGGATGTTGCGGAACCGCACGCGGACGAACCCGCGCAGGTTGCCGGGGGTGACATGCTGCAGTTCGAGCACGCGGAACAGATCCTGCTCGATCTTGATCAGCATGCCCTTCTTCATGCGGGTCGCTTGAATGGATGCCATCAGCCTCTGAAGGGAAAAACCGATCCTAGCACGGCGTTTCTGAGGGCGCCCCGGGCGGCCCCTGGTGCTACGATCGCGGCACGGTGCCGGCTCCGGTGCACCGCATGCTCACGCGACCCGACACCGATGACCGCCCCTCGAATCGCCGCCGGAACCGTCCTGATCGTCTGCGGCTTTGCCGCGGGCATGGTGCTGACCGGCCGTCTGCGATCCGCCTCCGAGGCGGTCGCCACGCCGCCCGTCGCCGCGGAGGCGCAGGTCGCCGCGCCGGCGCCGAAGCCGGCCCCGGCTGCGGCGGCCTCGGCCCTCGCCGGCCTTCCCGACTTCAGCACGGTGGCGGGCACGACCGTGCCGGCGGTCGCGAACATCTCGTCCACACAGGTCGTGCGGCGGCCGAACGCCCCGTTCGCCAACGACCCGTTCTTCCAGTATTTCTTCGGCTCCCCCGACGACTTCTTCGGCTCCGGCCGCGCCGAGAGCAGCCTCGGGTCGGGCGTCGTGGTGAGCGCCGACGGCTACATCCTGACGAACCATCACGTCGTGGCCGGCGAGTCCGGGCAGATCTCCGCGCGGCAGTTGCCCGAAATCACCGTCGCCCTGTCGGACAAACGGGAGCTCAGGGCGGAGATCGTCGGCGTGGACGCCGCGACGGACCTCGCGCTGCTCAAGGTGAAGGCGCGCGGCCTGCCGACGATGCCCTGGGGCGACTCCTCGAAGCTGAAGGTCGCCGAATGGGTGCTCGCCATCGGCAACCCGTTCCAGCTGAATCAGACCGTGACACTCGGCATCGTCTCCGCGCTCGGCCGGCGCGTCGGGATCAATGCCTACGAGGACTTCATCCAGACCGACGCCGCGATCAACCCCGGCAACTCGGGCGGCGCGCTGGTCAACGCCCGCGGCGAGCTCATCGGCATCAACACGGCCATCTTCAGCCAGAGCGGCGGCTACCAGGGCATCGGCTTCGCCGTGCCGAGCAACCTCGCCCGCCGCGTCATGAACGACTTCCTCAAGTACGGCGCCGTGCGGCGCGGCACGATCGGCTTCGTCGAGTACGCCCCGCTGACGACGCAGCTCGCCGACCAGCTCGGGATCCGGGCCGACCGTGGCGGGGTCGTCGTGTCGCGGATGCGCCGGAATTCGCCGGCGTTCCAGGCCGGCCTTCAGCCGCTCGACGTCGTGCTTGCCTTCAACAGCCAGCCGATCACCGACGGCGCGCAGTTGCAGCGGCTGATCCAGGACGCGCAGATCGGCTCCGCGGCGACGTTCCGCATCCTGCGGGATGGCCGTACCCTCGACCTGAAGATACCCGTCCAGTCCACGGCCGCGCGCTGATGCTCCCCGCGCACCTGCCGGCCCACGTCGTCGCCTGGCTGGAACGGAGCGGCATCCGGATCGTCGCCATCGTCGTGCTCGCCTGGCTCCTCGCCCGGTCGGCCAGCCTGGCGGCCCGGCGCTTCGAACGGTCCGTCTCGCACGCCGGCCCTGGAGCCGAGGAGCGCACCAGGCGCGTCCAGACCCTCGCGCGCATCGCACGGAAGACCGTCGGCATCCTCGTGACGGCCACGGCGCTGCTGATGATCCTGCGCGAGACGGGCATCGACATCACGCCGGTGCTCACCGGCGCCGGCGTGGCCGGTCTCGCCGTCGGCTTCGGCGCGCAGACGCTGGTGCGCGACGTGATCTCCGGCTTCTTTCTGCTGCTCGAGGACCAGGTCCGGGTCGGCGACGTGGTGATCGTCAACGGCCAGGGCGGCCTGGTCGAGGAACTGAACCTGCGGACGATCGTGCTGCGGGACGTCGAGGGCACCGTCCACGTCTTCCCGAACGGCGAGGTCAGGACGCTCGCGAACCGGTCGAAGGACTTCTCGTTCTACGTGCTCGACGTGCCCATCCGGTCGGATGAAGATGCCGACCGCGTCATCGCGATGCTCCAGGGCGTGTCGGCGTCGCTGGTGGCCGAGTCTCCGCTGGGCGCGCACGTGCTGGAGCCGCTGGAGGTCTTCGGCGTCGACTCGTTCGGTGGCGGGAACATGGTCGTGCGCGTGCGACTCAAGACGCTCGCGCAGCAGCAGTGGGCGGTCGGCCGCGAACTGCGGAAGCGCGTGGCCCGTGCGCTGGCCGACGCGGGCATCGAGATGCCCGGCACGCGGATGGACGTGCACGTCGAGGGCCTCGACGGCACGCTGCGCGCCCTGAACGCACGCGGCGAACGCCCGGCCTGATCGCGGCGCCCGGGCCGCGACGCGCTCAGGCCCTGGCGGAGACGGCCTCGCCCTTGACCTGCTGGACGGCGCCGATCAGGTCCGCGTCCGTGATGATCTTCCGGTCGTCCGCGATCCCCATCAGCACGCGATAGAGCTCGACCAGTTCGTCGCCGGCCACCTGCAGGCCGAGGTCCTTGCACTTCTGCTGGACCGCGGCCCGGCCCGAGTGCTTGCCGAGCACGAGCGGGTTCCACGGCACGCCGACGTCCTCGGCCCGCATGATCTCGTAGGTCCGGCGGTCCTTCAGCATGCCAGCCTGGTGGATGCCGGCCTCGTGCGCGAACGCGTTCCGCCCCACGATCGCCTTGTTCACCTGGACGCCCTGCCCCGTCAGCGCGCCGAGCATCTGGCTGGTCCGGTAGATGTGCTTCGTGTCGATGCCCGTCGTGAACGGCAGCCGATCCGGCCGCACGCGCATCGCCATCACGATCTCCTCGAGCGCCGCGTTGCCCGCGCGCTCGCCGATGCCGTTGATCGTGCACTCGATCTGGCGCACGCCGGCCTCGACGGCCGTCAGCGTGTTGGCGACGGCCAGCCCGAGGTCGTCGTGGCAGTGCGCGCTGTAGACCACGCCGGCCGGCGCATTCACCCGGCGGATGACCGTCTGGAAGAAGTCCCGGATCTCATCCGGCGTGGAGTAGCCGACCGTGTCCGGCAGGTTGATGGTCGTCGCGCCGGCCTTGATCGCCACGTCGATGACCTGGCACAGGAAGTCCACATCACTGCGCAGGGCGTCCTCGGCAGAGAACTCCACGTCATCCACGTAGGACCGCGCCCGCGTCACGTTCTCACCGGTCGAATCGAGGCACTGCTGCCGCGTGATCTGCAGCTTCTTCTCGAGGTGCAGGTCGGACGTCGCGATGAACGTGTGGATGCGCGGCGTGGCAGCCGGTTCGAGCGCCCAGGCGACACGCTCGATGTCACCCTGGCGGCAGCGCGCCAGCCCCGCCACGACCGGACGGCGCACGTCCGACGCGACCCTGCGGACGGCATCGCCGTCGGCCGGAGACGCGATCGGGAACCCGGCCTCGATGATGTCCACGCCCAGCTCATCCAGCGCGTGCGCGAGCTGCAGCTTCTCCTCCACCTTGAGCGAGAAGCCCGGTGCCTGTTCACCGTCCCGCAACGTTGTGTCGAAGATTCGGACGCGTTCCATCACTCCCTCCACAGACAGTAGACGGCAGTCTATGGCATAATGTCAAAGTGATAGTCATTACGGTTCCATTAGAGATGCTTATATGGATCTGAGTGAACTGCGCGTCTTTCTGAAGGTGGCATCCGAGCGGAGCTTCTCGCGGGCCGCCATGAAACTCCACCGGACGCAGCCGGCCGTCAGCCAGTCGATCCGCCGGATCGAGGACGCCCTCGGCGAGCGCCTGTTCGACCGCACGACGAAGGACGCCACGCTGACCGAGGCCGGGCGGCTGCTGCACGAGTACGCCGACCGCCTGGTCCGCCTGTCGGATGAAGCCAAGGCCGCCGTGCAGGACCTCAAGGACCTGCGGCGCGGCCGTCTGCTGATCGGCGCCAACGAAGCCTCCGTGCACGCCATCCTGCCGCTCATCGCGCGGTTCCGCGAGGCGCATCCGCTGGTGCACGTCGAGGTGCGCCGCGTGCCGGCCCGGCAGATCGGCGCGGAGGTCGCGCAGGGGACGCTCGACTTCGGCGTGCTCACGTTCCAGCCGTCCGAAGAGAACCTGAAGTCCGTCACGCTCGGCCAGGACGAACTGGTGATGCTCGTGCACCCGTCCCACCCGTTGGCGAAGGCGAAGTCCGTCACGCTCGCGGAGTGCGCGCGGCAGACCGTCATCGCCCACAACGACCCCTCCCACGTGCGGGAGCTGGTGCTGCGGCAGTTCCAGCAGCAGGGTATTCCGGCCAACATCCTGATCTCGCTGCCGAGCCTGGAAGGCATCAAGCGGGCCGTCGCGATGCAGCTCGGCGTCGCCGTGCTGCCCCGCCGGTGCGCGGAGCCGGAGATCGCCCGCGGCGAGCTTGTCTCCCTGAACATTCCGGACGTCCGCTTCCGGCGCCAGGTGCGCCTCGTCTACCGCAAGACGGGCCACCGGTCGCACGCGGCCGCGTCGTTCCTGAGCCTGATGGGCGGCGGCGCCACCGCCTCGAAGCACAAGGCCCCCACGCCGGACGCCGCGTAGCTGGCGGTGGCCGCTCCCGAATGTCACTTGACTGCGCCGTGTTATATGTTCATGATTTGCGTATAAATGGAGCGGGACCTGCTGACCGACCTGGAACTGATGGTTGTCCTCGCGGTGCTTCGCGTCGGGGAGTGTGCCTATGGCGTTCCGGTGTCGCGAACGATTGAGGAGACGACCGGGCGTCCAGTGGCACTGGCGCTCGTCTACGCAACCCTCGACCGCCTCGAAACACGGGGCCTGGTCACGTCGTGGGTCGGCGACCCAACCCCCGAACGGGGCGGTAGAGCCAAGCGCTACTTCGGCGTGACAGCGAAGGGCCTGAAGCAGATCAGGGACACACAGCGAGCATTCGTCTCCATGTGGCGCGGGATTCCGGCGCTCGAGGACGCCACACCATGACGGCCTCAGCACGACTTGCCTTCTGGCTGTTGGAGCGTTTCAGCCCGCGCGACGGCGCACTCGCTGGCGATCTTTTCGAGCAAGTGGCCATGGGCCGTTCCTCGCACTGGCTCTGGCGGCAAGTCGGCGTCGCGCTGTTGCTCCGGGCCCGGTCGGGCTCTAGAGCCCACGTCCCCCCAGCCCTTCGGGCGGCGATGCTCGGCTGGGCGAGCCTGCAGGTGTGGTTCGCTGTCCTCGGGCGACCGCTCTCCAGAACGATGAACGGCCCGGTGTTCGACTGGCTGAATGCGGCTCTCCCGTCCCATCCGATCGTGATGTTGTGGGCCACCGACCTGCACAACCTCCCTGCCCTCGCACTCGGTGGGTTGGTCAGCGGGTGGGTCGTCGGCCGATTCAACCGAGCGCAGCCAGGGGCCGTGCTCACCGTTGCGTGCACGGTGACCGCCTGGCTCCTTTTCACCGCGGTCGACTCCATCCTCAATCCGACGGTTCCGGGATACGAGAACCACGCGAGCGTGACGGTGTTCATCGTGCTGCGTGGATTCGTGCCCTCCGCAGGATTCCTGGCCGGCGCTGCGAGCGCGATGCGCTCGAGAGCAGTGTGGCTCGCCGCCTCGTAGCCACGCTCGTCGCGGCCGCGCTCGCGAGCGTAGCCCCCTCGACGCAGTCTCGATTCGACTACACCCAATGGCGGGGTGAAGACCGCAGTGGCGCTGCGAGCGCGTTCGTCGCACTGAAGACCTGGCCGGAACGTCTGCTTCGAAAGTGGACGGTCAACGTCGGCGAGGGATACGCCACGCCCCTGCTCGCCGGATCCACCCTCTATACGTTTGTCCGGGACGGCGGGCAGGAAGTGCTCATCGCGCTGGATCCCAGAACGGGACGCCAGCGTTGGCGCAGCGGTTACGACGCGCCGTACACGGCCTCGAAGCCTGCCGCCGCACATGGTGCGTGGCCGAAAGCGACGCCCCTCATCATGGGCGGCAGCGTATTCACCGTTGGCATCTCCGGCATCGTCTCCGCATTCAACGGTCGGAACGGGCGGCTTCTCTGGCAGACAGACGCCCCTGGCGAGTCGCCGTTCTATGGCGCGGCGGCCTCGCCGGCCGGGCACGCCGGCCTCGTACTCGCGCACCCCGGGAACTACGGCCCACTGACCGCCTTCGACGCATCGACGGGCGCTGTTAGATGGACCAGCGAAGGAAGGGGCTTCTACGGCTCACCCGTGATCGCAGAACTGGCCGGCGTCCGGCAGGCTGTGACGATGCTGCTCGACAGCGTCGTCGGCGTATCGCTGGACACCGGCGAGACCCTGTGGAAGTTTCCCTGCGACGCGGGAGGTGGCGCTGTCACACCGTTGTTTCACGAAGGGCTGGTCATCGTCGCCGGTCTCCAGATAGGCCTCGTCGCCGTCCGCCCGGCTCGACACGATGGACGATGGACGACCGAAAAGGTCTGGGACACCAACGACGTGAATGCCTACGTCAGCACACCGGTCGTGAGCGGCGGAAAGGTCTTCGGCCTCTCTCACCGCAACAGCGGACAGTTCTACGCACTCGATGCCCGAACAGGAACGCTGCTGTGGTCCGGGCCTCCAAGGAGCGCGACCAACAGCGCTGTCGTCGCTGCCGGACCATGGATGGTGCTGCTGAACGACGATGGGGAAATGCTGGTGCTCGATCCACGCGCGAGTCGATTCGATCCGGTTCGCCGGTACACCGTCGCCGACGGAGCGACCTGGGCTCAGCCCCTCATTTCGGGAAACCGAGTGTTCGTGAAGGACGCGTTGTCGCTGAGCCTCTGGGAGATTCCATAGACGAAAGAGCCCGCGGCACCAGACGCCGCCTGAGCCGACACGGAGGCGCGGCCGGCGGTCGGGCCGACTCGCCCCCTCGATAGCCGCTGAGAGTTGAGGAAGCTATCGCGCGGCGAAGCCGTTGACGTAAGGCAGGCGCGCGGCGACGGCGCGGACCTCGTCGAACCGGTCGAGCAGCATCCCCGTCGTGTCCCACGCGCCCGTGACGAATGCGTCCCGCACGGCGGCCGGCATCGCGATCGCGCAGGATCCCCCCGGCCAGGTGCACGTCATCGCGTCCAGGTCGACGCGCACGTCAGCCGCCGGGTTCCGCTCGATTGCCGACTGCAGCGCTTCCACGTCCGCCTTCGGCGCCGTCACGCACGGCAGGCCGATCACGCCGGAGTTGCCGAAGAAGATGTCGGAGAACGACTCGCCGACAATGACCTTCACGCCCCAGCGCGCGATGGCCTGCGGCGCGTGTTCGCGTGAGGAGCCGCACCCGAAGTTGCGGTTCACCACGAGGATGGACGCGCCCTGGAAGCGCGCGTCGTCGAACGGATGCCCGCCCTTCAGCTCGGCGCGGTCGTCCTCGAAGACGTGCGCCTCGATGCCGTCGAAGCTCACGACGCGCAGGTAGCGCGCCGGAATGATGCGATCGGTGTCGATGTCCTCGCCGCGGACCGGGATGCCACGGCCCGCAACCTGCCTGATCGCCTGCGTTGCGCTCATGCCTGCACCATCCCTCTCACGTCGGCGACCGCACCGGTCACTGCGGCCGCCGCCACCATCGCGGGGCTCATCAGCAGCGTGCGGCCCGTCGGGCTCCCCTGCCGGCCCTTGAAGTTCCTGTTGGACGACGACGCGCAGACCTGGCGGCCGTCGAGCTTGTCAGGATTCATCCCGAGACACATCGAGCAGCCGGCCTCGCGCCATTCGAAGCCGGCGGCGCGGAAGATCTCGTGCAGCCCTTCCTTCTCGGCCGCGGCGCGCACGCCTTCGGAGCCCGGCACGACGAGCGCCT
>JBFXBH010000071.1:6470-13075 GCA_050183355.1 Vicinamibacterales bacterium | reverse complement strand
GGGACACCGAGCCGACGCATCCGGACGGCCTCGTGTTCAGCCACGGCGGCGAGGCGGTCGTGGTGCCGCTCGACGACGCCTGGGAAGACGCCCGGCAGCAGCCGCTCACCGGGGCTCAGCGCGAGGCGCTGCGCGCGTTCGCGGCGCAGTGGGCGTCTGCGCATCACCCGGCGCGCGGGCGCCTGCCGGCGGGGCTGCGGGACGGCGCGCGGCTCGTCGTCGCGTTCTCGAACGCGGCCTGGGACATGGCGGCCGTGGATCGCGATGTGGCGTTCGCGGGCATGTTCGCCTGGCTCGACGCCGTCGTCGACGCCGCCCGGCGTCATCCGGACGTGGACGTCGTCGTCCGGGCGCACCCGGCCGAGCGGCAGGGCACGCCGGACCTGTGGTCCCGGACGCCCGTACCGGCCACGCTGCGCGCCCGGCACGCGGCGCTGCCGGCCAATCTGCACCTGGTCGAGGCCACCGACGCGGTCGACACGTACGCGCTGCTCGCGCGGGCCACCGTCGCGATGATCTACTCGTCGCGCATCGGGCTCGAGGCGGCGCTGGGCGGCCTGCGCCCGTGGATTGCCGGCGCCACGACGTTTCGCGGCAAGGGCTTCTCGCGCGACCTGACCGCCGCGGAGGATGTGGACGCGGCGTTCCGCGTGACGGCACGGGACACGCTGACGCCGGACGAGAACGCCATGGCGGAGCGCTTCGCGTATCTGTGGTGGTTCCGATCGCTGGTGAGGGTGCCGTGGCTGCGCGACGGAGACCGCGTGATGCCGGCGGCTGACCCCGCCCGGCTGGCGCCGGGCGGTGACCCCGTCATCGACCGCCTGTGCGAGGCGGTCGCGACGGGGGCTCCGTTTATCGATCTCTGAGGGGCTGCCGGCGACCTACTTCTTCGTCGCCGTGAAGGGCGTGAGGTTGCCCATCAGATCGAGCGTGCCTTCGACGACCGTGCCCGCGGCGTCCAGCTTGCCGCGATGCAGGAGGGTCAGCGAGACCGGCTGCGAGATCGCGAAGCCGAAGCTGACGTCATCACCGTCGATCTTGCCGTTGGCCGGCAGGTTCGCGAACGGGCCCGGGCCACTGCACGTGCCATCCAGCTTCGCGCCGTCCTGCTTGAAGTGGCACAGCAGCTTGATGGCGTTCCCCATCATGTTGGTCGACACGCTCCACTCGCCGGCCATCTGACGTGCGCTCTCCACCGGCTTCGCGGCGACCACGGGCGCCGGGCGGGCCGGTGCGGTGCGGCCGAGCGCCACGGCGGTGATGACCGCGTCCGGACCGGGCTGCACCAGCGGGGCGCCGACACGCACGGGCGTTCCGGCCTTCGCCGCTCCCAGCGTCGCGGCGACGGCCGCGGGCACCTTCGTGCTGAAGGTCAGGGACCGGGCGGCCGCGTCGACGCCGACAAGCGTCGCGCGCACGAGGTACCCGCTCTCGGCCACGGTCGCCTTCTCGGCGGTCACGGACCGGACGGCGTCGGCCTCTCCCTTGAACGCGGACCAGCCGAGCACGACGCGCTCGCCGGCCTTCAGGCTCGACGCGCGGCCGGCCACGTGCGGCTCCGCCTTCGCCTTCGCCGTCAGCATGCGGCTGGCGGCGTCGAAGGACACCACCTCGGCGTACCAGTTGAAGGACGTCGGCGCGGACGCGGCCCGGGCCGCCGGCGCCGCAGCCGTCTTCGCCGCGGGCGCGGACGCGGCCGGAGCCGTCTGCGCGGTGGCGAACGCCGGCACGCCGAGGCCGAGCGCGAGCGCCGTGATACCGGCGAGAGCTGTCGTCGTCATGGTGTGAAGTCTCATATCGCCCTACTGCCTGTTCTGCGCGCCGCCGCCACCCTGGCCGCCGGCTGCCGCGGGGTTGCCGGCCGTGCTGATGTCGCCGTTGCCGGTGTACTTGTGCTCGGGAATCTCCAGCCCCTTGGCCCGCATGGCCTTCTCGATGATCTCGGCGAGTTCGGGCTGCACGTGGAAGGTGACGCCGAGGCCGGACCCACGGGCGTGCTCGAGCGCGGTCTGCCCACCCGGGCCCTTCACGTCGAGCGGGATGTTCTGCGCGATGAGCCACTCGACGAGGCCCTTCGCGCCCCGGATCACGGCGCCGTGGAGCGCCGTGGCGCCGTCCCATCCGCCCAGACCACCGCCGCCACCGCCGCCGCGGCGGCGGTTGTCGCCGTCGGCGCTGAGCCGCGCGATCGCGTTGACGTCGTTGCCGAGGCTGGCGAGCAGCTTGACGGCCTCGAGCGCCTCCTCGGGCGTTCCGGGCGACTCACCGATCGCGTAGCCGACGCCGGCCGCCGCGAGCAGCGGCGTGACGTTCTGCGTCGTGCCGATCTTCGGGTCCGCGCCCTGCTCGAGCATGAACCTCATGAACTCCACGTCGCAGTTCTTCGACGCGATGTAGAACGGCGTCGCGCCCTGCCAGCTGATCGACTGGAAGTAGCCGACCGCCATGTGCGTCGGGTTGTAGTTCGGGTTCTTGTAGTCGAGGCGATCGTTGACCTTCGCGCCCTTCGCGAGCAGCTTCTTCGCCAGGTCGATCGAATCGATCTGGCCCGTGGGCTTGCGCGGCAGCCACGCGGAGAGGCCGCGATTCTCGGCGCGCCGCATGAAGGCGACCAGGTGCAGCGGGCGCCCGCGCGGGTCGTTGGTGTTCGCGTCGGCCCCGCGGTCGAGCAGCGCGGCCGCCAGTTCCCAGTGCGCGTTGATGATCGCCAGGCCGAGATTCGTCGTGCCGTCCGGCGCCAGGGCGTGCAGGTTCGCGCCGAGGTCGAGCAGGGCCCGCGTCGCCGGGATGTGCCCGGCACGGATCGCGAACATCAGCGGCGTGATGCCCGTGGACGACTTCGCCTCGATGTCCGCCCCGACCTCGACCAGCACGCGCGCCGCGTCAGGGTGCCCCTCGGCCGCCGCCCACATCAGCGCCGTCTGCCCGCGGATGTTGTCCTTCGCGTTCGGGTCCGCGCCGTACGCCAGCAACCGCTGCAGCACGCCCGGTGAGCCGGCCATCGCGGCGATCATCAGCACCGTCTCACCCGAGTCGCCCCGCGTCGTCTGCGCGTCGGCGCCCGCCCGCAGCAGCGCCTCGACCGACGCGTTGTCGCCGTTGGTCGCCGCCAGCCACAGTGGCGCGACGCCGTACCGGTTCTTCCGGTTCACATCGGCGCGCGCCCGGATCAGCGCCTTCACGACGTCCACCTGGCCGTGCTGCACCGCCCAGTGCAGCGCCGTCGTGCCGTCGTGCTCCGTGGCGTTGACGCCGGCCCCCGGCCTGGCCAGCAGCGACCGCACCGTGGCGGCGTCACCGGCTCGCGCGGCCGTCACCAGGGCGGACACATCTCCGTCCGCCGCCCGCGCGAGCGCCGGGCCGGACAGCAGAAGGGCGGCGGCCGCCACGGCAGCACGGGGCAGTCGAATCATGGTCGTGCGAATCATGGTCGTGGTCCTCATGGCGTCGGCCGGAAGCCTCCGGGCCTCATGTCTCGAAAGGTCTTCTGGTAATCAGCTTGAACTTTGTTAAGATTACCGCGTCCAATGGAAATACGCGAGCGGCCTGTTCGGGGTTCAGTCCGTGTGACGCGGGACGTGACAGCAGGAGTGGTGCCGATGAGAGTTCCGGTCCTTGGTGCGATGGTGTTGATGGCGGCGCTCGGCGTCTCAGGCCGATCCGACGCCGGCCAGCAGGCGGCCCCGGCGCGCGCGACGGTCGACACGAAGGCCACGGTCGACAAGTACTGCGTGAACTGCCACAACGACCGGCGGAAGATCGGCGGCCTGTCGCTGCAGTCGGTCGATCTGGCGGACACGCAGGCCAGCGGCGAGGTGCTCGAGAAGGTCGTGCGGAAGCTCCGCGGCGGTGTGATGCCGCCGGTCGGTATGCCGCGCCCCGAGCCGGCCGCCTACTCGGCGTTCCGCCAGACCATCGAACGGCAGCTCGATCAGGCCGCGGCCGCCAGCCCCAACCCGGGCCGCACCGAAGGGCTGCACCGCCTGAACCGCGCGGAGTACGCGAACGTGATTCGCGACCTCCTCCATCTGGAAGGCATCAACTACTCGACGCTGCTGCCCGGCGACGACGCCAGCTACGGCTTCGACAACATCGCGGGCGTGCTCGGCATGTCGCCGACGCACCTCGATCAGTATCTGAACGCCGCGCGCGCCGTCAGCCGCGCCGCGGTCGGCGACGTCACGCTGCCGCCCAGCGGCGAGACGATCATCCTGCGGCCCGACCTGTCGCAGGACGGCCGGCTCGAGGAGATGCCGTTCGGGACGCGGGGTGGCCAGAAGCTGCGGCGCTACTTCCCGGTCAACGGCGACTACATCATCCGCTTCCAGGCGTTCACCGGCGTGGGCCTTTCCGAGGAGGAGCCCAACTTCATCGAGCTGACCGTCGACGGCGAGCGCGTCTTCTACGAGAAGATGAAGCAGAAGCCGATCCGCCACACGATGACGGGCGCCGACATCCAGGCCAACACGGACTGGGAGGTGCGCGTGCCGATCAAGGCGGGCCTCCGCGACATCAGCGTGACGTTCGTGCAGACGACCTCCGGGCAGCTCGAGGATCTGCTGCAGCCCTTCCTGCGGCCGCCCGGCGTCTCGTCGTTCCGCCTGACCCGCATGGGCGGCTACGCCGGTCCGTACGTCGGCCAGATGTCGTTCACGGGGCCGTTCGGCACGACCACCGCGGGCGACACGCCCAGCCGCCGCCGCATCTTCACCTGCCGGCCGGCGACCGCCGCCGCCGAGGAGCCGTGCGCGCGCACGATTCTCACGACCATCGCACGGCGGGCGTACCGGCGGCCGGTCACCGCGGCCGACGTGGACGCCCTGATGGTCTTCTACGCGAAGGGCCGCCAGAGCGGCACGTTCGAAACGGGCGTGCAGGTCGCGCTCGAGCGCCTGCTCGCGAGCCCCGACTTCCTGTTCCGCATCGAGGAGGACCGCAAGGCCCCGGCCGGACAGCGGGCGTACAAGGTCAGTGACCTGGAGCTGGCCTCGCGCCTCTCGTTCTTCCTGTGGAGCAGCATGCCGGACGACGAGCTGCTCGACGTCGCGCAGAAGGGTCTGCTGAGCAGTCCGCAGGTGCTCCAGCGGCAGACGCTGCGGATGCTGAAGGACCCGAAGTCCTCGGCCCTCATCAACAACTTCGCCGGCCAGTGGCTGCGTCTGCGCAACGTGCCGGGCATCGACCGCAACGCGCAGCTCTTCCCGGACTTCGACGACAACCTGCGGCAGGCCATGCGCCGCGAGACGGAACTGCTGTTCGACACCGTGATCCGCGAGGACCGTAACGTCGTCGACCTGCTGACGGCCGACTTCACGTTCGTCAACGAACGGCTCGCGAAGCACTACGGCATCAAGGGGGTCTACGGCAGCCACTTCCGCCGCGTGCCGGTCACGGACCAGAACCGGCTGGGCCTGCTCGGCCACGCGAGCATCCTGACGGTCACGTCGCAGTCCAACCGCACGTCCCCGGTGACGCGCGGCAAGTGGGTGCTGGAGAACCTGCTCGGCGTGCCGCCGCCGGCGCCGCCGGCCAACGTGCCGGCGCTCGAAGCGACCGAGGCCAAGGGCACGCTGCGCCAGCGGATGGAAACGCACCGGAAGAATCCGGTCTGCGCATCGTGTCACCAGTTGATGGACCCGCTCGGGTTCGCGATGGAGAACTTCGACCCGCTCGGCCAGTGGCGCACCGAGGACGAAGGCCATCCGGTGGACACGGCCGGCACGATGCCCGACGGCAGCAAGTTCGACGGTGTCGCCGGATTGCGGTCGGCCCTCATCTCCAAGTCGGACGTCTTCGTCGAGACGTTCATCGAGAAGCTGCTGACCTACGCGCTGGGCCGCGGCGTCGAGTACTACGACGCGCCGACGGTCCGGCAGATCGCGCGCAACGCCGCGAAGACCGAGAACCGGTTCTCGCGCCTCATCCTCGGCGTCGTCACGAGCGCGCCGTTCCAGATGCGTTCGCTTCAGGCAGTGCCGGTACCCGCCGGCACCTCGGCGCAGTTGCAGCCGCGGGCAACCGACGCCCGCCCGAATCAGGAGTAACGACCATGTTTGTGTCCAGGCTCGCCCTCCCCCGTCGCACGTTCCTCCGCGGAGCCGGCACCGCGCTGGCCCTGCCGCTGCTCGACGCGATGGTCCCCGCGCTGACGCCCACCGCGAAGACGGCGGCGGCCCCGGTCGTCCGGATGGGGTTCATCTACCGGCCGAACGGCTTCATCAAGCAGTTCTGGGCGCCGGACACCACGGGCGCGAATCCGGTGTTCAAGCGTTCGCTCGCGTCGCTGGAACCGTTCCGCAACCGGACGCTCATCGTTTCCGGCCTCGCGAATCTCGAGGCCGAAGCGAAGGGCTCGTCCCCCGGCCCGCACTCCCGCAGCAGCGCCGCGTGGATGACCGGCACGCACGCGAAGCAGACCGAGGGCGCGGACGTCCAGGCCGGCGTCAGCGCGGACCAGGTGGCGGCCCGGGTGCTGGGGCAGGCGACCGTCCTGCCCTCGCTGGAGCTCGCCATCGAACAGAACGAGCAGATGGTCGGCAACTGCGAGGCCGGATACAGCTGCCTCTACCAGAACACCATCTCGTGGCGGACGCCGACGACCC
>JBFXBH010000071.1:1717-6370 GCA_050183355.1 Vicinamibacterales bacterium | reverse complement strand
GGGCAGGCGACCGTCCTGCCCTCGCTGGAGCTCGCCATCGAACAGAACGAGCAGATGGTCGGCAACTGCGAGGCCGGATACAGCTGCCTCTACCAGAACACCATCTCGTGGCGGACGCCGACGACCCCGCTGCCGATGGAGACGCACCCGCGCGTGGTCTTCCAGCGCCTGTTCGGCGACGGCGGCACGCCAGCCGAGCAGCGGCGCCAGCTCGAGACCAGCGCCAGCATCCTGGATGCGGTGACCGACCGGCTGAGCGATCTCACGCGCCGGCTGGGTGCGTCCGACCGCGCACGGCTCGAGCAGTACACCGAGTCGGTCCGCGAGATTGAAACGCGGATCGACAAGGCCGAGAAGCGCACCGCCGACGCGGCGGTGGAGATTCCCGACCGCCCGAGCGACATCCCGGGCGCGTTCGAGGATCACGTCAAGCTGATGTTCGACCTGCAGGCCGCGGCGTTCCAGGCCGACATCACGCGCGTGATCGCGTTCCAGCTCGCCCGCGAGCTGAGCCCGCGCACCTACCCGCAGATCGGCGTCAACGGGCAGCACCACGCGACGTCGCACCACGGCAACGCCGTCGGCAAGATCAACGACGTCGCCAAGATCGACGCGTATCACATCGAGCTCGTCTCCTACTACCTGCGCAAGCTGCAGAGCCTGAAGGAGGGCGACGGCAACCTGCTGGACAGCTCGATCATCCTGCTGGGCGGCGGCCTCGGCAACCCGAACGAGCACGCCATCATCGACCTGTCGAACATCGTGTTCGGCGGCGGCGCCGGAAAGATCAAGGGCAACCGCCACGTCGCCTACAAGGTCGAGGACTACGTGCCGGAACAGAACCTCATCATCACGTTGCTGGATCGCGCCGGCGTGCCGGTCGACCGGCACGGCGACAGCACGGGCCAGCTCAAGGAAATCGACGTCTAGCGGGACGTCGTCCCGCTCCCGGGCCGACGACGGGCCGGTGGTGCCAGGCACCATCGGCCCGTTGTATGTACGGCCTCCGCTGGTCTATCGTCGCCCCATGCCGAACCCGACCCGCCTGCTCGCGCTGACCCTGGCATCCACCGCCCTCGCGTGGACCATCACCGGCCTCCGGGCCGCGGACCGCACCGTCTGGGACGGCGTCTACACCGAGGCCCAGGCCGCGCGCGGCAAGGCGGCGTACGAGAAGGGGTGCCAGTCGTGCCACGCGGCCGCCGGCGGCGGGGGCTTCGGCATCACCTACAGCGGCACGGCGCTGAAGGGACAGCGGTTCGTGCAGACGTGGGAGGGCGACCTCGCCGGCCTCGCCGCGTATGCGATGAGCCCGCCACCCGGCAGCACGCTGTCCCAGAAGGAGCAGCGGCACGGCGACAGCGACGAGCCGCGCGGTGCCAAGGATCCCCTGACGCCGGCCGACTACGTCGACGTGATCGCGTATCTGTTCCAGTTGAACGGTTTCCCGGCGGGTCAGACGGAGCTGGCGGCCGGCGACATGCGCACGGTGACGCTCCGGGAGAAGGAGCCGCAGCCGCTGCCGAACTTCTCGCTGGCGCGTTCCGTCGGGTGCCTGACGCAGCAGCCCGACAAGTCGTGGGCCCTCACGAACGCCACGCCGCCCCGGCGGTCCCGTGACGGCGAACCCTCCAAGCCGTCCGAGCTGAAGGGCCTGACCGGGCAGCCCCCCGGCACGGCCACCATCGCGCTGATGGACATCTATCCCGACCCCGACACGGTGATCACGCCCGAGGAACACGCGGGCCACAGGGTCCAGGCCAAGGGGATCTACATGAAGGACGACAAGGGCGTCCGCATCAACATCAACGTGCTGGAGATGGTCGATACGACCTGTCGCTGACCGCCCCGGGGATCCGGGCGGACAGGGCGTGTCAACGCACGCCTCCGCTCCCCGGCCGATGCCGTACAGCAATCGGGCCGGCCCATGAAGGCCGGCCCTGATGTCCGGGGTCGAAGGGTTCGCGAGAACGGCGTCGGCTCAGATGGACAGGATGCGCAACGCGCCCGTGCTGTCACCGAACGAGTCGACGCGGCAGCCCATCCGCTCCAGCAGCGCCAGCTGCAGGTTCGAGAGCGGCGTCTTCGCGGCCGCCTTGATGTGCTGGTTCGTCCTGATCCCCGCATCCTTCCCCGCCACGACGAGCGTCGGCACTTCGAGCGGCAGGTGCAGGTCCGAGTTGCTCATGCCGGACCCGTAGAGCAGCATCGAGTGGTCGAGCAGCGTGCCGTCGCCGTCCGGTGTGTTCTTCAGCTTCTCCAGGAACGACCGGAAGATGCTGAGGTGGAACATATTCAGCTTGGCCTGCTTGGCCAGCTTCTCCGGGTCGTTGGCGTGATGTGACAGCGGGTGGTGCGGTTCGGTGATCCCGATCTCCGGATAGATCCGCGTGCTCAGCTCGCGCGCCATCATGAAGCTGGCGACGCGGGTCAGGTCGGCCTGCCAGGCGAGCGCGAGCAGCTCGTACATGAGCTTGCCGTGCTCCTCGTACGAGGCGGGCACGCCGACCGGCTGCTCCACGACGGGCATCTTCTGCTCGGCCTGCTGCTCGGCCTTCTGAATCCGCCGCTCCAGGTCGCGCACGGAATCCAGATACTCGGCCACCTTGCCGCGGTCCTTCGGGCCCATGCCGCGCTGCAGACGGTCGACGTCCCGGACCACGCCGTCCAGGATGCTGCGGTTGCGCGCCATCCGCGCGAGCCGGGCCTTCGGGTCCGTGCTGTCCGCGTCGCCGAACAGGCGCTCGAAGACGTTGCGCGGGTTCACTTCCATCGGCAGCGGCGTCGTCGGCGTGCGCCACGACAGCGTGCCCGTGTAGGCGCACGTGTAGCCGAACTCGCACGCGCCGACCAGGTCCACGGACTCGAGCGCCAGTTCGATCGAGGAGAGCTGCGTCTCCTGGCCGACCTGCTGCGCCGCGATCTGGTCCATCGAGATGCCGGCCCGGAAGCCCGGGCCGTCGGTCTTCTTCACATGGACGCCGGTCAGCCACGTCGGCTGGATGCGGGAGTGGGCGCCGCCGCCGTCCTCGGGCCGCGCGACCGCACCTTCGCTGTCCAGCATGGAGACCAGCAGCAACTGTTCCTTGAACGGTGCCAGCGTCTGGAGAATCGGCGAGAGACGCAGCGGCCCCTCGACCTTCGGCGTCCACATCGACATGTTGACGCCCATCGGCACGTACACCGCGCCGAGGCGCATGACGGGCTTCGCGGCCGTGTTCCGGAGCGCGGCGTGCGCCGGCACCATGCTGTCGAGCAGCGGCAGCGCGATGGCCGCCCCCGCGCCACGCAGCACGGTCCTGCGGGAGAGATGCTTCTGCGTGCTGATCATGACTCGAATCTCCTCATCTGGAACGGCGCGCTTCTGACAATGCCGAGAATCAGTGACGACCAGCGGTAGTCCTGCGCCGCGGCGTCCTTCACGATCTTCCGCACGGCGGGCATGTCGTAGTACTCCGCGCCACGCGCCAGGCCGTAGGTCAGCAGCTTCTGCGTGACGGTGACGATGAACTGCTCGCGGTGGCTGAGGAGCGCCGTCCGGAACGTCGCCGGTCCATCGAACTTCACGCCGTCCGGAAACGCGCCCGACGGGTCGATCACCGTGCCGTTGTCCTTCGTGCGCCACGCGCCGACGGCGTCAAAGTTCTCGAGCGCGAATCCAAGCGGGTCGATCTGCGCGTGGCACGCGGCGCACACCGGGTTCCGGCGGTGCTGCTCCATCCGCTCGCGGACGGACCTGGGCTTCGACGTGCCGTCGTTCTCGGGGAACGGGGGGACGTTGGCCGGCGGCGCCGGCGGCGGCGTGCCCAGCACGTTCTCCAGCAGGAACTTGCCCCGGAGCACAGGCGACGTCCGGTTGGAGTAGGCCGTCGCCGCGAGCAGGCTGCCGTGGCCGAAGAGCCCGGCGCGCACGGTATCCGGATAGGCGACGCGCCGGAACCGGCTGCCCGACACGCCGGCGATCCCGTAGTGCTTCGCGAGCCGCTCGTTCAGGAAGGTGTAATTCGCCGTCAGCAGGTCGACCACGCTGCGGTCCTCCTGCACCTGGCTGGCGAGGAACAGCTCCGTCTCGCGGCGGAAGGCGTCGCGCAGGTTGTCGTCGAAATCCGGGAACTCGACGACATCGCGCGCGATGAGCGGCATGTTCCGCAGCATCAGCCACTGGCCGAAGAAATTGTCGACCAGTGCCTGCGCCTTCGGGTCCGCCAGCATGCGGCGCACCTGCCGCTCGAGCACGGCCGGTTCCCTGAGGCGGCCCTGCTCGGCCAGCGCGAGCAACTGGTCGTCCGGCATGCTGCTCCACAGGAAGAACGAGAGCCGCGAGGCCAGCTCGACGTCGCTGACCCGGTACACCGACCCCGGCTTCGCGCCCCCGGGGTCCCGCTCGACCCTGAACAGGAAGTCCGGCGACACCATCAGCTTCTCGAGCGCGAGCTGGATGCCCGCCTCGAAGCCGCCGTCCCTCCGTCCCTCCGTGTAGAACGCCATCAGCGAGCGCACGTCCGCGGGTGTCACGGGGCGACGGTAGGCCCGGCGCGCGATCCGGGTCAGGATGGTCGTCGCGCACGGTGCTTCCCCGGCGGCTGACGCCGGCCGGCAGACCATGATCCGGTCTCGGCTCGGGCTCGCCACGGGCGTCTTCGGGACGTAGGG
>JBFXBH010000071.1:0-1617 GCA_050183355.1 Vicinamibacterales bacterium | reverse complement strand
AGGACGTCCCCGACGTTGTCGAAGCCGAAGCCGGAGTCGTCCGCGGGCAACAGCGACTTCACGTCCACGTCGAGGTGGAAGAGGTCGCGCACGACGTTGGCGTACTCGGCGCGATTCAGCCGGTGCACGATCGCGCGGCCGGGATTCGGCGCCGCCGCGGCGGCGGCATCGATGCGCGTCTCGAGGTCTGTCACCAGCGCGTCGAGTGCCGCCCGCTCGGGCCGCGGGTTGCCGGCCGGCGGCATCGCGCCCGCCTTGACCTTCCGGATCACGCGCTCCCACACGTCGGCGTCGCCGGCGAGCTGCTGAAAGTCCGCATGCTCGAGCGAGAGGTTCGCGTAGCGGGCCTTGTTCCGATCGTTGTGGCACCCGACGCAGTACTTGTCGACCAGCGCGTTCCGGGCGGCCGGGCTGGTCGCCGGTGCCGCGGCGGGGGTCTGCCCCGCTTCAAGCCTGCCCGTCACGACACAGGCTGCGATCACGGCCAGCGACACGGCGCGTGCGCGGCCGAGTGGTATCCGAGTCATCCGCGCTAGGCTAACCGAACCATGTAAGTCTCGTCAATGTTCTTCGTCTGTGCTATTTTCATAGCCAATTCACTCGAATGCCGATCGCAGACTTACAGCGTAAGCCTGATCGGGACATTCGAACCAGCCCGGCATGAGCGACCACACACCGACGACCCGCCCCACCCCGCTTCGGACCTCCGCGCGACACCCGCGGCGCCGGCAGCCCGTCGCCCGTGCCGCGCGCGCGTCCGGCGAGGCGTTCCGCCAGGCCATCCTCGACACCGCCCGGACGCTGTATCGCAAGGGGGGCTACTCCGCCGTCACGATGCGCGAGATTGCGACGCGCCTCGGGATCAAGGCGCCGTCCCTGTATCACCACTTCAACAGCAAGGACGACATCTTCGCCGCGCTGCAGGAACGCGCCTTCGAGTTGCAGCTTCAGGCGGAGCTGCGCAGCCAGGCGAATCCGGACCCGCTCGAGGACCTGCGCGAGTTCTTCTGGCGGTACGCGGAGTTCAGCAAGGCGCACCCGGACTACTTCGCGCTTGCCTATGTCGACCCGGCCGCGCCGCCGCTGCAGGACCGCGTGTACGACCTGTACCCGCTGCGCCACCTCGACGAAGTCGCGATGGCCAAGGTCACGCGCTGCATCGACGAGGGCGTATTCCCGCGCGACACCGACCCGCACCGCGCCGGCCAGGCCCTCTGGGCGGCGATCCACGGACCGTCGGCCCTCCAGGTCATCCATCATCGCCACGTCGACGATCCGGAAGCCCTGGCGGCGCAGGCGCTGGACCTGACGCTCGCCGGGATCCGGGCCGGCGTTCTGTCACCAGCCACGGCGCCGCAGCAGAGACACCCATGACCCACACTACACGCATCACGATCGCCGTCCTCACCACCCTTGTGCTGGCCGGCCGGGCCTTCGCCGCCGCGGACACCCGTGTGGCCGACGCCGCCCGACGGCAGGACCTCGCCGCAGTGCGTCAGCTCATCGCGAAGAAGGCCGACGTCAACGCGCCGCAGCCGGACGGCGCCACCGCGCTGCACTGGGCCGCGTTCCGGGACGACCTCGCGCTGACGACGCTGCTCGTCGGCGCCGGCGCGG
>JBFXBH010000070.1:0-13376 GCA_050183355.1 Vicinamibacterales bacterium | reverse complement strand
AGTACCACGGCGCGAGGTCCACCGTGCCCGCGTAGTAGCCGGCGCCCTCGGGGCCGAAGTTCGGCGGACGGGGCACGTCCGCGGGGTTGAGGCGCACCTGGCGCCCGGCGGTGATGATCGAGCCGAACTCGTCCTGCGCGAACTCGTAGGCTGGTGCCACCTCGGGCGCGAGCGTGCCGAAGTCCGCACTCGAGAGATTCCCCGGAGCCGGTGTGACCGGCGACGCGTCGAGGAACGAGAACATGCGGCTCGCGTTCCACAGGCCGTAGCCGTAGGACACATTGCCCCAGTCGTTGGCTTCGTTATCGGAGTAGCGATACCGGTTGCGCATCCACTCGAGGTACTGCTGGACGCCGGGCGTGTTGACCGTCGCGCCGCCGATGAGCTGGACCCAGGCCCCACTGGCTGTCTGCTGGAACGAGTTGCAGCTGCCGACGTTGTAGCCATGCCCGGCTTCCGAGGCCGTCAGTTCGCCACCGGGGCTGCAGTACTCCCCGCTCTCACCGTTGTCCTGGTAGGCCTGCGCCGAGCGCGCGGCGAGCAGGTTCAGCGCCGCCAGCCGGTCCGGGTCCGCGTAGGCCGGGTCCGCGTAGACGAAGCGCGCCGCGGACATGCCCGAGATCACGAACTGCGTCGTGGACGAGTCCGGGCAGTTCAGCTCCATGTAGCACCAGTAGCCATCCCACGCGGCGACACCCGCCGCGGACGGAAGGCCCGGGCGACACCCGCCGAACCCGTCGTCGATGCAGGGTTCGGGGCCGCCGGTACCCGGCTCGCAACCTCCGGACCCGTTCGGCGTGCAGTCGTTGAGGCCGACGAGCGTCGCGGACTCATCGAACGCGGCGTTGAGCGCCGCCAGGGCGCCGGACTGGTCCGGTCCACCGGTTCGGAGATAGAGCGCGAGCGCCATCATTTCCTGGCCGTTCCGGTATGCGAAGAACGGCAGGTTGGCTGTCGCGACGAGGTGGCCGATCAGGCCGTCGATGCGCGCCTGGTCGCCGGGCGAGGCGCCGGCATAGCCTTGTGGCGGCGCACCCGGGTCGCCGCCCGGACGCTTCTCGAGCAGCGTCAGCGCGACAAGACCGGTGGCATCACCCGCAATGCCCGGCTGGAAGTAGCCTGCGTCGTCGAGCCACGTGAGGCCCCGGTCGATTGCAGTACTGACATCGGCTACAAAATTCTGTGGCTGGCTCCAGGCCGTGCCGGACGCCAGCAGAACCGGGATCATCAACGCAATTACTCGTGAAAGCCGCGATCTCATCGTGTCTCCTCCAACAGAGCGACACGGTGAGCAGGGCAAGCGGCTTGCCAGCCCTGCGCAGGGGCTGGCCAACCGTGGCTATATCGCCGTCATCTTCTGCCTGAAGGCCTGGACGACGCGAGCCACGTCGGCCTCGGCCACGACGAACTCTCCGGCCGCCGCGCGGCGCTCCAGCCCGAACAGATCCCAGCCCAGGGCGCCCTCGGCCGGCGGGTCGTACCGCGGCACCATGTGGACGTGCACGTGCCGCACCTTCTCGCCGAGCGCCGCCGTATAGATACGAGCGGCACCGGTGACGCGGAGCAACACGGCTTCGCACAGCCGCAGCACCGGACCGAAGGACACCGCCTCCCTGTCGTTGAACTGCGCGGGTTCGGGACAGTGCCGGCGCGTCTGGAGCACCAGCCACCCGGCCACGGCGTAGGGCGGCGGCATGTGCCGGACCACCCACAGGTCGTCCTCGTACAGCAGGCCGTGCGGCACAGGCTCGGTGCCGTTGTTGATCCGGCAGATGAGGCAGCCGGCATCGTCGTCGAGTGCGGGCGGGGTGATGGCCATCGACGGATTCTAGGCCCTGCGGGGCGACGCGTCCGGCGGCTCCGGCGACCACGCCAAGCCGCTGTCTCGGTTAGAGTTAGTCCCACGGCATGCCCTCCCGCCCGACGTCTTTTCGATTCGGCGTTCCGTTTCCTGTCGGGCTGGCCGGCGTACTCGCCGCCGTGACGCTGGCGGCCGTCGGAGTGCGGAGCCAGAGCATCCGGAGCACCGAGCCGTGGGGCATCACGGCCGTCGCGGGCATCAAGACGGGACACCACACGCTGTCGCTCCGGCCGACGGGCTGCACCGTGGTGCTCGTCGACGGGGATGGCGCCGTCGGCGGCGTGTCCCAGCGCGGCGCAGCGCCCGGCACGCGGGAGACGGACCTGCTCGACCCGCTGAACATGGTCGAGCGCGTGAACGCCATCGTCCTGACCGGCGGCAGCGCGTTCGGGCTTGAGAGCGCGACGGGCGTCGTCCGGTGGCTCGAAGAGCGCAACTTCGGCTTCCAGACCGGGGCAGGCAAGGTGCCCATCGTGCCGGCCGCGGTGATCTTTGATCTGAACGTCGGCAGCAACCCGAAGGTCCGGCCGACGGCCGACTGCGGCTACCGCGCGGCTTCGAATGCCACGGCCGGCCCGATCGCCGAGGGCAGCGTGGGGGCGGGCACGGGCGCCACGGTCGGGAAGATCGCGATGGGGGCGCCGGGCGGCAGATACGGCGCCATGAAGGGCGGTGTCGGCACCGCCTCCGCGACGCTCCCGGGCGGCCTCGTCGTGGCCGCGATCGCCGTCGTCAACGCCGTCGGAGACGTGATCAACGCCAGGACAGGCCAGGTGGTGGCCGGCGTGCGCAATCCGGACGGCACGCTCGCCGACGCGCGGGCGCTGCTTCGCTCAGGTGCGCTGCTGCCCCCGCCACAGCCGGGGCGCAACACCACGATTGCCGTGGTGGCGACCAACGCGAAGCTGAGCAAGCTCCAGGCGGGCCGGCTGGCGCTGATGGCCGACGACGGCCTGGCGCGGGCGCTGAACCCGTCGCACACGAACGGCGACGGCGACACGGTGTTCGCGCTGGCCACGGGCCGCTGGTCGGGCGCGGCGGACATCACCACGATCGGCAGCCTCGCGGCGGAGGTGCTCTCGGAGGCGATCGTCCGGGGTGTCACGCAGGCGAAGGGTCTGCCCGGCTACCCTGCCGTACGGGACCTGAAGCGCTAAGGACTCGCTACAATCCTCCTTCCATGCACCTGCACGAGCGCCTGACCACCGAAGTCGACGCATGGCGGCAGGCTGGCTACCCCGTCGACGGCCCGTGGGCAGTCGCCGAGCTGCTCGAATGGGCTCACGGCTCCGAGCGTGGCAATGTGCGCCACCTCCGCGCGCCTCAACTCCGCGCGCTGGAGGTGTACTGGCACCTGCGGCTCGTCCGGAACACGCCGAAGGTCGTCGACCTCTACCGGACGCTGTTTGCCAGGCAGACCGAGTTTCTGACAGCCATCGGTCTTGGTGATCAGCGCATCAGGGACGTCGTCCTCGACCTGGGCCTGGAAAGCGTCCTGGAACGCGTCCGCACGGACGACGGCTTCGTGCGCGACTTCCGCCTGGAAGCGGTGCGGGAGACGCTGACGCTCGACTACCCCAGCTACATCCTGGCTCTTGCCATGGGCGCCGGAAAGACGGTGCTCATCGGCGCCATCATCGCCACGGAGTTTGCGCTCGCGCTGGACAGCCCTGACGGGCCGTTCGTGCACAACGCGCTCGTCTTCGCGCCTGGCAAGACCATCATCGAATCCCTCCGCGAATTGCTCTCGATGCCCTATGAGAGCGTGCTGCCGCCGCGCCTGCACAGGGCGTTCATGGCATCCGTGAAGATGACGTTCACCCGGGATGGCGAGAAGGATCTTCCGGTGATCCGCGGCTCCCACTTCAACGTCGTGGTTACGAACACGGAGAAGATCCGGATTCAGAAGGAGACGATCCGCAAAGGCGATCTCGGCTCCTTGCTGGCCGGCAGCGCGGACGAGGCCAGGGCGGAGGTGGCCAACCTCCGGCTGCAGGCCATCGCCAGCCTGCCGAATCTGGCCGTGTTCTCGGACGAGGCCCACCACACGTACGGCCAGTCGCTCGACACGGATCTGAAGAAGGTCCGGCGCACGGTGGACTATCTGGCAGGCGCCACCACGGTGAAATGCGTCGTCAACACGACGGGCACGCCCTACTACCAGCGGCAGCCTCTGCGGGACGTCGTGGCCTGGTACGGGCTGTCCGAAGGCATCCGCGACGGCATCCTGAAGGACGTGGGCGGCAACATTCAGGCTCTCCAGCTTGACGGCGATGCGAAGCGATTCGTGCGTCATGTCGTGACCGACTTCTTCAAGGACTATCGCGATGTCCGCCTGCCGGATGGGTCGCCAGCCAAGCTGGCGATCTATTTCCCGCAGACCGACGATCTGCAGGAGCTTCGGCCGGTAGTCGACGACGCGCTGGCACAGGCGGGCATCAGCCCTACGCTGTGCCTGGTGAACACCTCCGATGTCTCGCTGACCAGGAAGGCCGACATCGATGCCTTCAACCGGCTGAACGATCCAGCGGCCCCGCATCGCGTGCTGCTGCTGGTCAACAAGGGCACCGAGGGCTGGAACTGCCCAAGCCTGTTCGGGTGCGCGCTGGCGCGACAACTGAGGTCGTCCAACAACTTCGTGCTGCAGGCCGCCACCCGGTGCCTGCGTCAGGTGCCCGGCAACTCGCATCGCGCCAGGATCTACCTGACTCAGGAGAACTACGGCGTTCTGGACCGGCAGCTTCAGGAGACATACGGCGAACGGATCACCGACTTGGATCACGCGGGTCAGGAACGGAGGCGCGCACGGCTGGTTGTGCGCAAGCCTGATGCCCCTCCCATCCTGATCAGAAAGCAGGCGCGCACGGTGGTGCGCCGCGCCCTGGCGCCGGCCGCGCCCGGCCTGGTCAAGCCTTCCGTCGATGCGAGGGATGGCGTCATGCGCCGGATGGCGCTCGGAGCGGCGGGTCCGGGCGGCCGGGTCCTTCAGCAAATCGGCGAGTCCGTCACGGTCACCGCCGAGCCCGAGACGATGGACGCGTACGCCGCAGCCGTTGAGCTGGCCGCCGGACAGCGACTGGATCCGTTGTCCGTGCTCGAGGCCGTGCGAGCCGCCTACGGGAGCGAGGACGTTCCCGCCGCCCACCTGCCAGACCTGGCCGCCCAGATCGACAGCCAGGTTGCACACTACGAGATCCATGAGTATCCCATCGAGGTTGCATTGGCGCTGGTGCGCCCAGAAGGTTTCACGAAGGAGCAGGATCCTGAGGGCCAGACGGTCTACGTGGCGCAGATTGCCTATCCGGTGGGCAACGAGCGGCTGCTGCTGCATCGTGACGACATCCAGAAGAATCCTCGCGATCTCGGCTTTCACTACACGCCACTCGAGTTCGACTCGATGCCCGAGCGGAGTTTCTTCGAACAGGTGCTCGCCAGGCTGAATATCGAGCCGTGGGACGTGGAAGACGTGTACTTCACCGGCGGCATCACGGACCCCGGCAAGACGGACTTCTTCGTCGAGTACAAGGATGTGAAGGGCAAGTGGCGGCGCTACACGCCGGACTTCGTCATCCGCCGCAAGCCGGGCCCCGGCATGCCGGCCGGCAGCGGCCGCGTCTGTATCGTCGAAGTGAAGGCCGAGAACGAACGGGTTGACCAGGTGAACGGACTGGCGGGCGCCAAGGCGATGGCGCTGAAGAAGTTGGAGCGCTTGAACGTGGATCGCCTGAAGTACGAAATGATCTTCACCGCGACCAGCACCGTGGAGTACGACTCGATGCAGGCGGTGTGGACCTTCTGCGAGCGACCGGACGAAGACACAATTGGCGTGCCGATCGATCAGTCCCGAATCAGAGAGTTCTGCGAGCGGTGGCGCGTGGCGGAGCTGGCTCTTTTCGGATCAGTGCTGCGACCCGACTTCTCCGAGCGCAGTGATGTAGACGTGCTGGTGTCGTTCGCGCCTGGCGCGCGCTGGAGCCTTCTGGATCACGAGCGGATGGAAGAGGAACTCGAGACTGTGTGGGGCCGCCGGATCGACCTGGTGACCCGGCGGTCCGTCGAGCGAAGCCACAACTGGATCCGCCGGCGCAACATCCTTGAATCGGCCAGGCCCATCTATGTCGCGTGACGACGGCTACGTGCTGGACCTGCTGGAAGCCGCCCGGCGGGCGGTGGCCTTCGCGCAGGGACTCAGCGATACCCAGTTCATGAAGGACTTGAAGACCCAGTCCGCAGTGCTGCATCAGCTCACTGTGCTGGGCGAAGCGGTGCGGCGACTCTCGCCGGAGTTCAGGGCGCAGCATCCCGAGTTGCCATGGAAGGAGATGGCCGGACTGCGGAGCCGGATCGTGCACGATTACGACGACGTGGACCTCGACGAGGTGTGGAACATTCTTCAGCGTGACCTGCCGGCACTGATTCCGCAGCTTCAGGCCATCGCGCGGAGCGAGCCCTGATGGCAGCGAAGTCCTCGAAGAAGAAGCCGCGAGTCGCCGCGGCGAAGCCTGCTCGTGCCGGGGGCGCGGGAGCCGCCGTTCGGAAAACTCCTTCTCGAAAGACAGCGAAGCAGCCCCGTTCCGGGAAGAACAGCCCCGCTCCACCGGTTGCCGCCGCGCCGAAGCCCAAACAGGCCGTGACAATCACACCGGCAAAGGGACGACCCATGCTGACGTGGGTCGGCAAGCGACCCCTCACGCACGTCACGGCCTTTCCAGCTCAACTCATCGAGCGGTTCTCTGCCGAACCTGCGGGTTCACCGCTGCGAACGTGGCCGGACTGGCCCGCCTCCTACCAGCCGGGCGGCCTGCTCTTCCACGGCGACAACAAGGAAGTGCTGGCGCACCTGCTGGCCAACGGTTTCCGCGGTAAGGTCGACCTGGTCTACATCGACCCGCCGTTCGATTCCGGCGCCGACTACGTGCGCAAAGTGAGCCTGCGAGGCCCCTCTGGCACCGCCAAGCTGTCCGGCGAGCATTACACGCTGGGCGAGCAGATCCAGTACACGGACATCTGGGCGAACGACAACTACCTGCAGTTCATGTACGAGCGACTTCAGCTCCTGAGGGAACTGCTGTCGACCAAGGGCGTCTTGATCGTTCATTGCGACTGGAGGAAGGTGCATCACCTTCGCTTGATTCTTGACGAGGTCCTTGGCGCCGGACAGTTTCGAAGCGAGGTGCATTGGTACTTCTACAACAAGATGCACGACGATCGAAAAGACGTTCTTCCGCGGGCGACGAACTCGCTCTTGGTCTACTCGAAGGGAGCTGATGCGACCTTTCATCGAGTTGCGGTTCCTCGCGAACGCATGGTCCAGCAGTTGAGGCGAGTGAAGGTTGACGGCGTCCTTGTCAATCTCAAGGACGAGGCTGGCAATCTCGTCTACCAGGATTCCGATTCCAAGACGCTCGACAATGTCTGGCCCATTCCCCTGATTCCACCGGCTGACGTTCGCCAAAAGACCGACTATCCAACCCAGAAGCCTGAAGCGCTTCTGGACCTGGCGATTCGCACCTACTCCGATCCAGAGGATGTAGTCTTGGACTGCTTCGTTGGGTCTGGAACGACGTGCGCGTCGGCTCAGCGTCTTGGTCGGCGATGGATTGGCTGTGACATCAACAGCGGGGCCATTCAGACGACCGCCAAGCGACTACAAGGTGTGATCCGCGAACAGGTCGACGAACGAGTCGCTTCGGCAAGCGCTCCCCAGCCTGGTCTTCCGGAGATGGAGGAATCCGACGTCTCGAAGTCGCCCCAGCCGGCGCAGCTCAACTTCTCCGTGTGGCGGGTGAATGACTACGACCTTCATATCCAGCACAACGAGGCCGTGAACCTGGCCTGCGAGCACATCGGTGTGGAGCGCACACGAGTCGACGGCTTCTTCGACGGTACGCTGAAGAAGCAGCTCGTGAAGATCATCCCCTTCGACCATCCGCTGTCTCCTGTGGACCTGGAGGAGGTCAAGCGCGAGATCGACGCGCGGCCGGACGACGAGCGTGGAATCGCGCTGGTGTGTCTCGGTATTGAGCACGCCTCCCGGGCGTGGCTGGAGGACTGGAACCGGCTTCGCAAGGGGAAGACCGCGATCAACCGGATCGACGTCATCGAACTGCGGAGTGATGCCACCTACGGATCGTTCCTGCGCCATGAGCCGGCCCGAGCGAAGGTGGCCATCCGGCGCGTCAAGGGCCACATCGCGGTGACGATCGAGGAGTTCATATCGCCGTCGATCGTCGAACGGCTCCGACAGCAGGCCGGGCTCCTTCAACCGCGGGTCGATGACTGGCGGGCCATGGTGGACTGCGTGATGATCGACACTGCGTGGAACGGGTCCGTGTTCACCGTCACGCTCAGCGACATCCCGGAGCGGAAGACGGACTTCGTCAGCGGCACGTACGACGTGGATGCGCCCGCCGAGGAGACCACGGTTGCCGTCAAGATCATCGACATGCTCGGGGAGGAGGTCCTGGTGACGGCGCGCGTGTAGCGCGCACGCTACGCCAGGATCAGGGATGCGCGCATCGGGACCATCGCTCATCTGCTCCGCCACGGACCTGGCCAACTTCCTCGGGTGCCAGCACCGTACGGCCATGGAAATGGCCGTGGCGAGAGGCGCTGGCACGCGCCCTTACTGGAACGATCCCTTCCTTGAGCTGCTCCGTGCACGCGGCCTTGAACACGAGCGGGCATACCTCGCGTCGCTGCGCTCAGCGGGGCTCAACGTGGTTGATCTGTCTGGCCTGACAGACCCTGGGGTGCTCATCGCCGCCACGCGCGAGAACCTGGCAGCCGGGGTGGATGTGGTCGCTCAGGGTGCGCTTGGCGACAACGCCTGGTTTGGCCGGCCGGACGTGCTTCGCCGTGTCAGCAAGGAATCCAGTTTGGGGACATGGTCGTACGAGGCGATCGATACCAAACTGAGCCAGGAGACTCGGCCGGGCACGATTCTCCAACTGAGCCTCTATTCCGACTTGCTGGCCGCCGAACAGGGCGTGGAGCCGGAGCAGTTCTACGTCGTCACACCTGACCCCGTTACGCCGGTGCAGGCCTTCCGCGTTCAGGACTTCGACGCGTACGTCCGATTGGTACGGCGTCGGCTCTCCGGCACAGTCGCCAGAGCCGCGGACGCGGTCGCGAGCGAACACTATCCTGAGCCGGTGGACCACTGCGATGTCTGTCCGTGGTCGGGCCAATGCAGCGAGATGCGCCGCCGGGACGATCATCTGTCCTTGGTGGCAGGTGCCACACGCCTGCAGCGTGCGGAGTTGGAAGCGCGCGGCGTCACGACGACCACAGCCCTGGCGGCGTTGCCTCTGCCCCTGGAGTTCAAGCCACGCCGTGGGTCGGCAGAGGCGCTGGCCAGGGCGCGTGAGCAGGCGCGGCTTCAGGTGGCTTCCCGTGACCAGGCGGAGCCGGCCGTGGAGCGTCGCCCTGTGGAGGAGGCTCGAGGGCTGGCGGCGTTGCCGGAGCCGTCCCCGGGTGACGTGTTCCTTGATTTGGAGGGTGACGCGTTCGCCGTGCAGGGCGGGCGGGAGTACCTGTTCGGCATAGTCACCCAGAGCGCGTTGTATCGCTCCTTCTGGGGTTTGGACGCCGCAGGCGAACGTGCAGCGTTTGAGGCCGTCATGGACTTGATCGCGGCCCAGTGGGAACTCGACCCTGGCATGCATGTCTATCACTACGGCCACTACGAACCGTCCGCGCTGAAGCGCCTGGCCGGCCGATACGCGTCCAGGGCCGAGCTGCTTGATCGGTTACTCCGCGGCAAGCGATTCGTCGACCTGCTGAGCGTCGTCCGGCAGGGACTGGTCGTCGGCGTTGAGCGTTACTCCATCAAGTGCCTTGAGCCGCTGTATGCATTCGCGCGGAGCGTCGCGCTCACCGACGCCAGCCTGGCCCTGCGAGCGGTCGAGCTGGCGCTGGCAGCCGGAACAGCGGCAGCCCTGACGGACAACGCTCGCACCGCAGTTGAAGGTTACAACCGGGACGACTGTCTTTCGACGCTTGCGCTCCGCGACTGGCTGGAGACCACCCGCGCGCGGGCGCTGGCGGAAGGAACCGAGATTCCGCGGCCCCTCTCCCCCGAGGACGCCGCCGCGGAGGAAGTCGATGAGCGGCAGCAGCGCGTCAACGCTCTACGCGAACGCCTGCTCACAGGCGTTCCCCCGGATCCGATCTCACGCACGCCGGATCAGCAGGCGCGCTGGATCCTTGCCTACCTGCTGGACTTCCACCGCCGCGAGGCCAAGGCTGACTTCTGGGAGTTCTACCGCCTGTGTGAACTACCACCCGCGGATCTGATCGACGAGCGTAAGGCCGTTGCCAGTCTCCGGTTCGCAGGGCAGGTCGAGGAGGTGCTCAACAAGCGGACGGGCAAGCCCACGGGAAGTGTGGTCCAGCGATACACCTTCCCGGAACAGGACGTTGAGATTAGAGCAGGGGATGAGCTGAGGCTCCAGACCGGGGAAACGTGGGGCGAGGTTGTCGCGACCGATCGCATGGCTCGAACCGTGGACGTCAAGAAGGGCAAGAAGCAGGCGGGAGTCCACGCGAGCGAAGCGTTCGCGTTCAGCCACGTACGGACCGACGCGATGGAGGCCGCCCTGCTGGCGCTCGGCGAAGCCGCGGCTGCCAGTCAGGATGCGTCGACGCTGCCGCGGTCAGCCCAGGACGTGCTGTTGCGGCGGCCGCCCAGACTGGTCTCTGGCACGTTCGGCTCAGATGCGGCTGCAGCCACGGCCTACGCCCGCGACATCGTCCTTCGGTTGAGCGACACCTGCCTGGCGATACAGGGACCACCCGGCGCCGGCAAGACCTACACAGGAGCGCAGATGGTTGTGGCCCTCGCCCGGGCGGGCCGACGAGTGGGCGTGATGGCGCACAGCCACAAGGCCATCGAAACGCTTATGCAGGCCGTGGTGAAGGCCGCCGGCGCCACTGCCCCGCTGCGGCTCGCACGGATTGACTCCGACGACGACGCTGACACGGCACCAGGCATTCAGGTGGTCACGCGTGACGCCGGCCAGGCAGCGCTGGCATCTGGCGAGATCGATGTACTGGGTGGAACCGTGTTTGTCTGGTCGAGGCCGGAGTTCGGCAACACGGTCGACACACTGTTCGTCGACGAGGCCGGCCAGATGTCACTCGCCAATGTGCTTGCCGCCGCGACGGCAGCTCGCAACCTTGTCCTGCTTGGCGATCCGCAGCAACTCGAACAGCCTCTGAAGGGCACCCACCCGGACGGCGTGGGTGTCTCCGCGCTCGAGCACATCCTGAATGGCCTCGAGACCATCCCGGCGGACCGCGGCCTGTTCCTTCCAGAGACGTGGCGCCTGGCACCGCCCCTCGCGGAGTTCACGTCTCGATCTTTCTACGATGGCAGGCTGCGAGCGAAGCCTGGTCTTGAACTCCAGGCACTTACGGGCACGGACGGCTTTGATGGCGCGGGACTCTGGACCGTCCCTGTGGACCACGACGGGAACCAGAACTCCTCGCCCGAAGAAGTTGAAGCGGTCGCTCGCTTGGTGGACCGGCTGCTGGCGGCAGGTGCAGCCTGGACTGATGAAGGCGGCAACCCGCGGCCACTATCAGGCGAGGGCATCCTGGTTGTGTCGCCTTACAACGCCCAGGTCAACCGCCTGACCGACCGGCTGGCCGAGCGGGGATTGCGTGTGGGAACGGTCGACAAGTTTCAGGGACAGGAGGCGCCAGTCGTCATCTACTCCATGGCGACGTCGCGACCGGAAGATGCCCCTCGCGGCATGGAGTTTCTCTACAGTCGCAACCGGCTGAATGTGGCTACGTCTCGGGCACGATGTGCGGTGTTCCTCGTCACGAGCCCGCGCCTTCTTGAACCGGAGTGCCGCAGCCCCAGGCAGATGAAGCTCGCGAACGCCCTCTGTGCGTACGCAGAGGTCGCCCGGCCAGCCTCGGCAGCATCATGACCGACCGCCCACGCTACCGCGTCGAGGACGGGCGCTCGTGCATCGACATCAAGGTCCGGCAGGCACGCCAGCTGTTCGACAGCCGGGATCCGGCCCCGTTCCGCGAGCGGGACCTCGACCAGAACGCGCTCGAGTACCTGCTCGAAGCCGCGCAGGAGATTCCGCGCGGGCGCCCGCTGAAGATCGTCGTGACGATCGCCGAGCCGGGCGAGCCCCCGCTGGCCGCGGACGTGCTGACCGAGGCGATCCGGACGCACTTCGCGTATCTCTCCGAGCAGCTCACGCGGCGGCTCGCCGACCACAATCGGCGCGGACGGCGCTTCCTCGCCGTCGGCGTCACGGCACTGGCCGTCTTCCTCACGCTGGCGGAGCTGACGCGGACGCTGCCGGTCAGCACGTTCCGCGACATCCTGCGCGAGGGCCTCGTGATCACCGGCTGGGTGGCAATGTGGCGGCCGCTGGAAGTGCTGCTCTACGACTGGCGGCCCCTGGTCGACGAGCGCCGGCAGGTGGAACGGCTGCTCGACGCGCCGATCGACGTGCGCTCCGCGGACTGACGCGCCGCCTCAGTACCAGCCGGCGATGGGCTTCACCGGCCCGGAGAAGCGCTCGCGCCGGACTTTCGACCGGAGGGGCGGCAACACGATCGGCGAGTCCTCCAGCTGGTCGTACGGCACGTGGCGCAGCAGGTGACGGATCAGGTTGAGCCGCCCCCGCCGCTGATCGTCGAAGTTGACCACCGTCCACGGGGCGAAGCGGCGATGCGTCGCCTCGAACATCGTGTCGCGGGCCGCCCCGTAGTCCCGGTAATACTGCCGGGCCTTCAGGTCGATGGGTGAGAGCTTCCAGTGCTTGAGCGGGTCGGCGGCCCGTTCGGCGAACCGGGCCTCCTGCTGCCGCTGGTCGACGGCCAGCCAGTACTTCCGGATCATGAGGCCGTCATCGGCGAGGAGCTTCTCGAACACCGGCGTGGCCCTGAGAAAGCGCCGGTACTCGCCGTCCGTGCAGAAGCCCATCACGCGCTCCACGCCGGCGCGGTTGTACCAGCTCCGGTCCATCAGGACCAGCTCACCGGCGGTGGGCAGGTGTTCGACGTAGCGCTGGAAGTACCACTGCCCCTGTTCCCGTTCGGTAGGCTTTCCCAGCGCCACCACGCGGGCCTGCCGGGGGTTCAGCCGCCGCATGATCGCGTTGATGACGCCGCCCTTCCCGGCAGCGTCCCGCCCCTCGAAGATGACGAGCAGGCGCTTCTGCCGCTGCGCGAGCCAGTGCACGAGGTCGTTCAGGTCCTGCTGGAGCGGCTCCAGGTGCCGCTCGTACTCCCGCCGCGTCATCTCTTCCATGAGAGGATTCCCTTCCCGGGAATCGTAACGCCGTGAACCTTCCGCTCATCCTCGTCGGCGCCTACTCGGTGGCGGTCGTCGCGCTCGGCCTGTGGAGCGCGCGCCTCGTGCGGGGCAGCAGCGACTTCTTCGTGGCGGGCCGGAGCCTCGGGCCCGGCCTGATCTTCACGTCGATGATCGCCGCCAACATCGGCGCCGGCGCGACGGTGGGCGTGACCGGCCTGGCCTACC
>JBFXBH010000069.1:0-13443 GCA_050183355.1 Vicinamibacterales bacterium | reverse complement strand
CGGCCGACGCCCGCCGCCGCCAGGTACATCGCCGCCGGCGAGCCGAGGCCGCCCGCGCCGATGCACAGGACGCTGCCCGCCTTCAGCCGGCGCTGCCCGTCCATGCCCACCTCGGGCATGATCAGGTGCCGGCTGTACCGCTTGATCTCCTCGGGACCGAGCGCCGGGAGATCGGCGGCGCTGGTCACTGCCCGCCCCCGGCGACCGACGGGATGATGCTGATCGAGTCGCCATCCTTCAGCGGCGTCTGTTCCTTCTGCTGATAGCGGATGTCCTCGTCGTTCACGTAGATGTTGACGAAGCTGCGGAGCTTGCCCTCGTCGGTGTAGAGGTGCTTCTTGAGGCCGTCGTGCTTCGCGACCAGCGCGGCGAGGGCCTCGCCGGCCGTCGCGCCCGCGACCTCGACCGTGTCGAGCTTGTCGGTGAACGGCCGGAGCGGGGTCGGAATCAGAACCTTAATCGCCATGAGTCAATGCTTCCTCTGAAAAGGCGGAACGGTCGTCCTGGAGCAGCCAGGAGGTCATGTCCTGGGGCACCGCCTGGTGCACCGAGACAATCACGTACGAAAAGAACGGCCACGCGTGGTCGAGATCGTACTGCGAGGGCCGTGCGGGGTGGTCGGGGTGCGAGTGGTAGAACCCCATCAGGTCGAGACCGAGCTCGGCGGATTTCCGCTCCGCCTCCCGGTAGTCGCCTGGCCGGACTAGAAAGCGCCGGCGGGGTCCTTCCTCGGTGGTGTTGGGAAGCTTGAAGACCTCCGACACCACGCCCTCGCGGCCGTACATCGCGCCGCAGCACTCGTTCGGATAGGTCTCGACGCCGTGGGCTCGAATCGCGTCACCAACGGACTTCCTCAGCGTGATGGCCATCAGCGCGTTCCTTCCGCGGGAGCATCCCAGAAGTGCTCCGAGAGGTACTTCTCGCCGCCATCACAAAAGATAGTGACGATGACGGCGTCGGACGTGTTCCGGCCCACCTGGATCGCGGCCGCCAGGTTGGCGCCGCTGGAGACCCCCACGAGGATCCCCTCCTGCCGGGCCAGCCGGCGGGTCAGGTCCTGGGCCTCGAGCGTGCCGACGCGGATGTCCTCGTCCGCCAGCGTGGGGTCGTAGATCGGCGGCACGATGGCGCTCTCCATGTGCTTCAGCCCTTCGAGGCCGTGGAGCGGCTCGGCCGGCTGCATGGAGACCAGGCGGATCTTCGGGTTGAACTCGCGGAGCCGGCGCCCCGTGCCCATGAACGTGCCGCTCGTGCCGAGGCCGGTCACGAAGTGCGTCACGCGTCCGCCGGTCTGCTCGATGATCTCGGGTCCGGTCGTCGCGTAGTGCGCGCCCCAGTTGGCGTCGTTGCTGTACTGGTCGGCGTAGAAATAGCGGTCCGGGTCCGAGGCGTAGACCTCCCGGGCCTTGCGGATGGCGCCGTCCGAGCCCTCGAGGGGGCTGGTCAGCACCAGCTCCGCGCCGTAGGCCCGCAGGATGCGCTTGCGCTCGGGCGTGACGTTCTCTGGGATGCAGAGCTTGACCGGAATCCGCCGTGCCGCCGCGATCATCGCGAACGCGATGCCGGTGTTCCCGGAGGTCGCATCGAGGATCGTCTTGCCCGGGCGCAGCGCGCCGCTCTCCTCGCCCTTGGCGACCATGCGCGCCGCCGCGCGATCCTTCACGGAGCCGCCCGGGTTCTTGCCTTCGAGCTTGGCCCACAGCTCCACGTTGTTGAGGCCCGCCTCGAACGACCGCAGCCGTACGAGCGGGGTGTTGCCGATCAGGTCGACGATCGACTGCACGCTCCGCCGCTCGGCTGGCTCTGTGGGGGGCATTGTTTCAGGCCGGAAAACACGAAAGTAACGCGTTTCCGACGGGGCGGTCAAATGGACGCGCTACCGCCGGTACCTGACGCGGTAGACGGCGTTTGCGGTGTCGTCCGAGACCAGCAGCGACCCGTCCGCCAGCACCGCCACGTCCGCCGGGCGTCCCCACGCCTTCTCGCCCTCCAGCCAGCCCTGCATGAACGGCTCGTAGCCCACCGCACGGCCCTGCTCGTCGAGCCTCACGAGCGTCACCCGGTAGCCGGACTTCTTCGACCGGTTCCACGAGCCGTGCTCGGCGATGAACACCTGATGCCGGTACTCGGCCGGGAACATCGGCCCCGTGTAGAACGCGAGACCCAGCGACGCCACGTGCGCACCGAGCTTCTGCGCGGGCGGCGTGAAGGTGCCGCACGGCTTCACCTTGCTGAACTCGGGATCCGGGATGTCACCCGCGTGGCAGTACGGGAAGCCGAAGTCCTGGCCGGGCTTCGTCACGCGGTTCAGCGTGTCCGGCGGCAGGTCGTCGCCCAGCATGTCGCGGCCGTTGTTCGTGTACCAGAGCTCACGTGTCGTGGGGTGCCAGGCGAGGCCCACGCTGTTCCGCACGCCGCGGACGACGATCTCGAAGCCGGTGCCGTCCGGATTCATGCGGGCGATGGACGCGGTGCGCGGTTCCTCCGCCTTCACTTCGCAGACGTTGCAGGGCGCGCCGATCGTCACATACAGCTTGCCGTCCGGCCCGAACCGGATCGTCTTCCAGCCGTGCTGGGCGTTGCCGGGCAGCTTGTCGATCACGACCTGCGGCGTCTGCGGCTTCCCGAGGTTCGCCTCCACGTTGTCGAAGCGGAGGATGCGGGTGAACTCGGCGACGTAGAGCGCGCCGTTGTGGAAGGTGACGCCGTTCGGCGACTCCAGGCCGGAGGCCACCGGCACGACCTCGTCCACCTTCCCGTCCCTGTTCCGGTCGACCAGCGCGTGAACGGACTGGCCGCCCTTGCCGCCGAGGCGCATCGCGCCGACGAACACCGTGCCCGACGGCGCCACGGCCAGCTGGCGCGCCATGGGAACGTTGGCGGCGTAGACCTCCACGACGAATCCCGCCGGGACGGACAGTCGTTCCACCGGCGGCGCCGCGGAGGCGGGCGTCTGTGCGAGCGCCCGTCCGGCCCGCCCCGTGCCTGTCGCGATCCCGCACAGAGTCACGAGCGTCAGCACCGCGGCACGCATCATCGGCTTCGTCATCGGCTAATCCTTCCGGGCAGTCTTCGTCGGATTGGTGACCGGCGCGTTCTCGAGGTACTCCCACAGATACCAGCACGCGATCGACCGGTACGGCCGCCACGCTTCCGCCGTGCGCGTCATCTTCGCAGGCGACGGGTCCTTCTTCCAGCCGTAGACCTTCTGGAAGCCACGCACGATCCCCAGGTCGCCGACCGGCAGCACGTCCGGCCGGTGCAACCGGAACATCAGGAACATTTCGGCCGTCCACCGCCCGATGCCCTTCACGGCGACGAGCTCGCGGATGACCTCCTCGTCGTCGAGGGTGTCGAGGTCGCGCAGCCTGAGCGACCCGTCCATCACGTGCCGGCAGAGGTCGCGGATGAACGACACCTTCATGCGGCTGAGCCCGACGCCCCGCAGCGCGTCGTCGCTGACGGCCATCACCTGCTCGGGCGTCGGAAAGCGGGCCCGCCTGCCCGTCCGGAACAGGTCCTCGAACCGCCGCTGGATCGTCGCCGCCGCCTTGACCGACAACTGCTGCGACACGATGGCGCCGACGAGCGCCTTGAACGGGTCCGTGTGCTGCGCGTCCGCGAGGCCGCAGGGGCCGCACTGCTTCATGACCGCGCCGAGAATCGGGTCGCGGCGCATCAGCGTGCGCCGTGCCTTTGCGTAGTCGGCCGGCGTCACTTCAGCGTGGCCGTCAGCGTGACGCGGGCGCGGAACTCCATCTGCCCGGCCGCCACGGGCGTATCGGCCATCGCCGCTTCCTTCATGGCCATGGCCCGCACGGGCATCGGCATCGGTGCGGGGACGCCGTGTTCCTCGATGCGCACGACGCGGTCGAGCGCCCGCCCGGCCCCGGCGGCCATCGCCTCGGCGCGCGCACGCGCGTCCTGCACCGCCAGCGTCAACGCCTCGCGCTCGAGCGCCCCGCGGTTCTTCACGTCGAACCGGATCTCGCCGAGTGAAGTCGCGCCGGCGCCGACGGCCGCATCCACGATCTGTCCCGCCTTGTCGATGGCGTCGATGCGCACGTCGACGGCGTTCGTCGAGACATAGCCCCGTGTGACGCGCTTCCCGTTCACGTAGTCCACGTCGATGAAGAGGCTCACCTGTGTCGTCCGGATGGCATCCGCCGGCACGCCCAGGCCCCGGAGACGGTCCTGGACCGCCTTCATCACCTGAGCCGTCCGGCTCTGCGCCTCCCGCTGCTGGGTCGCTCTCGACTCCACGGTGACGGTCACCGACGCACGGTCCGGCACCGCCGTCACGACGCCCTCGCCCGAGGCGGCCACCGTGGGCGCCTCGGCGGTCTGCGCCTGGGCACCGGCACGGCCGGCCGCCAGCGCCAGCGCCAACACGAGCGGGAACACACGCATCCGATTGGTCATGTCGCCAGTATAGGGACCCGCCCGTGCGGGGAACAGCCGCACCGCACGGTACAATCCAGCCCGTGGAAGTCTCCTCCGTTCGCAAGCAGCTCCAGACCAGAATCACCGAATCCCGCAGAACCGCGAAGGTCCGCCGCGAGGCCATGTCTCAGGCCCAGGCCGCCTACGACGCGTTTCTCGTGCAGATCGCCGTGCCGGTCGTGAAGCAGCTGGTCTCGGCGCTGAAGGCCGAGGGGTTTGCCTGGAGCGTCTCCACGCCGTCCGGCATGGTGCGGATGACGGCCGACGCCGGTCGGGAGGACTTCGTCGAGATCGACTTCGACGCCTCGGGCGCCGAGCCGAAGGTCGTGGGCCGGTCGAGCCGGGGGCGCGGGTCGCGCCTGATGAGGGAGGAACAGGCGCTGGCCGAGGGCGCGCTGCCCAGCACGATCACCGACCAGGACGTTCTCGACTATCTCCTCTCGGCCCTGACACCCTGGCTGGAGCGGTAGCGACACGCTCCACTCGCGGCCGGAATGGCGGTAGAGTTCGCGCGGAGGCTCCCATGCACCGCGTCCACATCACTCCCGCCGCCTGCGCCATCGCGCTCGTCCTCGCCGTCACCGGCACGGCCCGCGTGCAGTCCGCGGGCGCCGTGCGCTTCGACGAGTTCGCGCCCACCACCTTCAGCGTCATCACGCCGGACGTCCGGAAGCTGGCCGCGGCCTGGGCCGACGTGCTCGGCATCGCGGCGCCGCCGGTGAACCAGCCGGAGGTCGTCTACCCGCCCGTCTTCGAGGGGGATCGCAACGGCCGCCCGACCATGGTGTCGATGCAGATGGCCAACATGACCCTCTCGATGCACCAGCCGCCCGAGGGCCGCAACTACTGGCGGCAGACGCTCGACGCGCAGGGCGAGGCGCTCTACCGGATGAACTTCCGCGTGCACGACCTGGCGGACCAGGTCGCCTACTTCGAGCGCAAGGGCGGCACGCTCGTCATCGGCGACCCCGCGAAGGTCCCGTACGTGAACGTCAACCTGTGGGCCAGGTACGGCGTCGCGCTCGAACTGAACGGCGTCGCGGCCGGCGCTCCGCCACAAGGGCCCAGGCCGGCCGCGCCGGCAGGCAGCTTCGCGGCCAATCCGGTCGTCAAGATCGCGTTCGTGGTACCCGACCTCGACAAGGCCATCGCCGACTACGCGGACCTGTTCGGCTTGTCGGCGGCCTCGGCCGTCCGCACGAACCCGGAGGTCATGCTCCCGGTTTCAACGGGCGCGACGGCACGGCTGGCACGGGCAACGCTCACGTTTCCCAACGGCGTCCTCCTCGAGCTGAACCGGCCGCCGGACGGGAAGAACGTGTGGCAGGACCACCTGCGCCGGCACGGCCGTTCCATCTTCAGCGTGGGATTTCGCGTCAGCAGCGTGCCCGATGCGTCGGCCTATCTGCGATCGAAGGGCGGCGTACCCGCCTTTGGCGTGCCCACGGCCACCTATGCCGGCTTCGACTTCACGTCGAAGCTCGGCACGGTCATCGAGATCCAGCAGTAGCCGCCGGAGCGCCACTCGCGCGACTCGGCGTACCGGCTTCGTAGATCCGCAGCAGCTCCATGAGCTTGTAGCCCTTCGTCTGGTACTTCGGCACGATCCGCTCGGTCCGCAGGTACTGGAGCATGCCCTCGTCGCTGTAGTCCGGCTCGCCGATCCCGGGCGCGGCGGAGAGCAGACGCTCCACTTCACCAAGGGTGAGCGCCGGGCGCTCGACGCGACGGGTCACGGGCACGAGGCCGAGCAGCCTCACGCGCGTCTCGACGCACCGATCCTCGAACGTCACGTAGACCTCGTTGCTGATGAAGCTGTAGCCGGCATCGCTACGCGACGCCGGCGCGTCCTCGACGCGAAGGAACGCGATCTCGCCGATCGCCCGCAGCGCGGCCACGACGCGGATCGTGAAGTCGCCGTCGCCGGACCAGTTCGTCGTGTCGATCTGCGCCACGCGCTCGAAACCCTCTCCGCCCGCATGATACCGTCGGCCCCGGAGGGTTCCCCCGTGGACGTCGAGATCTGGTCCGACATCGTCTGCCCCTGGTGCTACATCGGCAAGCGACGGTTCGAGAAGGCACTCGCCGCCTTTCCCCACCGCGACGCCGTCACGGTGCGCTACCGCGCGTTCCAGCTCGATCCGTCCGCCGAACGGGAGGTCCGCGGCTCCAGGACCGAGTCGCTCCGGCGCAAGTACGGCATGAGCGAAGAGCAGGTGGCCACGATGGACGAGCGGATGGAGCGGCTGGCCGCCGAGGAAGGACTCAGCTGGAACCTGGCGGCGACCGCGCTCGGCAACACCGAGGATGCGCATCGACTGGTACACATGGCGCGCGAGCACGGGAAGGACGGCGAGATGCTTGACCGCCTGTACGCGGCCTACTTCAGCGAGGGGCAGTCGATCTTCGACGAGGACGCCCTGGCCGCCCTCGGGGCGGACGCCGGGCTGGATGCCTCGGCCGTCCGCGCGATGCTGCGCAGCGGGGCATTCCGGGACACGGTGGCAGCGGAACGGCGGACCGCCGCGGAGCTGGGTGCGTCGGGCGTGCCATTCTTCGTCGTCGCGGGCCGCTACGGGGTCTCAGGAGCGCAGCCGCCGGAGGTCTTCACCGATGCCCTCGAGAAGGGCTGGGAGGCGTCCCGCTAGCGCGCGACGTGGATGGCCATCAGGCCGCCGAGCACCGGAATCACCTGCACGTCGTCGAAGCCGCCGTCCCGCAGCATCTGCGCCACGGCCGCGGCGCCGGGATAGCGACGGATCGTCTCCGGGATGTAGCGATACGTGTCCGGGTCGCGGTGCAGGATCCAGCCGAGCGCGCCCCCGACGACCTGGAGGTAGGCCAGGTACGCATCGCGCACCAGTGGATGCGCCGGGCGATTGAAGTCGAGCGAGAGGAGGCGACCGCCCGGGCGGAGCACGCGCCGCGCTTCGGCGATCGCCCGCGGAAGATCCGGCACGTTCCGCAGGCCGTAGCCCGTGGTGACCACGGTAAACATGGCGTCCGGAAACGGCAGCGCCGTCATGTCGCCGGTCACGAACGCCACGCGGCGCGACACGGCCTTCTCGCGCGCGAGGACCAGCATTCGATGTGTGACGTCCAGCCCGACCACGCGCTCCACATGCGGCAACGCCAGGAACGCCAGATCGCCCGTGCCGGAGGCCAGATCGAGCACGCGATCGTCCGCCGAGAACCGTGCGAGCCCCGCCAGCCGCGCCTTCCAGGCGCCGTCCATGCCGAACGAGAGCAGTTGCGTGATGAGGTCGTACCGGTCGGCGATGGTGGCGAACACGTGCCGGGTGTACCGGCGCTTGCCGTCCGGCGTGGCGAGCGCCTGGCGCAGGCTCACGCCGGCTGCGCCTTGAGCAGCAGCACGGGAATCGGCGTGACGTGCCGCACGTGATCCACCGTCGTGCCGTGGATCAGGTCGCCGACGAACCGGTGACCGTGCGTCGACATCGCGATCAGGTCGGCCTTCCACTCGGCGGCCACGCGCACGAGCTGACGTGCCGGGTCGCCCTTGGCCAGTTCCGTGGAGACGGTCAGCCCCCGCCCGCGGAGGTCCGCGGCCACGCCCTCCAGATAGACGCGGTCCTCCTTCATCTCCTCGGATTCACGCAGCTTGAGGGCGTCGAAGTTCCTGGCGGCCCAGCCGTCGGCCACATGCACCAGCAGCAGCTCCCCGCCGGTCAGGGCCGCAAGCCGCGCGATGTGCTCGACGATGGTGCGGTCGGCGGCCGAGTGCTCGATGGCGACGAGGATGCGGGAGTACATCGGCTAACCCACGAAAGTCTGCCACAGCAGATACAGGTTCAGAGCGGCGATGATGACCGCCGTCGGCCACGCCAGCGCCTGCACCCACCACGGGCTCGCGAACGTCCCCATCTTGCGGCGGTCGCTCGTGAACAGCACCAGCGGGAAGACCGCGAACGAGAGCTGCAGGCTGAGCACGACCTGGCTCAGGATGAGCAGCGCGCCCGTGCCGCGTTCGCCGTAGAGGACGACGACGATGACGGCTGGCACGATCGCGATGAGCCGCGTGATGAGCCGGCGCAGCCACGGACGCAGCCGCAGGTTGATGAAGCCCTCCATGACAATCTGCCCGGCGAGGGTGCCGGTCAGCGTCGCGTTCTGGCCCGAGCACAGCAGCGCCACGGCGAACAGCGTGCTGGCGGCGCCCGTGCCGAGCAGCGGTTCGAGCAGCTTGTAGGCGTCCGAGATGTCCGCCACCTCCTCGTACCCCGTTCCGTGGAACACGGCGGCCGCCATCACGAGGATCGCACCGTTGATGAAGAGTGCCGACATCAGCGCGACCGATGAGTCGATCGTCGCGAAGCGGATCGCCTCGGCCTTTCCCGCCAGGTTGTCCACGTACTTCCGCGTCTGCACGATCGACGAGTGCAGGTACAGGTTGTGCGGCATCACCGTGGCGCCGAGGATGCCGATCGCGATATAGAGCATCTCCGGGTCGTCGAGCAGTTGCGGCGTGGGGATGAATCCCGCGGCCACGCCGGCGAGGTCCGGCTTCGCCAGCCACAGCTCGATGGCGAAGGAACCGGCGATCAGCACGATCAGCGTGATGACGAGCGCCTCGACGTAGCGGAAGCCGCGGTTCTGCAGGTACAGCACGACCAGCACGTCGAGGGCGGTCAGGCACACGCCCCAGATGAGCGGCAGCCCGACGAGCAGGTTCAGCGCGATGGCCGCGCCGATCACTTCCGCCAGGTCGCAGGCCGCGATCGCGATCTCGCAGAGGACCCACAGGCCGATGGTGACCGGCTTCGAGTAGTGGTCCCGGCACGCCTGCGCGAGGTCGCGGCCGCTGGCGATGCCGAGGCGCAGCGCGAGCGCCTGCAGCAGGATCGCCATCAGGTTGCTCAGCATGATCACGCTGAGCAGCGTGTAGCCGTAGCGGGCGCCACCGGCGAGGTCGGTGGCCCAGTTGCCCGGGTCCATGTAGCCGACCGCGACGAGATAGCCGGGCCCGGCAAACGCGAACAGCTTGCGCCAGAAGCCGGCACCCGCCGGCACGGCGATGGATCCGTGCACTTCCGGCAGGCTGACGGACGGCGACGCCTGGCGCCAGCCCGGCTGCCCCGGTGCCTCGCCGGGCGCGGCGGATTCGGGCGATTCGGGCGCCATCAGAAGGAGCGCCGCACGCGCAGCGCGAACGTGCGCGGCTGCACGAGACGCGTCCCCACGAAGACCGACTGGAAGTTGTAGAGCGCCGTGCGGTTGGTCAGATTCGTGACCTGCGCCTGGATGCTCCAGCGCTGGCGCCCGCGCGCGTCACGCACGTCCCAGCCGGCGACCACGTCGGCGAGCGTACGCGGACGCACGCGCGCCACCGCGCCCGTCAGGTTGACGTAGGGCAGCAGATCCGCGAAGTCGTGGTCCGCCGCCACCTCGGCGGGGTCGGACGGATTCGCCACGAGGCCGCTGTCGTACCGCACGGCGCCCGACACCCACAGCGGTCCGGGCAGGTTGGCGGACACGGTGCCCTGCAGGCTGAGCCGCTGGTCGTGGTCGATCAGGAACGGCCCGGCGGAGAGCAGGTCCACGGCGTCCTGGCCGAGGAAGAGCCCGCCGGTGAACGGCGGCGTCGACGTCGCCCGGCCGGTCGTCACGCTCAACGAACCCGACACGCCCTTCCGTTCGCGCAGCGAGACGCGTCCCTCGACGCCCCACGTGTCGATGGCCGCCAGCGTGACCGGGAAGATGATGCCCGTGTCGAAGAAGTTGTTGTTGTCCTGCTGGTCCGTCGAGCGCTTCCGGTAGGCCGAGACGTCCAGTGTGCCGAACCCACCGACGCCCGCCTGCCAGCCGGCCTCGACGACGGTCTGCCGCTCCGGCTGCATGACCCTCGGCCGATCGCCGAGGGCGCGCCGCACGCCCTCGGGTGCCAGTGCAGCCGCCTGCTGCGAGTTCGAGAGCAGCAGGTTTTCGTTCGGCGGCGTCTGGAGATTACGGTTCACCGACGCGCGCAGCACGCCGAGCGGACCGGGCAGCGTGAGCGCCACGCTCGCCCGCGGCTGCAGGCCGCGCGCGCGCACCAGGAACGCGTACTCGTCGTGCCGCAGACCGAGCGTCGCGGTCAGCGCGCGGGCCCGGAGCACCGCCTGTCCGAACACGCCCGCCGCGTGACCGGTGCCCGCATCCGCGAACACGAACGGCGCGCCGCCGCGCGTGAGGTCGTGGGCCGTCAGCGCCTGGTTGTAGCCGGGCGTGTCCGGCATGTTGAACGCGCCGTCGGTGATCGCGAGCTGGAACCGCTCGCGCACCGGAATCCGCTGGGCGTCGGCACCGACGAGGAACTGGTGCGGACCGGCCTGGCGGGTGTAGCGGACCGAGGCCGTCCACGAGCGCAGCGACCGATCCTGCGTGGCCGTGACGGGCGCGTCGTGCTCGCTGCCGAGCAGCGCCGCCGTCGAGTGGCGCAGGCCGAACGTGGATTCGAGCGCCGCGGTGCTGCCGAGCGTCCGGAGCGCCGTGCCCCACACCGCGACGTCCGAGAGCGCCTGCCGCTGGTCCTGACCACGCGCCTGCTGCGACCGCAGGTTCGCGAGCTCGAAGGCCGAGCGTCCGCCCATCGCGTTGACGCGCAGCCGCGTGGCGGGCGACGGCGCCACGTCGCCGCGGAAGAACAGCCGTCCGAACCCGCCGTCGTTGTGCAGGTTGTCGCGGGAGATCTGGTCGAGGAAGCGCGACGTGCGCATCGCCGTCCCCGAGATGAAATAGCCGGCCGAGGCCGTACCGCCTCCGGCCTGCGCGGCGACCTGCGACGTGCCGAAGCCCGCGCCGGAGAGCGTGACGTCGCCCGCGAGCGGACGCCCGACGCCCGCGCCGCTCTTCGTCGTCACAACGGCGACGCCCGACACCTTGCCGCCGAACTGCGCCGGGATATGCCCCGTCATCAGCTCGACGCTGTGGACGATGCCCGCATCGAGCGCGTTCGCGAAGGCGCCGGTGAGCTGATCGCTGACCGGGAGGCCGTCGATCAGATACGTCATCTGGTTGTGGGCGCCGCGCGGGTGAATGGCGCCGTTGGCGTTGACGGCGAAGCCCGGGAACGTGGCCAGCACGGTCTCGATGCCGCGGCTGCCGACGGCGGCCGGCAGCGTCTCGATCCGGGTCGAGCCGAGCTGATGCCGTGTGCCGCCCGACACGTCGTCCACGAGCGGCGCCACGGCCGTCACCGTGACCGTGGATGCCAGCGCTTCGAGGCCCAGCGTGACGGTCAGCTCGACGGGAACGGTGCTCAACGCGTCCACCGCGCGGCGGTCCGTGCGGAACCCGTCGAGCCCGACGGCCAGTTCGTACCGGCCGAAGGGCACGTTGGCGATCGCGAAGCGGCCGTCAGGCCCCGTGACGGTCCGGGACGCGAAGCCGGTCGTGGGGCGGAGCAGTTCCACGGTGGCGCCCGGCAGGGCACCCCCGTCCTGATCCAGCGCCACGCCCTGCACGACGGCGGTGGTCTGCGCCCAGCCGGGCGCGGCCAGCAAGGTCGCCGCGCACAGCGCCAGGGTGGCAAGAAGCGCAGTCGAAGTTCGGGTAGGCATCGATATGTTTTTGAACGCTCAAAATCATACATGCCAGACAGGAGAAACTCAAAATCGCCCCGTCCGAAGTTCGGATACACTTTCGGCTGTAAATGCTTGCGTCCAGCACAGTTGAGAACTATCTGAAGGCCATCTACATGGGGGCCAACGGGCTCAGGCCCGGGCAGCGGCTGCTGCCGATGGGGCAGCTCGCGGCGTCGCTCGGCGTCACGCCCGGCACGGCCACCACGATGGCCCGGACGCTCGCCGACGCCGGCCTGGCCGAGTACGAGCCCTACGCGGGCGTCGCGCTGACGCCGCAGGGCGAGCGCCTCGCCGGCCTCGTGCTGCGCCGCCACCGGCTGGTGGAGCTGTTCCTCGTACGCGTCATGGGCTTCGGCTGGGACGAAGTGCACGACGAAGCCGAGCACCTGGAGCACGTCGTCTCCGACCGGCTGATCGAACGCATCGATGAGATGCTCGGGCACCCCGAGGTCGATCCGCACGGCGACCCGATCCCCGACGCCGACGGCGCGATTCCGTCACAGCCGCAGGAGACGCTGCTGACCTGCCCGCTCGACCGGTCCGTCGTCGTCACGCGGGTGCTCGATCAGAACCGCGCGTTCCTGAAGTTCGTCGAGACGAACCAGTTGAAGCCCGGCGAGACGGTCACGGTCGCGCTGCGGGATGAGTCGGCCGACAGCGTGGTCGTGACGGGGTCCGGCGATCGCCGGCTCACGATCGGCGCGCGCGCGGCCGGCAAGCTGCAGGTCCGCGCAGCGAACTCGTGAAGCCGCGAGGGAGCACGGCCGGACCTTACGCCCGGGCGAACTGCTCGAACACGGCGGGCAACTGCGACGCGTGGTCGACGGTCCAGCCGCCGGGCACCTCCACGTGCTCGGGCAGCGTGATGCGACTGAAACCGTAGAGTGCCAGGCAGCACCGGATGCCGGCCCGCGCGGCCGTGTCCCGGTCGATCGCCGAGTCCCCGACCAGCAGCGTCGTCCCGGGCGTCGCGCCCGCGAGCCGCACCAGCTCCAGCAGCGACGCCGGGTCCGGCTTGCGGGGGAACGCGCCATCCCCGCCGATCACGTCGGCGAACTCGCCCGCGATCCCGAGACCCTCGAGGATGCGCTCCGTCGGCGCGAGCGGCTTGTTGGTCAGCAGGCTGACCGTGCCGAGACGGCGCGCCGCGCGCAACGCCTCGGACACGCCGTCGTAGAGCCGCGTGTGTACGAGGAGGCGGGTGCCGTAGATCTCCAGGAACCGCTCGAGCGCGCCGGGCGGGTCGCCGAGCCCCGCGGCGTGCAGCGCGCGCTGGACGAGCAGCCGCGCGCCCTCCCCCACCATCCGGCTGACGGCGTCCTCCGTGAGGGGCGCGCCCCCGTGCTCGACGATCAGGGCGTTGGCGGCATCGGTGAGGTCACGGCGCGAGTCGATCAGCGTGCCGTCGAGGTCGAAG
>JBFXBH010000068.1:0-13614 GCA_050183355.1 Vicinamibacterales bacterium | reverse complement strand
AGCCGGTCGATGAGGCGCACGACCCCCAGCGTGTCGACGGCGCAGTAGGCCTTGAGCGCGGCGCGCGCCGGCTCGACCGCCTCCGGCGGGAAGTCCTGGTCGACGAGCAGTCGCCGCAGCTGCACGCTCGCGGTCCCACCGTCCGCGACCTCCAGCCCGTCGTAGCCGGAACCGGGCACGAGCGCCGGCAGCACCGTCTTCAGGCTGAAGCTGCCGAGGAAGTCCGGGTGGTAGACGTGGTCGCGCACGAGCGGAAGGGCATCGACAAGCCTGGCCCTGAGGTCCGCCAGATCGGCGGCGCACACCGGAACGGCCGCCGCGAGATCAGCGATGACCTGCCCCTCGAAGGCGGCGTTCCACGCGAAGACGACCCTCACGCCCCGGCAGGCCTCCACGAGCCGGCGCGCGAACTCCGCCCGCGGGTCACCGGCTGTGTCGGCCAGCCATTCGCAGTGCGTCATCTGTCCGGGGGCACTCACGACATGGCAACTGAACTGCGCGGGCACCTGGTCCCACGGGCGGCAGCCCTCCCAGACGGGGATGGGCATCTGGAGCGTCTCGAAGTCGAGCGCGGCGAACGGATAGTCCACGACGCGAAGCGCGTCGGCCAGCGTGGCAGCCACGATCAGCCGGTCCTCCTGCACGGCCTTCCGCTGCCGTTCCTGAATCAACCCGAGCGGCGGGTCCTGCGGCAGGTCGAAGATGGTGTGAATGCCCTGCGCCTCGTACTGCGCGGCCCGGTGCGCCATCTTGTAGAGCGTGCTGATGTGGTGCGGCGGCTGCGGCGGCCAGCAGCGCGCCAGAAACGGGCACTCGTAGGGCGACGTGCAGTGGCTGCCGGTGGCCACCTCGGGCAGCGGGCCGCGCAGCATGCGCAACTGCTGTCCGCATGACAGTCGGATGTCCGGCAGCAGCGCTTCGACGTCCCCGGTGAGGTCGACGCGCTCGAACAGGTTGCTGAGGTCCGGGAACCGGCACGCACGATTCAGGTGCATCAGCTCCGCGCGGTCCACGTGGAGCCCGGCGGCACGGAGCACGTGCACCTGCACGGCGACGTCCGGCACGTGCTGCGGCTTCACCTTCGTCGTCGACTTCACCTCCACGAGCGTCCAGCCGGTGCGGGTGCGCTCCAGCACGTCCACGGCCACGAAGACGTCGTCGACAAAGAACGCCGCCTCGAAGATGGCCGGCGCGCCGGCGTCGATGGCGGCCCGCGTCAGGGCCACGCGGGCGTCGAAGTCCCTGTGCGGCGCGTCAATCAGCACGCCTCCGGGAAAGCGCGCCTGCGCGGCGGCGCCGACCACGTGCCCCTGGTCGAAGATCGCCTGCCGGGCCGCGTCCGGCACGAGCTCCGGTGCGTCCGGCTCGTGCACGCGCCACCAGAGCTGCTTGTGGCACTGGAGCCCGCTCGTGAAGCGCGACTTGGAGAGCCGCACGGGCGGCGGAGACAGCTGTGCGGGCGCCGGGGACTCAGGCTCGTGCGTCATCGGGTGCATCATCCCCCGCCCGGATGACAGGACTGGTCATACGCCGTCTCTTCGCGCGCCGGACCCCGAGTAGGATGGGGCCTGATGACCGGCCGCCTTCCCGCCGTCAGTCCCCGCCGGCTCCTCGCAGTCGCCTGTGGCCTGCTGTCCGCCGCGAGCCTGGCCGCGCAGCTCCGCGCGCAGGCGCCCGGACCACTGGTGTACGTCGTGCCCATCGAGGGACCGATCGACCTCGGCATCGCGCCGTTTCTCTCACGTACCCTGCAGGAAGCGACGGAGGCCGGCGCCGCGGCCGTGCTGCTCGACATCAACACGTTCGGCGGGCGCGTGGATGCCGCGGTGGTCATGCGGGATGCCCTGCTCGCCTCGCCGGTCCGGACCATTGCCTTCGTGCACCCGCGGGCGATCTCGGCCGGCGCCCTCATCGCCCTGGCCTCGACGACGATCGTGATGGCACCCGGCGGCACCATCGGCGCGGCGATGCCGGTCACCGGCGGCGCCGGGCCGCCGCAGGCGGCGGACGAGAAGACGGTGTCGTACCTGCGGAAGGAGTTTGCCGCCACGGCCGAACGCCGCGGGCGCCCGCAGGCGTTTGCCGAAGCGATGGTGGATGCCGACGTGGAGATTGCCGGCGTGGTGGGCAAGGGCAAGCTGCTGACGCTGACGACGGACGAAGCCAGGAAGCACGCCGTGATCGACTTCGTCGCCGACACGCCGGAGGCGGCGCTGGCGGCGGCGGGGATTTCCGGCGCGAGCCTCAGACCGGCGTCGCAGACGTGGGCGGAAACGTTCGTCCGGTTCCTCACCAATCCGATCGTCAGCTCGCTGCTGATGTCGATCGGCCTGCTCGGCATCATGGTCGAGATCCGCACGCCGGGCTTCGGGCTGCCGGGCGGCCTCGGCGTCCTGGCGCTGGGCCTCTTCTTCTGGGGCCAGTGGATCGTCCAGCTGGCGGGCTGGGAGGAACTGCTGCTCGTCGTGGCCGGCGCGGCGCTGATGGTTGCGGAGATCTTCGTGATCCCGGGCTTCGGCGTCGCCGGCATGGCGGGCATTCTGGCGCTGGCGGGCGGCCTGGGCCTGGCGCTGGTGGGCGCGGGCGCCACCCCGTCCGTGATCCTCAACGCGCTCGGACAGGTGGCGGTCTCGATCTTGCTGGCCCTCGGCGCGGGGCTGGCCGTGATTCGCTGGCTGCCGCACCTGCCGTTCGGCCGCCAGCTCGTGCTGGACACCGAGATGCGCGCACAGGCGGGCTACGCGTCGCCGCCGGAGGAAGACCACCACATGCTCGGCCGTACCGGCACCGCGCTCTCGCCCCTCAGGCCGGCGGGCCTCGCCGAGATCGACGGCGTCCGCGTGGACGTCGTGTCGGACGGCACGTTCATCGACGCCGGCACGGCCGTCGCCGTCACCCGCGTGGACGGCAACCGCGTCGTCGTCCGCCCCCTCACGCACACAGGAACGGAGTCCCCGCATGACTGAACTCGACCCGGGCGCCATGGGCGCGATCACCCTTCTGCTGGCGGCGGTCCTGGCGCTCGTCTTCCTCCTCTACTTCGTGCCGGTGCCGCTGTGGATCGCGGCCTGGTCATCGGGCGCCTACGTGGAGCTGTTCACACTGATCGGCATGCGCCTGCGTCGCGTGCCGCCGGCGGTCGTCGTCAACGCGCGGATCAGCGCCGTGAAGGCCGGGCTGGACGGCGTGACCGTCAACGACCTGGAGGCGCACTACCTGGCGGGCGGCAACGTGGTACGTGTCGTCAACGCGCTGATCTCCGCGGACAAGGCCAACATCGCGATGCCGTTCAAGCGCGCGGCGGCCATCGACCTCGCGGGCCGCGACGTGCTCGAAGCGGTCAAGATGTCGGTCATCCCGAAGGTCATCGAAACCGCGCGCATCGCCGCGGTCGCCAAGGACGGGATCCAGCTCATCGCCGTCTCGCGCGTCACCGTCCGCACGAACCTGGACCGCCTGGTGGGCGGCGCCGGCGAGGAGACGATCATCGCCCGCGTCGGCGAGGGCATGGTCAGCACCATCGGCTCGGCGGCCACGCACAAGGACGTGCTGGAGAATCCGGACCACATCTCGAAGAACGTGCTGTCCCGCGGCCTCGACGCCGGCACAGCGTTCGAGATCCTCTCGATCGACATCGCGGACGTCGACGTCGGCGAGAACATCGGCGCGAAGCTCCAGATCGACCAGGCCAACGCCGACAAGCAGATCGCGCAGGCCAAGGCGGAGGAGCGGCGCGCGATGGCCGTCGCGCACGAGCAGGAAATGCGCGCCCGTGTCGTCGAGGCGGAAGCCGAGGTGCCGAAGGCCATGGCCGAAGCGTTCCGGAACGGCTCGCTCGGCGTGATGGACTACTACCGCATGAAGAACATCCAGGCGGACTCCTCGATGCGCGAGTCGATCGCGGGTCAGGGCGAGGGCGGGCCGGCCAAGCCGCCGATCCGGTAGCGACCGATGACGCCCGAAGGCCTGCTGGTCCTGCTGCTGATCGTCGGCCTGCCGCTGCTCGAGCGGTTGCTGGAGCGCCTGCGCCGGCCGCCGGTGACCGCGGACGCGCCACCTGCGCCGCGAGGCCGACCACCGGAGCCGGACCGCCGGACACGGAAGGCTGCCCGGGTTCCGGCACGCCCCGCGCCCGCCGCCGCGACCCCGGAAGCACGCGTGCAGGACACCCCGGCCGCGCCGCGCGCGAAGCCGGCGGCGACGGCGCTGCCCACGCCGGCCACGCGCACGGTGGCGCGCGCACCGCGACAGGCCAGGCCGGCCGCCTTCACGCGGGTCGAGCGCACCGACCTCGCGCGCGCCGTCGTGCTGATGACCGTCCTCGGACCGTGCAGGGCCCTGGCCCGCGACACGCCGTCCTGGGAGATGCCGGAGTAGCGAGAGAGCGCGACCGCCGGGTTACGGCTGCGACGCTGCCGGCTGTGCGCCTGCAGGCGCCTGCCCGGCGGCCTGCGCCGCCGCCCGTGCCGCCGCCCGTTCCTCCGCGGCCTTCTGGGCTCGCTTGGAGAGCCGACCGTCCGGCAGGCGACCGCCGGGCAGCCCCGTCAGATCCCGCGGCAGCGTCGGCTTCCCGTACTCGGTGATGTTTCGCTGGAACGCGCGATAGACATGCTGATAGCCGATCTGGCGTTCCTGGCCATCCTCGTCGGTCCAGTACTCGGGATTGCGTCCGAAGATCGCCTCGCCCTCCGCGCGGTCCGTCACCAGGACCAGCGTCATCTCGTACAGCTTGTCTCCGATCTTCAGCCTGACGCGCGGGTCGCGAAACACGTTCGACGTCCACAGCCGGTCCGGGTACGACTTGTCCATCCGGTACTGCGCGTTGGTGATGTAGAGCCGATCCCCTTTCGCAATCGCCCCGACACGGACGGCGTGCGGGATGAAGTACGGCGAACGGGTCTCCAGCACCACTGACGGGAACTTGCGGACGAACGACCAGTCCTGGACCGGCGTCCTCACGACTTCCCCTCGTTGCCACAGGCCGGGGCGGACGAAGTAGTTCAGGCCGTGCGAGATGACCACGCCGCCAGGGACGTTGGCCGGCTCCGGCCCCACGATGCGCACGACGAGCAGGCCCACCGCGACAACCGCGACCACCACGGCCGCGCCGATCTTCAGCCCCTTCATCCTGTTCATTGTTCGACCCCCATGTGGCGACTGCCTGGACGCCAGATGGTAACGCCGGAGCCGGCCGGGCGGGCTGTCCCCCCTCGGGGGGCTCGTGCTAGAAACGCGCCCGCAGGCCGATCCACGCACGGAGCGGAGCCCCGGGCGCGACGAACGTCGAGCGCGTGACGGGGAACTCGCCGTTGATGGCGGGCAGCGGTCTCGCGATGAAACGGCCGGACTCGGTGAAGCCGATCGGGCCGAGCTGCGCGGCGGTCACATACCGTCGGTCGAACAGGTTGTTGAACTGGGCGATCGCGTCCAGCCGGCTGGCCAGGCCGACACGCACGCCGAGGTTCACGACGGCGTACCCGTCGGCGGTTCCGTCCCCGACGTAGTGCGGCGGCGCGGCCTCGTGCGCGTTGTTCTCGTTGCCGCGCGCGAACGACGGCCCCGTGCCGATCACGTTCAGGTGCAGGTCGACCCGCCGGTGCACCTGCACATCGGCGAAGACCTTCAGGAGGTGGCGCGGAATCAGCGGAATCTGGTTGCCCGGTTCGACCTCGATCGACCCTTCGAGCCCCGGTTCCCCGTCCAGCGCCTCATCGTTCGCGCTGTTGCTCTCGCCGTTGACGGCTTCCTCGCTCTGGAACGTGGCACTCAGAAACGTGTACTCCACGCCGAGGCCGGCCCGGCCGGCCCGCACGCGGGCTCCGGCTTCCGCGCCCTGCCGGCGCGTGCGGTCGACGTTGCGGAAGTAGCCGAAGCCCGTCTGCTCGGAAGCCACGAAGAGGATGTCGTCGTTGTTCCGGGCGTGGAACACGCCGCCGTGCCACGAGAGCCGTCCGCGCGCCCCGCGCAGCCCCGCCTCCACCGTCCGCGTCACGACCTGATCGAGCGGCGGGTCGCCGGCCATTGCGTTCGGCAGCTTGCACGGCTGCTCCGGGTTGGCACACCCCAGCTCGATCGAGGTCGCCGCGCGGCTCCCCTCCGCGTACCCCGCGTAGAGATTCACTGCCGGCGTGACGTCGACCGTGACGCCGGCCGCCGGGTTGAACCGGGTGAACACGTGGTCGCCGTTGAGCGACGCCGGACCTCCGTCCGGCAGGAGACGGTCACGATTCCGCACGCGCGTGCGATTGAACCGGCCGGACAGCGTGACGTGCGCCTTCGGACCCACGGGCACGATGTCGGTGGCGAACACGCTGAACGTCCGCGTGACGCCATGCAGGTCGACGCGCGTGTCGAACGGCTCGCCGTCCTCGGTGCCGCCCGAGACGCCGTCGCCGAAGGCGCCCGTGCCCGTGACGCTGCGGTCGGCGTTGAGATAGCCCAGCTCCGTCGACTGCGCGAAGTCGGCTGTGCTGGCATCGAAGGCGAGGCCGACCGTCAGCCGGTTCGAAGGCAGCCCGAACGCGCCCTTGTGCGTGACCTGCCCCGAGAACCCGCCGTTGTGCTGCTGCGTGCGCCCGCGACCAATCAGGCCGTTGCACTTTTCCGCCGGCTCGTCGTTGAGCAGGACGTTGCCGACGCAGCGCAGGAACGGAAACGGGGTGTTGGTCGCGTCCAGGCCGCTCGCCGGGATCGCGCCGTAGCCGGCGGCCGCCAGCGCGGCGCGCTCCTCCGCACCGGGCTGGTAGAGCGACTGGTCCAGCGACTCTTCGTTGATGTCGCCGTTCAGCGTGCGTGTGCGGATGTCGCGGTAGTAGGCGTTACCCTGCAAGGACAGCCGCTCCGTCCAGGCGTGCTGGCCCGAGGCATTCAGCAGCGTGGACCGGTTGTCCGTCGTGTCGGGCTTCGTATGGATGCTGGCGTAGTCCCGGGCGAGCAGCCGGAACTCCTGCAGCCCGTTGCCGGTCATGCCGTTGTCCGAGTGCCCGAGTGAGACCGCAATCTCCGAGCGCCCCGTGCTCTTGCCGACCTTGCCGAAGACCTGACGGACGTCGGTCGGCGAGGCATCGCGCCAGCCGTCCTCGCCGAACGCCGTGCCCGCCAGATACCAGTGCAGGCCGCCGGACGCCCGCTGCCCCCCGTGCTCGAACTCCAGCGCACGACGCACGTTGCTGCCGTAGGTCGCCTGCACCGTCGTGCCGGGATTCCTGCGGCCATCCTTGGTCTGCACGGACAGCGCACCGCCCAGTGTGTTCAGGCCGAACAGCGGGTTCGACCCCGGCATCAGCGTCGTCGTGCCGATCGCAATCCGTGGAATCAGGTCCCAGCTCACAACCTCGCCGAATGGCTGATTGAGCCGGACACCATCGAGATAGACCGAGATGCCCTGCGGCGTGCCGAGCAGGGGCGAGGCGGTGTAGCCGCGGTAGTTCACGTCCGGCTGGAACGGGTTGTTCTGCATCTCGTTGAGATGCACGCCGTTGAGCTGCCGGTTCAGGAAGTCCGAGAGGTCCAGCGCGCCGCTGGCGGCGATGGCGCCGTCTGTCGCCGTCTGCACGGGTCCGGGCACCTGCGAGATTGGCACATCCGTGCCCGGAAGGGGCGTCGTACCGACGACGACAACGGACTCCTCCACGCGGACCGGCGCCGGAGGGTCCCCGGTGGGCGTCTGATTCTGGGAGACCTGCGCGACGAGCACGACCGGTGCGAAGAGGATGGCGCACCCGGCGACGATCCGGGCCGCGAGCGGCGAGTTGGGCATCACTGGGAATATTCCCGGCGACCCGATTCTGTTCACTGATTATTTTCTGCCGACGTGACACCCTCGGCCGTCCCACGGCCCCCGCTACAATGCAGCGGTCCCTCCGATGCCGCGCTCCACACCGTCGACGTTCGACCTTCCGCTCACGCCAGACGCCGACGTCCGTCGCGCGCCATGCGCCCGGGCGGTGCAGGCCCAGGTGCTCCAGCTCTTTGACACGTGTGCGCCCGGGCTGTATCGCTACGTCCGCGCCTGCGGGCTTTCGCCGGAATCCGCGGACGACGTGGTGCAGGAGGCGTTCCTCGCCCTGTTCCGGCATCTCTCCAGGGGCGGCGGCACGGAGAACCTCCGGGGATGGCTCGTGCAGGTCTGCTACCGGCAGGCGTTGAAGCAGCGCGCCCGCGCTGCCCGGCGGCTGCACCGGGAGTCCCCCATGGACGGGTGGGGTCTCGACCGCCCGGACCCGTCTGACGACCCGGAGTCCTCCGCCGTGGCGCACCAGCGCCAGCAGCGCCTCCAGGCCGTGCTGCAGGCGCTGCCCGCCCGGGACCGTCAGTGTCTCTGGATGCGCGCGGAAGGCGTCACGTATCGCGAGATCGCCGCCGCCCTGGGGATGTCGCTCGGAGCCGTTGCCAAGGCGGTCGCGCGGGCCACGCGTCGCCTGACGGCGGTGCAGGAGTGAGCGTCGTGCGCTGGCCGCAGCATCCGCCGGATCACGTATTGATGCTGTCCGCGGAGCGGGCGCTGCCCGCCTGGCGGGAGCGTCGTGTCGAGCGCCACCTCACGGCCTGTCGTGACTGCCAGCGGCGACGCGAGGTGCTCGCGGCGGAGGCCGCCGGTGCGCTTCTCGCCTTCACGGCGGCAGACGGTCCCGCACATGGGGTCGCCACCGACGCACGGCTGCGGCTCGAACGAGCCCTGACCGCGGCGTCGGACGCCGCCGGCCCCCGCGTCGGCCCGGCACATGGACCGCTCGCACTCGCCGCCGCGGCCGCCGTCGTCGCCGTCGCGATCTGGATTGCGGTCGGAGGCCAGCCGGGTCGCACCCGACCGGGCGCCCCCGCGGCAGGCCCGTTGCCCGTTGCGCACCTGACGCCCGGCGCCGTATCTGACCTGACGGCCGCCGAACTCTGCGCGGGTGCCCGGACCTCACGCGTGGTTCCCGACCGTGTGCGACGCCAGGTCCTCGCGGCGTACGGCATGGAGCGCGTCCCGGCGGACACGTATGAGCTCGACGCGCTGATCACCCGCGAACTCGGAGGCACGGCGGAGCTCGCCAACCTCTGGCCCCAGCCGTACCACGCGCCCGTCTGGAACGCCCGCGTCAAGGATGCGCTCGAGGCATTCCTGGCGCGCCAGGTCTGCGGTGGCAGTCTGCCGCTGCGCGAGGCGCAGCACGCGATCGCCAGCGATTGGGTGGGCGCCTATCGACACTACTTCAGGACGGACACGCCACTCCACGCCCACGTCAGCGCCAGGGAGGTGGACGACGACCTGATCGTCGAACAGGGTCGCCAGGTTCGGCTCGTCACGCCGTTCCTTCAGCGCATGGCCCGGGGCCTCTGACCTACAGCCAGCCGGAGCGCCGGAAGCCCAGGAAGAGCGCCAGCGACGCGACCGCCATCACGGCGAGAGACGCGTAGTAGCCGTAATCCCAGCGCAGTTCCGGCATGTTCGTGAAGTTCATGCCGTAGATGCCGGCGATCATCGTCGGCACGGCGATCATCGCCGCCCACGCGGTGATGCGCTTCATGTGTTCGTTCTGCGCGGCCGCCGTGGCCGACATGTGCGCCTCGAGCGACGCCGAGAGCAGCTCGCGCTGCGTATCGATCGACTCGTTCAGCCGGATGACGTGGTCGTAGACGTCGCGAAAGTACGGCTTCGTCTGCTCCGGCACCTGCGGGAGAGTGAACTGCATGAGGCGATTGCAGATGTCGACCAGCGGTGACAGCGCGCGCCGCAGCGCGACGAGGTCCCGCTTGAGGTGGTAGACCTGCTGCGTCACCCCGACGTCAGGCTCGTCGTCGAAGAGGCGACCCTCCAGATCCTCCACCTCCGCTTCGAGGCCTTCGACGAGCGGAAGATACTGATCGACGACGAAGTCCATGATCGCGTAGAGGACGAACCCCGGGCCCTGGGCCAGCGACTGCGGCCTCGCCTCGCAGCGCTGACGGAGGCCGACGTGCGACCGCAACGAGCCGTGCCGGACCGTGACGACGTAGTTCGGGCCGACAAAGAGATGGGTCTCAGCAAACTCCAGCGACCCCTTCTCCCGCTGCGCCGTGCGCAGCACGACAAACAGCAGCTCGCCGTACAGCTCGAGCTTCGGCCGCTGGTGGGCGTTGACGGCATCCTCGACGGCGAGTTCGTGGAAGCCCAGCTGGGCCTGGAGCCGGCGCAGCAGCGCGAGGTCAGGCTCGTAGAGTCCGAGCCACACGAACTGCCCCGGTGTGGCGAGGGTGCCGTGAAGCTGGTCGACCGTCAGGTCGGCGATCCGGCGCCCGTCGGCATAGGCGGCACAGTCGATGACGGGTGCCGACTTCGGGAGATCACGCTCGTCACCGTGCATGCGGTCAGCTTACGCGAAAGGGTCTCCGGTGGCGCTATCGGCTGCCGCCAAGGCTGCGGTTGACCAGCGTGCCCTGCAACGCGCGCAGCGTCTCCTCGCACGCCGCGGCCATCTGTCGCCGCTGGCCGAGCGACAGCGCCAGCGAGCGGACGTCGCTGTTACGCCGGGAGAGCGTGATGAGCTCCGTCTGCACCGTCATGAATCGATTCAGCGCCGCCTCGGCCTCGGTGAACGGCCGGCGCGCATCGGGCGGCAGCACACCGCCGAGTGTTCCGAGTGCCGCCCGCGCCTCGGACTCCGCGGCGCGCATCCGGGCCTCGAGACGGTCCATCGCGGCGTCTTCGGCCTCGGCGATGTGCGGCGCCTGCAGCACCTGAACTTCACGCACCGCGGCGAGCGCGGTGGCGGCGAGGGCCCGCGCCTGCCAGGCGTCGTTCCCCGCCGCCGCCGTGACACCGTCCAGCGCCGTGTCGAAGGCCTCGACCGCCTGCTGGGCCGGACCAAAGGACAGCCGCTGTGCCTTCAGATTGGTGTGTTCGACGGCCAGGTCGAGAATCGTCTGGTCCAGCGCGCGATACGTGGCGAATCGTGTCCGAAACTCGTCGAGGAGCCCCGACTCCGCTGAATAGCCGAGCGCGCCGAGCGTCGCGCCCAGCGCATCGGCCTGTTGCTGAACGGTCTGCGCCGCGCTCTCGGCCTCACGAACGAACGCCGCGGTCGCGTCGTCGGCCTCCGCCATCACGGCCCGGTTGCCGGCGTCGTTCGATTTGCTGAACTGCACCAGAAGGTCCGACGAGAGGCGCTGGGCCTCGGACAGGCGCTCCAGCGACGTCTCGAGACTCCCGCCGCAGCTCGCGGCCGCGACGAGCACGAGGGCGCTCAGCGACCCGACCCCGAGGACGTTCGTCGTGCTCACGGCATTCAGAACATAGCATGCGCGAATGTCGTCCTGGCTCCTCGCCGCGCAATCGGACGCGTCGACCTCGGGAGCTCAGGCGTTCCGGGTCAGAAAGGCATAAAGAGTCCATAAAGAAGACGGCGCGACCGTCTGGACGTCCGCGCGGAATGCCACAATGACGCCGGGGGCACGGACATGCGCGGCGGCATTCGAACTCGGGACATCGCGGTCCTCGCCGGCGGGACGTTCGCCACGGCGGCAACGGGTCTGCTGCTGCGGTGGTTTGCGGGCGTCAGCCCGACGACGGTCTCGCTGGCACTGCTGCTGGTCGTGCTCGCGACGGCCACGCTGGGACGGCTCTGGGTGGCCATCGTCATCGCGGTCATCGCGACGCTGCTGCTGAACTTCTTCTTCATCCCTCCGGTCGGCACCTTCACGATCGCCGACCCGCAGAACTGGATCGCACTGTTCGCCTTTCTCGTGGTCGCGGTGATCGCGAGCAATCTCTCCGCAACGGTGCAGGCCCGCGCCCGCGACGCGATCGCGCGGCGGAACGAAGTGACACGCCTGTTTGATCTGACGCGTGACGTCCTGCTGACCACCGAGACGACCGGGGCGATCGACGCGCTGGCCCGGCACGTGGCCCGGCGTTTCGAACTGTCGGGCGTCGCCATCTGCCTGCCGGGCGAGCACGGCTGGCACGTCTATCAGGGCGGTGGCCAGGATGTCACCCTCGACACCGCGACGCTGGACACGGCGCTCGCCCGGGCGCGTGGCACGTTGGAGTTCGACGCCCGCCAGCGCGCCTACGGCGGCCACGTGCGCGTCGGTGACGAGCAGGGTGGGACGCTGATCGTGCCGCTGCGCAACGGCACGAACGCCGTGGGCCTGCTCGCGGCGGTCGCCCCCGCGCTCGACCTCGGCGCGCTGGACGCGGTGGCCGGCGTGGTGGCCATCGCCATCGAGCGCGCGCAGTTTCTGTCCGACCGCGAAGCGGCCGACCTCGTCCGGCAGAAGGCGGAGCTGGCCGCCACGCTGCTCGCATCGCTCAGTCACGACCTGCGCACGCCGTTGACGGCGATCCGCGTCGCCGTGGAAAACCTCCGGGGCGACCTCCCCGCCGGCGACCGGGAGGGACAGGCCGGTGCCGCCCTGGTGGAGCTGGATCGCCTGACGCGCCTGTTCCAGGACATCCTCGACATGGCCCGGATCGACGCGGCGGCCATCCACTTCGAGCCGCAGTGGGTCACGCCGGCCGATGTCGTCGACGCGGCGTCGGCCCAGGTCAGGCACGCCCTGGGCGGACACGCCCTCCGCGTCGAAGCGGACGAGCAGACCGAGGTCGAGGTCGACCCGCGCGTCGCGTCGGTCGCCCTGTCCCACCTGCTGGAGAACGCCGCGCAGTACTCGCCGCCGAGCCGCGAGATCAGCGTCGAGGCGCGTGCCAGGCCGGACGGGCTCCAGGTCGCGGTGTCGGACCAGGGACCCGGGCTCGATCCGGACGAACTGGAGCACCTGTTCGAACGGTTCTATCGGGGCCGGACGGCGCGCCAGATCGTGCCCGGCACCGGGATGGGGCTCGCCATCACACGCGGGCTCCTGACGGCCGCGGGCGGGCGCGTCTGGGCCGAGAACGTGCCCGGCGCCGGCGCGCGGTTCACCATCGTGATCCCCGGCCGGACCCGGGCCGTTCGCGCGAGCGCCTAGACATGGCCGCACGGATCCTCGTCGTCGACGACGAGTCGAACATCCTGGCCACGCTCGCGCCCCTCCTCAGGTCCCACGGCTACGAGGTCCACACGGCCATGAGCGGGCACGCGGCCCTCGAAGCGGTCGCGCGCGAGAAGCCCGACCTCGTGGTTCTGGATCTCGGTCTGCCGGACATCGACGGCGTCGAGGTCTGCCGGCGCATCCGCGAGAGCCAGAACACACCGATCCTGATTCTCTCAGCCCGGGGTGGCGAACGCGACAAGGTCCGCGCGCTCGACCTCGGCGCGGACGACTACGTGACGAAGCCGTTCGGCACCGACGAGTTGCTGGCGCGCATCCGGGTCGCGCTGCGGCGGACCGACAGTCCGTCTCCGTCCCCGGAACCCATCGTGCGGGGCGAGATCGTGATCGACCGGGAGCGGTTCCGCGTCGTCAGAAGCGGCGTCGAGGTCCGGCTGACGCCGAAGGAGTTCGAGCTGCTCATCTTCCTGGCGCAGCATCCGGGGCGTGTGCTGACGCACCGCACCATCATCAAGGCCATCTGGGGCCCGCACGCGGTCGACCAGCCGGAGCACCTGCGCGTGCTCGTCGGCTCACTCCGGAAGAAGCTGGAACCCGTCCCGACGGCTCCGCGATACATCCTGACCGAACCGTGGGTCGGCTATCGCTTCGCCGAGG
>JBFXBH010000067.1:0-13717 GCA_050183355.1 Vicinamibacterales bacterium | reverse complement strand
GCCGTCGTTGATGCGCTCCTCGCGGCCGGCGCGGACGCCCGGGCGGTCAACCGGTACGGCGTGACGCCGCTCTCGCTCGCCGTCGAGAACGGCAGCGCGGCCGTGGTGGACCGGCTGCTGAAGGCCGGTGCCGATGCGAACACGGCGCTGCCCGGCGGCGAGACAGCGCTGATGACGGCCGCGCGCTCCGGGAAGGCGGATGTGATTCGTCTGCTGCTGGCGCGCGGGGCGAAGCTCGACGCGACCGAGTCGCTGCGCGGGCAGACCGCGCTGATGTGGGCGGCCATTCACGGGAACGCCGACGCCATCACGGCGCTCACGCAGGCCGGTGCGAGCCTGACGGCGCGGTCGTTCACGCCGCCCAAGCCGAAGGGCAGTGCGATGCCGCCCGGCCCCGCCACGCGGAACAGCGCGCAGGCCGTGACGCGGAAGGTCGCGGCACAGGATCCCCACTACGGCGCGTTCACGGCGCTGACGTTCGCGGCGCGGCGCGGGCACCTCGCCGCCGTCAAGGCGCTGCTCGATGCCGGCGCGAACGTGAACGACTCGGCCGTGGTCCACCCGAACCAGCCGCCCACGCCGGTGATGACCATCGCCGTGGCCAACGGCCACTACGAAGTGGCGGCGTATCTGCTCGAGCGCGGCGCCGACCCGAATGCCGCCGGGAATGGCTGGACGGCGCTGCATCAGCTCGCGCGCGCCCGGTCGGAGGTGGGGAAGACGCGCACCAACCTCGGCTGGACGACGGGCCCCCGCATGACGGGCAACCTGTCCGGCGTCGAGCTGGCGCGGCGCCTGCTCGACAAGGGCGCGGACGTGAACGCCCGCGCGACGCGCGAGTTCCAGGACGGCTACCGCTACGCGTCCTACGTGAGCCGGATTGGCGCGACGCCGCTGCTGATGGCGGCGCGCGTCTGCGACGCGGAGCTGATGCAGCTGTTCATCGACCGCGGCGCGGACGTGAATGCCGCGAGCGCCGACGGCATGACGCCGTTCATGGCGGCCGCCGGCAACGGCATCCGTTCGCCGAACGAGGATGGCATGGACGACGACGCCCCCGCCGCCGTGCGCCTGCTGCTGGCGACCGGCAAGGTGGACGTCAACCAGGGCGACAAGCGCGGCTGGGCGCCGCTGCACGGCGCGGCCTACCGCGGCAACCTGGCCGTGATCCAGATGCTGGTGGATGCCGGTGCGAAGCTGGACGTGAAGACCTACGACGCGAGCCGTGATCGGACGGACCTCGGCCTGAACAAGGAAGGCTGGATGCCGGTGCACATCGCGGACGGCATCGTGAACGGCGGCATCTTCTTCCGACAGGTCGCGGCAGCGGCGCTGCTGCGGAAGCTGATGACGGAGAAGGGCCTGCCCGTACCGGAGGATACCGGCCTCATCCGAGGGACCTACGGCAACGAAGCGGCGAATGCGCTTCGCCTGCTGAAGGAAGAAGCCGAGTCGAAGGCGCGCGAGACGAAGCCCGCGAACTGACGCCGGGCTGCGCGCTCAGGGCGACGACTGAAGCCTGACGGCTCTGGACTCGCCCTCGGCCACGGTGACCGTCGTGCTGCGCAGTACGAGCGACTCCAGGAATGCGGGGTCCTGCCATGCGTCAGCGCTGTCAGTCGGCCACTGTGCAGCCACCACGTAGTACGTGCCGAAGGGAAGACCGGTCACGGTGAACGCTCCGGTGTCGTCCGAGACGGCGCGCGCCAGAAAGCGGGAGCCGTCGTACCAGCGGTCGCGATCCGTGGAAAACACCAGCACAGGGGCGTCTGCGGTTGACCTGCCGGAGTCGCCGACCACGTTGCCGATGATCCGGCTCACCCGATTCGTCAACAAGACCTCCACGTCCTCGAAGGACCGCTGGCCGGCACCAGTCGGGAGGGGGCGATCCGTCACGTCGACTCCGGCTACCCGAACCGCCTTGAGGGCCCATCCGGCAGGTAGTTGCCGCACGGCGAGCCGTCGGAGGCCGTGAAGCCCGGCCAACGCGAAACGGCCGTCGGCTGTGACGTTCGAAGCCGGCGGGTTGCCGGGCGGAGACTGATCGGTGTCTGCCGTCAGGGGAACGACCTCGATGCGCGTGAAATCCGGCCCGGCCGCTCCGTCGAACGCGTCGGCGATGACTCTGCCCGCAATCCCCGACCCCGCAAACGTCTGCACGCGTAGGCCCGTGACGTCGCGATCGACGACGGCCACCGCAACCGAGGCGAACGCACCGTCGGTCGAACGGTTCACGCGCCCTCGATACGCCTGCACAACGTACTGCCCCTGCGGCACGTTCGGGAACTCAAAGGTCCCATCACTCTGGATGCGTGCCCCCAGTCTTACGTCGGCGACGCCGGCATTGCGCACGCTCGGGACCAACTGGAGACTTCCCGAATGCCCCCCGGCACCCGCGGGATCAAACACCTGACCCGCGACACGAAACGTCGGCGCCCGTGAGAGTGAGACGTCGATTCCGACCACCTCAGACGAACCGACAGTGACGACGACTGCATCGCGTGGCGACAAACCACTCGGAAAGTAGGCACGCCCATAGCCTGGCAGATCCCCCGTTCCAAGGCCCGCGGCGGACGCGCTGATGATGTACGCGCCGGGCTGCAATCCGAACAGCCGATACACACCGGTCTCATCGGACAGGGCCCCGGCGGAGCCGAAGGCGAGCTGACGGCGACCAGCCTCATAGCGGACCTGCCCAGCCTGTACGCGTACGTCCGCGACAGGCTCGCCGTCCTCATCCACGATGCGGCCGCTTACCACGCCCCACGGCATGAGCCTCAGGTCTGTGCCGTCGCGCTCTTCGTCACGCGCGATGTCCACCGTCAGTGGGCGTGAGTCCGGGCTGGGTGACCACGCCGGGAAATAGCCCGCCTTCGAGGCGTTGAGCTGATAGCGCGCGGGTGGGAGAACCGTGAACGCGTAGTAGCCTCGGGCGTCGCTGCTTGTCACGCGCGTCACACCTGCGCGCGGCGCCACAAGCGCGACCTCTGCGGACGACAGCCCCAGGCCATCCGCTCCGAGTACCCGCCCGCGAATAGCCGCGCGCGACAGGTCGTTCGGTTGCGGCGCCTGTGCGGGCCTGTACCAAAGGCCGAAGAAGGAACCTGCGCTGAACTGGTGATCCCCGGATTCGCGCCACAACACCTGGAAGTCGATGCGGCGGCGGTCCTCGCCCGGGCGAACCACAAGCTCGGCGCCTTCCTCATACGTCCGAACCCCCGGGTAGTACGTGGTGTAACGGCTGGGACCACGAAGCAGGGTGTCTCCCGAGCCTTGCGTGGCGGGTGCCGCCCCCGTCGTGACCACGTGCAACTTCAGGGCCCCCGGAGGCAGACCATAGAGGCGATACTCACCGCGATCATCGGTCAGCGCGGCTGCGAGCGAGGCAGCCCCCGCTGGCTTTGGCGATCCCTCGGCCGTCACTCGGGCGGCAATGACTGGTTCACCCCTGTCATCCACGACGCGTCCCGACACCGTCGCACCGCGAACGAGCCGTACTTCGAGCGGACCCGAGCGTGCAGGCACCACCTCGACACGCGCGTAGCCGGTTCGCGTCACGACGATGCTCCTGGCGCCGGGGGCAGAGGAGAGCAGAAAGCGCCCGTCCGCGTCGGTCAGAACGGCTGGCACACCGAACGCGGGACCCGAGAGCGTGACGCGTGCGCGGGCGAGTGGTTTCCCGGAGTCATCGGCCACAACACGACCACGCAGGTCGATCGCTCGCGCGGCCCCGTCCTGGGCTGTCTGCGCCGGGGCGGCGCTTGCGAGGGCCAGAATGAACGCCGCATGCGTGGCAGCGCGCTCCATTTGGAGGGTTCGGCGAGAGTGTGCGGGCCCTGTCAGCCCTGGTAGTTTCCGGCGCCGCCGGTGAACAGGCGGAAGCCCTGCTCGATGCGCCGCTTCACGTCGGCGGGCGGTGACTGGAACGTGCCGCAGAGCATCTTCTTCGCCACGCAGACGCGGGCCACCTGCGCGGTCATCGCTTCCACTTCCGGGTGGGTCGGGTCCGGCCCCACGCCGAGGTCCATGCTGAGGTCGCTCGGACCCACGAGCGCGCCGCCGATGCCGGGCACGGAGAGAATCTCCTCGACGTTCTCCACCCCGTCGCGCGACTCGATCATGACGATGGCCAGCAGCTCGCCGTCGGGATTGAGCGGCCACACGTCCGCGCGCTCCAGCGTGTAGGACCGGTTGTTCAGGCCCCAGTAGGGGACCGCACCCGTCGGGCCCCAGCCGCGCACGCCCGCCGGCTCCGGGTGCTTCGCGCCGCGCTGCGGCGGAAAGCGCATGGCCTTGACGAACGCGAGCGCATCCTTCGCGTTGGTGACGTGCGGCAGGATGATGCCCATCACGCCGACGTCGAGCGCCTGCTTGATGGCCCACTTGAAGTTGTCGTCCGCCTCCTGCGGCATGCGGATGATCGGCGTCAGCCGCGGCCGGGCCGCCCCCTCGGGCTTGAGGCTCTTCAGGATCTGCACGACCTCCTTCGTGTCCCACGGCGCGTGCTCCATCGCGATGTAGCGCCAGTGCTCGTTGTTGAACGAAGGGAGACCCTGCTGGAAGCGTTCGATGACCTGGTTGAGCCGGCCGGGCGCGGCGGGCGTCTGCGCGGTCAGCGTCACCAGGGCAGTGGCGGCCGCCAGGGCGGCAAGGGCGGCGGAGAGTCGGGTGATGGGCATCGGATGCACTCTACTTCGCCTTCGGGGCCTCGCGCTCCTTCCAGCGCGCGGTGCTCAGTTTCATCTCCAGGATGCGCTCGTTGCCCTCGTGGCAGGCGTATTCGAGGATCTGGTCCGTCTCGAGGTCGCGCGTCAGCGGCAGGGACACCGTGACGGGTGCCGTGTACATCGTCGGGTCGGTGAGGGTGGCCTGCCACTCCATGCCGCTGGCCGACGTCCGCCGGAAGCGCTCGACGACCCGCAGCGCGTCGCTGGCGACGAACCCGGCATCCAGCGTGCCGTCCCTGAAGTTCGTCGTCTCGACGACGAGCGTGTCACCCTCCCAGCGGCCGCGCGGGTCGCCCATCCACGTGCGGATGGCGTCGTCCACGTGCGGGCGGCCGTCGAGCGGGATCGTCCGCACGACGCGCACGTGCTCGTAGAGAATCGCGACCCACCCGGGCGACTGGACGATCTCGTAGTGCTGGTTGCTGAACGTGGGCAGCATGGTCAGGATGCCGCGGGTCATGCACCGCGTATACAGCGGCGCGTCTTCGGGACCCTCCATGCGGGCCTCCGCCGCCTTCAGCGCCGCGGCGCGTCGCACGCCCTCGGGTGTCAGCGGCGGAAAGCGGCCGTTGGGCGGGTCGATGATGCGGGACGCCTGGCGCGACGGGGGAGCGACCTCGCTCCGCCCGTTGGCCATCCGGTTGTAGGCCGCGAGGCGCTCCTGCCACTCCGCGTCGTTGATGACGGTGCGCGTACCCATCGAGACCGGCCGTTCCAGCGGCGTGAAGCTCTCGCCGATGTTCGTCCAGAAGCCCTGCAGGTCCGGGTCGTCCCACGCGGTCCGCGGGGTCTTCCACGGCCGGGCCGCGGCCTGGCCGAGCACGGCCGTGCCCAGCCACGCCATCGCGCAGCCGAACGCGAGCGCGCGCATCGAGGGCAGCAGGCGGGTCACGGTGCGACGCCCTTCCGCAGCCGGCCGTACAGCATCTCTTCGGCGAACTCGACGCACTTGAACTCCAGCAACTGCGCGCCCGGCTCGCGGCGGCGGTAGAGCGGCATCGCGATCGTCCACGGGCGCGTGAACGTGGCGGCGTCCTCGATGGTGGCGGTGTACCAGAGCGTGTTCGCGTCGAGCATCCGGTACCGCTCGACGACGTGCAGCGCGTCGCTGTGGTGGTTGCCGGCGCGGTCGAACCACGTCTGGCCGTCGAGGCCGACGACGTCGACGACGAGCGTGTCGCCCTGCCACATGCCGAACGACGTGCCCATCCACGACTCGGCAAACGCCTCCCGCGGCTTGTCCAGGTGGATGGTGCGCACGGCGCTCGCGTACTCGTAGGCGACCAGGACCGTGCTGGTGCCCTGGATGATCTGGAACGGATACGGCATGTACGTGGCGCGCGGCACGCCGGGGTAGAAGCACTTCGCCTCCGGGTCCGCGGTCCAGCGGTTCTCGTAGTTGGCGCGTCGCCTCGCCAGCGCCTCGGGGCGATACGGGATCGTGCCGCCCTCGACGACGCTTCGTCCGGGAGGCGTGGCCGTCAGCGCGCCGAGCGCGGGCACCCCGGGCCCGGCGGCGTGGCCTTCCAGGTTCCAGTTCGCCGTGTTCAGCGCCTGCCAGATGCCGCTGAGATCCGGCCGCTTCACGGGCGGGCGCTGGGCACCGCCTCCGACGACGGCCAGGACGGTCACGATTGCGAGCAGGCGCCACCGCATCGGCGGCGAGTGTCCCATCCGTGGCACGGGCGGGCAAGTCCCAAACTGTCGTGGCGGAGGACGTGTCCGGGGCCGGAAAAGGAAAGAGGGGACCGGGCGGCTGCCCGATCCCCTCATGTCGTGCCCTTTGACAGGCTCAGGACCACGGGGCCTTGGCCTGAGCGAGGACGGTCCGGAGCGAGTCCGAGTCGAAGGCTAGTCGAGAGACTCGAGCTTGATGATCCGGGCGTTGCGGACGTTCGCCATCCACACCGTCTTCTTGTCCGTCGGGTCGATCGTCGCCTGCTTGACGTCGAAGTCCTGCGCCGGCATCAGGTAGCCGATCACCTCGTTGGTCTTCGGGTCGAGGCGGAACACACGGTCCGCCGCGCCGGCCGGTGAGAACACGCGCCCCTTCGCATCGGGCACCGTCGCCGTGTACGGCCCGGACCACTTGATGCCGGTCGGCCACTCGGTGATCTTCAGCGTCTTGCCGTCGAGCATCGCGATGTTGTCGCCCGTGTACTCGGCGAACCAGAAGCGGTCCTGGTCGTCCATCTTGCCGCGGCGCGGCTCGGAGAACGCGGTCGGCGTCTTGACCCAGTTGACCTTCTTCGTCTTCGCCTCGATCTGGATCATGTAGCTCGCCCCGAAGTCGGTGATGTACCAGTTGCCCTTGGAGTCCATCGCCGGCTCGTAGCCCATGTGTGTGCCGCCCGGGTCGTTCGGCGCCTTCATGTAGTCGAACTTGTCGACGATCTTCTTCGCGACCGGATCGATCCGGAGCCCGCCGAGCACCAGGTGACCGTTCGGCGCCTTGGCGATGAACTGCGAGTACTGCTTTTCGCCGAGGTCGACGTGCTCGTACTTGCCGGTCTTCGGATCGAAGACGCCGATCATGCCGAACTCGCCGGGGATCTTGTCGTGCGTGACGGTGAACCAGGGACGGCCCTGATCGTCCACCTGCACGTCGCTGCCGCCGCCGACGGTGTGGTGCTCCGGCTTGGGCAGCGGCCACTCCTGGAACTGGCCCGTCTTCGGATCGAGCTTGCCGATGAAGAAGTCGCTCTGGTCCGTGTACCAGACGTTGCCCTGCGCGTCGACATCGCTGTCGTGCGGCACGGTGTCACGGCGCGGCATGTCGTACTGCGTAATGATGACCTTCGTCGCCTTGCCCTTCGGGCGGGGCAGCGTCTTCAGGTCCGCCGGCAGCGCCCGGCCGCCGCTCTGGTTGATCGTGGCCAGGTAGGCTGCGAGGTCCGTCTTCTTCACGCCCGGCGCGTATCCCCAGGACGGCATCTTCTCGAACATGTCCGCCATGTCCTTGGGGTGGAACTTCGCCCGCCCGCGCGGCGGACGCTCGGTGCCGGCCATAGAACCGTCCGGATAGTAGCGGAACATGCGATTGATGACGGGCACGAACTGCTCGGCCGTGTGCTTCGACTTCACGATGCGCTCCATCGAGTGGCAGTAGGTGCAGCTTTCAATCTGCCGCTGCACCATGGCCTTCTGGTCGTCCGTGCCGGGCACGCTCATCAGCCACTCGACCGAGTTGAGCTGCGTGCTGAGGTCCTTCGCCTTGCCGAGCGTCAGGTCGAGCGTCGCGGTCTTGCCGGCGGCGATGTCGACGGTGTTCGGGCTCGCGAGGTCGAACCCGACGGCGCGGATCTTCACCGTCGCCTTGCCGGCGCCCTTGAGGTGGGTGCGCGGGATGCTGTACTTGCCCTGCGCGTCGCTGACGACGGTGACGTCGTAGTTGGCGCCATCGAGGCGGGCTGTGACGAGCACGCCCTCCATCTTGCCTTCCTGGCTCGAACTCACCGTGCCGGTGAGCGCGGCGCCGCCCTGAGCCGAGAGGCCGTACGGGCCGGCCGCGGCGAACGCGGCTGCCATAACCGTTCCTGCAAGCAGTTGACGAACCATCACACTCTCCCTTGCGTGCGTCGGGGCACGCCACCCGGCAGTGATTCTATGCCCCTTCTCAGGGAAATCAGTTACGCCGATGGAACAACCCGCGCCAGGAAGATCCGTCACCGCACGTCGGCTCCAGGCCACTAGAATGGCGCCGCAGCCGGGCCGGGAGGGCCGGGCGGGAGGTCGGTGATGGGGCTGTTTTCGAGGAAGACGTGGCTGGCGATGGCGGGCGTGCTGGTGGTCGGCGTCGTGGCCGGCGCCGGCGTCTGGACGAGCCGATGCCCGTGCGACCGCACGCCTGGGGCGTATCTGCTTGGCACGATGGTCGACGAGCCGGTGACGGACTGGCAGTTCGCCAACGACGTGCCGTCCTGTCAGATTCAGATCTCGGCCAATGGCCTGCCGCACGCCATCAACGTGACGTGCATGGCCACGGCCGACGGCCGGTTGTTTCTGAGCTGCTCGACCTGTGAGGGGAAGTACTGGTCCAGCCACGTCGAGCCGGGCGAGCCGGCGCGCCTGCGGCTGAACGGTCGCGTGTATCCGGTCGAGCTGAATCGGGTGACGGACCAGGCGACGCTGGACCAGGCGTGGTCGGCTCGTGTGGCCAAGCTGCAGGCGCATCCGGCCGGCGTAGGCACGACGCCCGCCGCCGGCGCCCCGCGGCCGGAGACGTGGTGGAGCTTCCACGCGCGCTCGAGGACGAGCTGATCGCCGCCCCCGGTTGGCCGAACCGGCCACGCCGCCTGTGGCGACCCCGGGAACCGGGACAAACCGCCTCTGTACGAGCGAAGGGCCGGCCCGCCGCATGGCGGACCGGCCCTTTGTGTGTCTGCGGGAGCCCCGGGCCGAGCCTGGACCGCGGGTCGGGTCCGTCGAAGGCCTGCCCTGAGCCCCGTCGAGAAGGCTAGTCGAGCGGCGTGTCGCGAGCGCTTAGTCGAGCGGCTCGACCTTGACGATCCGGGCGTTGCGGACGTTGGCCATCCACAGCGTCTTCTTGTCCGGCGCGATCGTCGCCTGCTTGACGTCGAAGTCATTGGTCGGCATCAGGTAGCCGATGACCTCGTTCGTCTTGGTGTCGAGGCGGAAGACCCGGTCCGCCGCGCCGGCAGGGGCGTAGACGCGGCCCTTGCTGTCCGGCGTGCTGGCCGTGTAGGTGCCCGCCCACTTGATGCCGGACGACCACTCGGTGATCTTCGACGTCTTCACGTCGAACACTGCGATGTTGTCGGCGGTGTACTCCGCGAACCAGAAGCGGTCCTGGTCGTCCATCTTGCCGCGGCGCGGCTCGGAGAACGCGGTGGGCGTCTTGTGCCACTTCACTTCCTTCGTGCCGGCCATGACCTGCACGATGTAGCTGCCGCCGAAGTCCGTGATGTACCAGTTGCCCTTCGAGTCCATCGCGGGCTCGTAGCCGAAGTGCATGCCGGCCGGCTTCTTCGGGTCGTTCATGTAGTCGAACCTGTTGACGATCTTCTTCGTGACTGGGTCGAACTGGATGCCGCCGAGGACGAGCGTGTTGTTCGGTCCCTTGGCGATGAACTGCGAGTAGCGCGGCTCGCCCATGTCGACGTGCTCGTACATGCCGGTCTTCGGGTCGAAGACGCCGATCATGCCGAACTCACCCGGAATCTTGTCGTGCGTCACCGTGAACCACGGCCGGCCCAGGTGGTCGACCTCGACGTCGCTGCCGCCGCCGACCGGATGCTTGGCCGGGTCCGGCTTCGGGAGCGGCCACTCCTGGAACTGGCCCGTCTTCGGGTCGAACCGGCCGACGAAGTAGCCGCTCTGATCCGTGTACCAGACGTTGCCCTGCGCGTCGACGTCGCTGTCGTGCGGCACCGTGTCACGGCGCGGCATGTCGTACTGCGTCACGATGACCTTCGTGGCCTTGCCCTTCGGCCGCGGCGCGGTCTTGAACGCGGTCGGCAGGCTCTTGCCGCCGCTCAGGTTGATGGAGGCCAGATAGGCGGCCAGGTCGGCCTGCTTCACGCCCGGCGCCACGCCCCAGCTGTCGTTCTTGTCGATCCGCTGCCAGTTCTCCTTGGGATGGAACGCGGCGCGGCCGCGGGGCGGGGTCTCCGTTCCGGCCATCGTGCCGTCCGGGTAGTAGCGGAACATCCGCTTGATGACGGGAATGAACTGCTCGGCGGTGTGGCGCGACTTCACGATGCGCTCCATCGAGTGGCAGTACGTGCAGCTCTCGATCTGGCGCTGCACCATCGACTTCTGTTCGTCGGTGCCCTGGATGCTGTCCAGCCACTCGGCCGACGTCAGCTGGCGCGTGATGTCCTTCGCCTTGTCGAGCGTGAGGTCCAAGGTGGCCGTCTTGCCGGCGGCGATCTCGGCCGTGTTCGCGCTGGCGAGGTCGAAGCCGACGGCGCGGATCTTCACGGTGGCCTTGCCGGCGCCCTTGAGGTGGCTGTGCGGAATGCTGTACTTGCCCTGCGCGTCGCTGACGACCGTGACGTCGTAGTTGGCGCCCTCGAGGCGGGCCGTGACGAGCACGCCCTCCATCTTGCCTTCCTGGCTTGAACTCACCGTGCCGGTGAGCGCGGCGCCACCCTGCGCCGTGAGGCCGAGCGAGCCGGCCGCGACGAGCGCCGCGGCGATGGCACTTCCTGCGATCAGTTGACGGAACATCAATCTCTCCCCTGCGTGCGTCGGGGCACGCGACCCGGCAGAGATTCTACCGCCGCCCGATTCCGGCGGTCGTGGCTTCCAACTGCCGGTGGTCCACCTTGCGACGACTCCCGGCCCCGCCGTCCTTGAGATAGCCACGGCGCCCCACAGGAAATGCGGTGCTCGCGCTCCGCGGGCGCATGAGAAGTGCGCCTGGGCTCGTACACTTCAGTCGCGCTCCGCGCCGCATTTCCTGTGGGGCGCCGCGGCTATCTCCTCACGGCGGTTAGTCGACCGTCAGGCGGACGACGAGGCCGTACTTCTCCGTGGAAAAGAGGCTGTCGTGGTTGGGCCCGACCAGGGGGTGGATGCCGGAGATCTGCGGGAAGGGGTTCCGGTCGAACGTCTTGTAGAAGCCGATGCGCACCTGCTTCCACAGATCCAGGTGGAAGCGCACGGCGGTCAGCTCGTCCTTTCTGCCCGTCGTCACACCGTAGAGTCCGTTCGCGGCCAGGTACTGCACCAGACTGTCGGCGCGATCCACCTGCTCGCGGGTCACGCTGGCGCCGACGGTGGCCGCCGGCGTCAGGGGCCAGTGACCCTGCGCGCTGAACCAGTAGCCCTGCTTGGTGATGTCCGCCCAGCTCACGCCGACCAGTTCCGCCGAGGACTCCGTCGGACCCCAGGTGTACCGGGCCCATTCGCCCATCAGTCGGAGATACGGAATCGGCGTGTAGGCGACGCTGGCGGTCACGGCATCGTCGTTGCGTTTCGACGCCCAGTAGCTGGGCAGCCGCTCGACCTTGCTGCCGGTGAAGCCCTTCTTCACGGCGGCGCGGAACTCCAGCGTGTCGGCCGGCGCGAACGACGCCGAGGCCAGCGCGCTCAGGGCCGAGTTGGCGTCGAGCGTGCCGTCCTCGAAGTAGAAGTAGTCGTAGTCGAACCAGCGGTTGCCTTCGCCGAGGAAGGCGCTCAGCGTGGCGCCGAAGAGCGGCCGCGTCCGTCCGGTGGCGACGGGCCAGGTGTAGGCGAACATCAGGCCGAAGTTCGTCTCGGCGTTGATGCGCTGGATCCGCGCCGCGTCCTTGGCCGTCATCGAGCCGGCCTCCTGCCAGTCGAGCCCGAGCGGCAGCAGCATCCGTCCGAACCGGACGGAGAACGTGTCCGTGGCGCGGAGGTCCACAAACGCCTCGCGGATCGCGCCCTGCTGGGGGACGACGTCGAGCGCGATGCCGCGGTAGGCGTCCACCCGCCGGTGGCCGTCCTTCGGATCGCACGGCACGTTCGGGCCGGGGACGCCGGCGTAGAGGAACGCCGGGTCGTTCGGGAAGAAGTAGCCGGGCGCGCCGCAGCCGGGCTTCGGGTCACGCTCGTTCACCGGGTTCATCGACACGCGGTAGAACACGCGGTCGTGCGGCCGTCCCTCCAGTGTGACGATCGCGTAGCCGACGCGGCCCTGGTTCTCGAAGCCCAGCGTGGCGTTCGCCCCGTCCTTGCCGTAGCCGGCCATGAACGCGGCGCGGACGCGCAGCTTCGTGGAGTTCGGGACGGGGATGCCCGGCTCGGCGTCCTCGGGTTGCGCCGCGTCGGGGCCCGTGTCGCGGTGGGCGTCGGGTGCGGCAAGCGCGGCGGCCGGACGCGCGCTGCCGGCCGGCGCAAGCTGGGCGTAGGCGTCGGCGGCTGCGACGAGCAGGCTCGCGGCCATCAGCCACGGCAGGCGGGTGCGGCGGAGCATCGGAACGATCGGAGTGCGTCGGACCATCGGTTGTGGTGTCCTGTGCTGGGTGGAGGGATGGGTGCGGCGCGCTCAGACGCCGGCGGCCTGGCGCACCCACGATAACGGAAGAGGCACGCGGAGTGCCATCGTGTCCGCCCGCTACGAGGGGCGGACAGGGTTCCCGCGGCTCAGAGCCGTTCGTAGAGTGCCAGATAGTGGCGGGCCGGCTCGGCCCATGAGAGTGGCGTCCGCATGCCGCGGCGCATGGTTGCGGACCACGACGAGGCGTCCTGCCGGAGGTCCAGTGCGTGCCGGACGGCGCGCTCGAACGCCGCCGGCGTGGCGGCGTCGAACACGAACCCGGTGGCCGTCCCGTCGGACAGGTGAGCCGGCGTGCAGTCCACGACGGTATCGGCGAGGCCGCCGACGCGGCGCACGACCGGCAGCGTGCCGTACCGGAGTCCGTACATCTGCGTGAGGCCGCACGGCTCGAACCGCGACGGCACGGCGATCACATCGGCGCCGGCAATCAACCGGTGCGAGCGGTCCTCGTTCCACTCCAGCCTGGCCTGCACGCGGCCGGGATGGGCGTCGGTCGCCATCCGGAACGCCGCTTCGAGCCCGCTGTCACCGGTGCCCTGCAGCGCGAGCTGGACGCCGGCCCGGACCAGCGCCTCGAGGACGGCGATCACGAGGTCGAGACCCTTCTGGGACGTGAGGCGGCTCACGACGCACATCAGCAGCGCCGAGTCGTCCACGTCGAGCCCCAGTTCCTGCTGCAGCGCGCGACGGCACGCGAGCTTGCCGGCCAGGCTGCGGGCGTCGAACGGCGCCGCCAGGGCCGTGTCCGTGGCCGGGTTCCACTGCGCGTCATCGATGCCGTTGAGGATGCCCGTCACCGTCGACGCCCGCGTGCGGATCACGCCTTCGAGGCCGCAGCCGAACTCCGGCGTCGCGATCTCGAGCGCGTACCGGGGGCTCACGGTCGTCACGGCGTCCGCGTGCACGAGGCCGGCCTTCATGAAGTTGAGCTGGCCGTGAAATTCGAGCCCGTCGCTGGTCAGCCAGCGCGAGGGCAGGTGCAGCAGCGCGGCGTCGGGCA
>JBFXBH010000066.1:6187-13810 GCA_050183355.1 Vicinamibacterales bacterium | reverse complement strand
GTCATGGCTCTGGCGTCGCGGTCTTTCGCAAGGATTTCACGTACTCAAGCAGGGCCATCACGCCCTCCTCGTTGACCAGCCCCTGGAACGTGGGCATCTGGGGCTGGTAGCCGGCCACGAGCTTCACCTGAGGCGTCAGGATCGACTCGCGGATGTAGTTGTCGTCGGCGGTGATGGTCGTGCCGTTCGCGAGCGCGATCTCGGAGCCGAAGACGCCGTGGAGTGACGGGCCCCGGCCGTTGCCCTCGGGGGTGTGGCAGGAGATGCACGCGAGGTCCTTGAACAGCTTCTGGCCCCGCGACGCGAGCGTCCCTTCGTTCGGCCCGCCCTCGAGCCACTGCTGGTAGTCCTGCGGCTCCATCACGACCACCTTGCCGATCATGCCCGAGTGCTTCGTGCCGCAGTACTCGGCGCAGAAGAGGTGGTACTCGCCCGACTTGGTCGGCGTGAACCAGATGGACGTCAGGCGGCCGGGGATCGCGTCGGCCTTGACGCGGAACGCCGGCACGAACACGTCGTGGATCACGTCCTCGGACGACATCGTCAGCTTGACCGCGCGGCCGACCGGCAGGTGCAGCTCGTTGATCTCGCGCTGGCCGTCGATGTGCTGGAACTTCCACATCCACCGTTTGCCGACGGCGTAGATCTCCAGCGTCTCGGCCGGCGGGCGCACGATCTTGAAGTAGATGACGGACGACCAGCCGAAGATGGCCATCGCGATCAGGAACGGAATGACCGTCCAGACGATCTCGAGGGCGACGGAGCCGTGGATCGGCTCGCCGACGTCGGTGTCCTTCTTGCGACGGTACTTGACGGCGAACGTCGCGACCGCGACAGCGATGATGCCCGAGAAGAAGACCGTGACGGCGATGAGAAAGAAGTACAGCGCGTCGACCTGCGGGGCGATCGTCGACGCCTGTTCCGGAAAGAGCGGGGGTGCGGAGAACATGGTTACGCGTGCGCCTCTGCGGATTCCTTCCGCAACGCCACCCAGATGAAGCCGCCGAGGATGAGCAGGGTCATTCCGCCTCCCAGACGGACGATGTTCATGGGAACCGCGCCGTACCGGCCGGACGCGGGGTCGTAGTGATAGCAGTAGAGCAGGAGCTGGTCGACGGCGCTGCCGATCGTGCCCTTCGCGGATTCCACCAGCGCCATCCGGAGCTCCCGGGGGGAGTACTCGATGCCGTAGAAGTAGCGCGAGAGCCGGCCGTCCGGCGTCACGACCAGGACGCCGCTCACGTGCGCGAACTCCTGCCGCTGCTCGTCCCAGCGATACGAGAAGCCGGCCGCGCGTGTCAGCGCCGCGATGTTCTCCTCGGTGCCGGTCAGGAAGTGCCAGCCGTCCGCGCGATCGGTCTGGTGGTAATCCGCGAGGAGCGCCGCCTTCTTCGCCCGCGCGGCCTCCGGCGTGTCACGCGGGTCGAAGCTGACGAACACGACGTCGTAGTCCCGCCCCGCCTCGAACGGCAGCACCTTCAGCGAGCTGGCGGTGCCGTTGAAGATCTGCAGGCAGAGCATCGGGCACTGGTAGTAGACGAACGCGAGCACGACCGGCTTCTTCCCGAAGTAGTCACCGAGCGTCACGGCGCGTCCGGATTCGTCCGTGAACGCGGTCTCGAGCGGCAGGCGCGTGTCGAGGCGCTGCTGGAAGGACACGCCCTCGAGCTGCTTCGGCACCACGCTCGACGCCTGTCCGGGCGTCTCGAGCGAACCCGGGAGGCCGGGCTGCTGCTGCGCGTACGCCGGCAGCGCCAGCACGAACAGCGCCGCCACCGCCGCCGGGATGAGCACTCGCGGCATCACTACTGCCTCCGCCGCTCCATCACGCGGCCCGCGCTGGCGTCCGACGGCATCGCGCCGGCGTCCTCGAGCGACACCGTGCCCGGGTTCTGGACGTCCGGACGGGCGCGCAGCGAGCGCTCGATCGCCAGCCGCATGCCCTCCTCGATCGGGAGGCGCACGACGCCGTTGGCCTTGTCGACCCAGCCGTAGCTCGAGAGCAGCGCGTCCTCTTCGGCGCGCATCAGCCGGATGTCCTTCGTCGGACTCGTCTGGAGACGCGGCTCGGGCGGCAGGCGCTGACCCAGCGCGGCGGCCAGCGGGTAGTTCAGCGGGCCGGTGTCCTCGTTCTGCCACTGCAGCACCTTGAACAGGCCGTACATCAGCAGGTGCGTCCCGATCGCGAGCACCGCCAGCCAGAACAGCGCCTTGGCGATGGTCCAGGAGTGGGCGTCGGTGTGCTCGTACCCGGCGCCGGGCGGTGTGTGCGTGTAATCGTCGTCCGGCGTCGCGGGGGCGTGATGGTCGCTCATCAGTGCCCTCCCGTGGCGGCAAGCGCCTTGGCCAGGTCAGGTTCCTGCAGCGGCAGCAGCGGACGGTTCGCGAGCTGGCGCAGGAAGAACGCCACCCAGATACCGCCCAGGCCGACCGGCACGGCGAGGTCCAGCCAGTGGATGAAGACGTGGGGAAGATGTTCCGCGTCGTGCGCGGCGTGCAGGTTCGCGCCGGCCGTGCTGAACTCCGGCGACACGAAGAAGATGTAGTCGAACAGGCGCATCGCGATCACGAGCACCGCCACCGCGATGAGCCGGTTCGAGCTCCGCTTCAGGTCGCGCGAGAGGAGCATCGAGAACGGCAGCGCGAAGTGCAGCGCCACGAGCAGCAGCGCGAAGTACTGCCAGCCGCCCTGGAGACGCCACACGTAGTACGGCACCTCCTCGGCGAGGTTGCCCGAATAGATGATCAGGAACTGCGAGAAGTTCAGGTAGGCCCACAGCATCACGAAGGCCAGCATCAGCTTGCCGAGGTCGTGGAAGTGGACGGCCTTGAACACGTGGTCCATCGGCGCCCGCTTCGCGAGCGCCGCGGCGACGATGACCACGAAGGCCAGGCCGATGAGGCCCTGCCCCGCCATGAACAGGAAGCCCATCATGGTCGAGAACCAGTGCGGGTCGAGCGACATGACCCAGTCCACCGCCGCGAAGGTGATGGTCAGGCCGTAGACCACGAGACCGCCGCCGGCGAGAAGCTGCATCTTGCGGGACGCGGTGCGGTCGCCGTTGTCCTGGTCCAGCGACCACTTGTTCAGCAGCGCCGCGAGGCCGATCCAGCTCGCGAAGTAGACGACCGCGCGCGCGATGAAGAAGGGCGTGTTCAGGTAGAGCGACTTGCCCTGCAGCGCGTGGTCGTGCGCCACCAGCGCCTCGTCCGTCCACGGGTAGAGCGAGTGCATCCCGAACAGCAGCGGCACGAAGAACAGCGCGAGCAGCGGGAGCGTGCGGCTCGACGCCTCGAAGATGCGCCGGATCACCACGCCCCAGCCGCCGCCGGAGAGGTGGTGCACCATCATCAGCCCCATCGAGCCGAGCGGCACGCCGAGCACGAAGAGGTACCCGATCAGGTAGGCGCGGAAGAACTGGTCGCGGTCCACCGCGAAGCCGATGCCGCTCAGCACCAGGCCCGCCGCGCCCACCAGCAGGGCGGGACGGCTGCGGGCGACCAGGTCGGCCGGAACGTCGTAGGTCGTCTGGGTCATCGTCTAGTGCCCCTCGTTCCCGTGGTCGGCACCGGGCGCTGCGCCACCGTGTTCGCCCGCGCCACCGTCGGGGCGGGCCGGGGCGTCGAGTGCGGCGCGCCTGTCGGCCGGCACGTCGTCGACCGACGCGTGCTGGCTGATCTGCAGCGCACGGATGTAGGCCGCGATCGCCCACCGGTCCGGCACCGGCACCTGCGCGGCGTAGTCCTGCATGGCGCCGAAGCCGTGGGTGATCACGTCGAAGTAGTAGCCGACCGGCGCCGCGCGCAGGCGGTCGTCGTGGAACGTCGGCGGCGGCCGGAACCCGCGGCGGACGACCATGCCGTCACCACGGCCCGTGCGGCCGTGGCACGGCGCGCAGAACACGTTGAAGCGTTCACGGCCGCGCGCGAGCAGCTCGGGCGTCGCCGCCACCGGCAGCGTGTCCGCGAGCTGGCCGCCGATGCGGCCCGTGTAGAGGTGCTCGTCCGTCCGCAGCGACCCGCGGGAGACGGTGTGCTCGACCGGCATCCGCAGCGCGCGGCCGTCGGCGAAGAACGTCGAGGCCTCGAGCGGCTCGTGCCGCGGGTTGTCGTGCATGTCCTGGCGGCAGGCGCCGGCCAGCACGGAACAGGCGGCCACGGCCGCGAGGACGCCGGGGCGGCGCAGCTTACCAGGCAACTTCGGAGACCTCCTGCGGGTTCAGGCTCTTGAGGAACTGCGCCGTGCCCTCACGGTCGAACTGCGTGTCCGTCGACTCGATGCAGAGGAAGAACCGGTCCTGCGACGCCCGCTCGAAGCCCTTCGCGTTGAAGATCGAGTGGTAGGGCTGCGGCAGGCCGTTCAGCGCCAGCATGCCGATGACGGCCGAGAGCGCCGCGAACAGAATCGTGACCTCGTAGGCGACCGGGATGAACGACGGCCACGTGAAGAACGGCCGGCCGCCGATGTTCATCGGGTACTCGATGGCGGACGCCCAGTACTCGAGGCCCATGCCCGCGGTCGTGCCGAGGAGGCCGCACGCGAGCACGATGCGCGGCAGCCGCGTGCGGCGCAGCGCCAGCGCCTCGTCGAGCTCCTCGATCGGCATCGGCGAGTACGCGTCGAGCTTGCGGTAGCCGGCCTCGCGCGCGCGCCGCGCGGCGGCGACCAGCTCCGTCGGGTTCAGGAACTCCGCCGTCAGGCCGTAGAGTGCCGGGGTGGCCGGCGCGGATCCGGACATCAGTGCGCCTCCTGCTTGCCGCCCTGCACCTTCGCGTCCGGCACCATCGTCCGCATCTCGAAGATCGAGATCATCGGCAGGAACCGGATGAAGAGGAACAACAGGCTGACGAAGAGTCCGATGGTGCCGATATACATCGAGAAGTCCCAGCGCGTCGGGATGTACATGTCCCACGACGACGGCAGGAAGTCGCGGTGCAGGCTCGTCACGATGATGACGAAGCGCTCCAGCCACATGCCGACGTTCACCACGAGCGAGAGCACGAAGAGCAGGCCGACGTTGTCCCGGATCTTCCGGAACCAGAGGAGCTGGACGAGCCCGGCGTTGATGCTGATGAGCAGCCAGTACGACCAGCCGTAGGGGCCGGTCATGCGGTTCTTCATCATGAACTGCTCGAAGTCGTTGCCGCTGTACCAGGCGAAGAACGCCTCGTTCATGTAGCCGTAGCTGACGATGAGCCCCGTCACCAGCATGACCTTCGCCATGTTGTGGATGTGGTGCATCGTGATGAAGTCCTGCAGCTTGTAGAACTTCCGCAGCGGAATCGCCAGGGTCAGCACCATCGCGAAGCCGGAGTAGATGGCGCCGGCGACGAAGTACGGCGGGAAGACCGTCGCGTGCCAGCCCGGCAACTGCGACACGGCGAAGTCGAAGCTGACGACGGTGTGCACGGAGAGCACCAGCGGCGTCGACAGGCCCGCCAGCAGCAGGTAGGCCGTCTCGTAGCGCTGCCAGTGCTTCGCCGACCCGCGCCAGCCCATCGCCAGCGCGCCGTAGATCACGCGCTGCACGTTCGACGTCGCGCGGTCGCGCAGTGTGGCGAGGTCGGGAATCAGCCCGACGAACCAGAACAGCGCCGAGACCGTCGCGTAGGTCGACACGGCGAACACGTCCCAGATGAGCGGGCTTCTGAACTGGGGCCACAGGCCCATCGTGTTCGGGTACGGGAAGAGCCAGAACGCGGCCAGCCACGGACGTCCGGTGTGCAGCAGCGGGAAGAGCGCCGCGCAGGCCACCGCGAACAGCGTCATCGCCTCGGCGAAGCGGTTGATCGACGTGCGCCACTGCTGCCGGAACAGCAGCAGGATCGCGGAGATCAGCGTGCCGGCGTGGCCGATGCCGATCCACCAGACGAAGTTGATGATGTCGAACGCCCAGCCGACCGGGACGTTGTTGCCCCAGATGCCGATGCCCGTCACCAGCAGGTTCATGATGGTGACGATCAGCATCATCAGCAGCGCGAACCCGATCGCGAGCCCGAGCAGCCACCCCTTCGTCGGCGGCGCGGTCGTCAGGACGATTTCGCTGATCGAGCTGGTGACCGTCTCGAACGAGTGGCCCGGCTCGATCACCGGCGGACGGACGCGGCCGTCCACTGCGTGCGCGTCAGCCATTACTCGTGCCCTCCGTGCGCTTCGGGCGCCTTGGCCGGCTCGAGCGCCGGGTTCGGATTCCGGATGACGGCGAGGTACGTGGTGCGCGGCCGCGTGTTGAGGTCATCGAGCAGTCCGTAATTGAGCTTGCTGGCCTTCTGCTGCGAGACGCGGCTCTTCGGATCGTTGACGTCGCCGAAGACGATGGCGTCGGTCGGGCACGCCGACTGACAGGCGGTCAGCACCTCGCCGTCGCGGATCGGCCGTTCCTCGCGGATGGCCTCGCCGCGCGCCTGGTTGATCCGCTGCACGCAGTAGGTGCACTTCTCCATGACGCCGCGGCTCCGAACGGTGACATCCGGATTGCGCATCAGCGAGAACTGCGGGGTCTCGAAGTCCTGATACAGCAGGAAGTTGAACCGCCGCACCTTGTAGGGGCAGTTGTTCGAGCAGTAACGCGTGCCCACGCAGCGGTTGTAGGCCATGTCGTTCAGGCCTTCGTCGCTGTGCGCCGTCGCGGCCACCGGGCACACCACCTCGCAGGGCGCTTCCTCGCACTGCTGGCACGGCATCGGCTGGAAGTGCGTGTCCGGCGAATCGAGCTCGCCCGAGTAGTACCGGTCGATGCGGAGCCAGTGCATCTCGCGGCCGTTGAGCACCTGCTCCTTGCCGACGACCGGGATGTTGTTCTCCGACACACACGCCACGACGCAGGCGTTGCAGCCCGTGCAGACGTTCTGGTCGATCGTCATGCCCCAGGCGTGGCCCGTGTACTTGTGGGGCTCGTACATCGAGAGCAGCTTCTTGCCCGCGTGCGCGCCCTTCGCGAACGCCGGGTTGTGCTCGTACTCGGTCTTCGTGGCCACGCGCACGAGGTCGCGGCCTTCCATCGACCAGTGGTCCTGCGTGGACGCGAGGACGTAGCGCTCGCCGGTCTTCCGGACCTCGACGCCCGTCAGGATGAACGGCGCCGCGACCGTGCGCAGCACGTTGACGTTGACGCCGAGCTTCGAGCCGACGCGACCCGCCGTCTCGCGGCCGTAGCCGAGGTGCAGCGTCAGGACGTCGGCGGCCTGGCCCGGAGCGATCCACACCGGGATGTGCAGGCGCCGGTCGCCGGCGGTGATCTCGACCATGTCGCCGTTCCCGACGCCCAGCTTCTCCGCGGTCGCCGGCGCGATGAGCGCGGCGTTGTCCCACGTCAGCTTCGTCAGCGGCTTGGGCAGTTCCTGCAGCCACGCGAGGTTGGCGTAGCGGCCGTCGTAGACAGTCGGGTCGGGCCGGAAGACGACCTCGATGCCGTCCTTCGCGGCGACCGGAGCCGTGTCGAAGTCCCTGAGCACCGAGAGCGGCCGGGTCGCGAACGCGGTGTTCGGCACCACGCCGTCGTTCAGCCACTGGCGCCAGGCCTTGTCGAACGGCGATGCCGGTGGAAGCGGGAACGGAGCGACCGGGGCCGGCCCGGACGACGCCGCAGCCGCGGACGCCGGTGCGGGAGCCGGCGCAGCCGC
>JBFXBH010000066.1:0-6087 GCA_050183355.1 Vicinamibacterales bacterium | reverse complement strand
AGCCGCGGCGGGTGAGGCCGCGGTGCTGGCGGTCGCGGCACCGGCCGGCGGGGCCGGCACGGGAACCGCCGCGGCCGCGGGCCTCGCGGCGGCCGGCGACTCGGGCACCGCCGCCTCGGTGGCCAGCATCGACTCCTTCGCCCAGAACTCGCGGACGATGTCGTAGCTGGTGCGCTCCGTGCGGTCACTGAACGCCGTCAGCACTTCATGCGCGGACTTGCCGTGGTAGAGCGGCGCGATGAGCGGCTGGATGATGGTGGCCGTGCCGTCGTGGGCGCGGACGTCGCTCCACGTCTCGAGGAAGTGCGCTTCGGGAATGTGCCAGTGCGAGAGCCGGGCCGTCTCGTTCTGGTAGAGGCCGTGGTGCACGCGCAGGGCGACGGCTTCGATGGCCTTGTCGAATTCGAGGTCGGCGGGCGCGGTGTAGACCGGGTTGCCGCCGAGAATCAGCAGCAGGTCGACGGCGCCGGCCTTCATCTCGGCCGTCAGCGACGCGATGGACGCGAACTGGTCGGCGGCGTTCGCTTCGGCCGGCCGCGTGTAGCTCGTCGTCGTGCCGACGGTGCCGAGCGCTTCGTTGATCGCGTGGACGATCGCGTGCACGGCCGGCGGCAGACCATCGCCGGCGACGAGCAGTGACCGGCCTGCCGCCGCCTTCAGGTCGGCGACGAGCGGGGCGAGCCAGGCCTTCGCCGCGGCGGGAGCGTCCACGTTCGCCACGCCGGGGACGCCCAGGGCACCCGCGAGCGCGCGGGCGAACGCTTCCATCTCGGACGCCTTGAGCGGCAGGCGGTGGTCGGCGCGCGTGCCGGTGTTGGTCGGCGTGCTCTCGACGGCGTAGAAGCGGTTCAGCGGGCCGCTGGCGCCTTCGCCGCGGCGCCGTGACGCGAACGCGCGCGCGTGCCGGAGCGCGTCGGGCCCGGCGCACAGGAAGTCAGCGTCGAGCGACACGATGACGTCGGCGTTCTCGACGGCGTAGTGCACGTCCACGTACTCACCGAACGCGAGCCGGCTGCCTTCGCGGGCGCTGTGCCGGCCGGCCGACTCGTACTGCACGTGCTTCGCCGAGGGGAAACGCGTCAGCAGCTCGCGGATCTGCCAGGCCAGCGTCGGCGACGACACCGTCTCCGAGAGGATCCGGATGCCGGCGCCCTGCTTGCCCTTCTGGGCCTCGAGCACGTTGTGCATCGCGGCCACGAACGCCGCGTAGGGCCGGATGTCGCCGAGGTGCGTGACCATCTGCGAGCGATCCGGGTCGTAGAGTTCCAGGATCGACGCCTGCGCGAACACGTCGCTGGCGCCCCGGCTCGACGGGTGGTCCGGGTTGCCTTCGATCTTCGTCGGGCGGCCTTCGTGGCTCTCGACCAGCAGGCCCACGCCCGTGCCGCTGAGCGGCATCGCCGTCGCGTAGAAGAGCGGCCGGCCGGGCACGAGCTCTTCGGGCTGACGCACGTACGGCACGATCTGCTCGTCCGGCTGCTTCGTGCACGCGGAGACGCCGGCCAGCGCGAGCGACGCGCCCATGAGCTTCAGGAAGCCGCGGCGGCCCTTCGGGTCGAGCCACTCGGAGGCGTTCTCGGGAAACTCCCGGTGCAGGTACTCGGAGAACTCCGGCGTCCCGGCCACTTCTTCGAGGCTGCGCCAGTACTGCTTGCCCCGCGTGCCGGCGAGCTTGCTTCGAAGCGGCGTCAGCCCGGACGCCGCCTCACCCGCCGGGGCGTGCCGGTCCGGCCCGGTGTGCTCGTGGTTCATCGATGACATGTGGAGCAGCTCGTGCGTGGGTTCACGTGGTATTCCTTCATCAGCCGTGCGCCGATCACGTCCTGGGGCTCGGCGGGCTGGTAGCCCATCGTGTAGATCTCCGAACGGGGCCGCAGGTACTTGGCAGGATTGCGGTGGCACTCGAGGCACCACTCCATCTGCAGCGAGTTCTCCTGCAGCATCAGCGGCATCTTGTCGACACGGCCGTGGCAGCTCTCGCAGCCGACGCCCTTCTTCACGTGCGCGCTGTGGTTGAAGTACGCGAAGTCCGGCAGGTCGTGCACGCGGAGCCACCGCAGCGACCGCTCGTCCCGGAAGCTCGAACGCACCGGCTCGAGGTACGGGCTGGTCGCCCAGATCTGCGAGTGGCAGTTCATGCAGGTCTTGCTGGGCGGAATGCCGGCAAAGGTCGAGGACTCAGCCGAGGTATGGCAGTACCGGCAGTCCAGGCCGACCGTCTGCACGTGGTGCTGATGGCTGAACTGGACCGGCTGTTCCCGGACCACGCGCTGATTGTTGACCCAGGACCAGCGGTTGGCCGTCGTCAGCAGCCCGAGCAGGGTGCCCACGACGAGCACCAGACCGACGATGCTGGCCTTGGCGGCGAAGTTTGCTGAACGTTTGAAAATCTGCATGCAGCCTGTCGCAGCGCCTCTGGGCGCTCACGGATTCGTCCGACGAGGAACAACACGGAAACACGATGGGCGCACGCCCGTCGAGACCGGCGCCGTGACGAAAGATACATGTACCACACAATGTGAAAAAAGGCTCAACACCAAGAAATTCAGGCCTGAAAACACGGGTTTGTTGTTGAGTTAGGCCCGGGACTACCATTTCCCGGTCCGTTCACATCCCTCCCGCATGAGCGACCGCAAGTACAGGCAACGCGGCTACCAGGACGATCCGCGCGATCGGCCCGAGCGCCCGAGAGAGGCCCGGCCCGCGCCGGAGCCCGGCGCGCCCGCCGGCGCCCGCCGGCTGCAGCGCGACGGCATGAAGGCGATTCAGATGCCGGGCTTCCGCGAGGTGATCCGCTGCACGCAGTGCGGCGCGACCGTCACGGAAGACGTCGGCCTGCTGAGCCGATGCGGCCGCTGCGGTGCCGAGCTGCATTCCTGCGCGCAGTGCGTGTCCTTCGATCCCGGGAGCCGCTTCGAGTGCGCCGACCCGGCCGTCACCGCGCGGGTGTCACCGAAGAACGAGCGCAACTCCTGCCCGTCGTACGGCCCGCGTACCACCGTCGAACGCGAGACGACGGCGCCGCGTCAGGACAGCGCCCGCAAGGCCTTCGACGACCTGTTCAAGTTCTAGCGGTCCGACCAGGGCCGCGCGACTCGACGGCGTGGGTGACGGCGGATGGGGCCGCCCCGCCCGCCGCGCAGGCGCCTCTCCCGTTGCTGTGTTCCTGGCGCCGAGGACGGGTGGGGCAATCCGCCGACAGGACCCGCGACGGGAGGGAGCCTAGAATCTGAGGCATGGTGGTCCTGCTCGCCCTGCTCGCCGTTCTGCTGGTCGTCGTCTACGACCTCGTTCAACGGCAGCACGCCATCCTCCGCAACTTCCCGCTCGTCGGGCACTTCCGGTACTGGCTCGAGGCCATCGGACCGGAACTGCGGCAGTACATCGTCACGGACAACAACGAGGAACGGCCGTTCAGCCGCGATCAGCGCCGCTGGGTCTACGCCTCCGCGAAGCGCGAGAACAACTACTTCGGCTTCGGCTCCGACAACGAGATGGAGCTGCAGTCCAACTACCTGATCATCAAGCACGCGACGTTTCCGCTGCCGACGCCGGTGCCCGGCGATCCGGACTACGACCCGCAGTACGCCATCCCCTGCGCGAAGGTCATGGGCGAGGCGCGCGGCCGGCGGCACGCGTTCCGCCCCGGCTCGGTCGTCAACGTGTCGGGCATGAGCTTCGGGTCGCTCTCCGGACCGGCGGTCGAATCACTGAACCGCGGGAGCCGGATCGCCGGCTGCCTGCACAGCACGGGCGAAGGAGGCGTCTCGAAGTACCACCTCAGCGGGGGGGATCTGGTCTGGCAGATCGGCACCGGCTACTTCGGCTGCCGTGACGCCCACGGGCGCTTCAGCCTGGACGCGCTGCAGGCGACGCTCGCCCGCGCCCCGCAGGTCCGCGCGCTCGAGATCAAGCTGAGTCAGGGCGCGAAGCCCGGCGTGGGCGGCTTGCTGCCGATGGTCAAGATCTCCCGTGAGATCGCCGAGGCCCGCGGGATTCCGATGGACCGCGACTGCGTGAGCCCGTCGGTCCACTCCGCATTCGGCGATGCCGACAGCCTGCTCGACTTCGTGGAACGGCTGGCGGACGCGACCGGCCTGCCGGTCGGGATCAAGTCGGCCGTGGGCGAGACGGCCTTCTTCCGCGACCTCGCGCGTCTCATGCAGGACGGCCGGCGCGGCGTGGACTTCATCACGATCGACGGCGGCGAGGGTGGCACGGGCGCGGGCCCGCTGGTCTTCGCGGACCATGTGGCGCTGCCGTTCAAGCTGGCGTTCAGCCGGGTGCAGAAGATCTTCGCGGAAGCCGGCCTGGCCGAACGCATCGTGTTCGTCGGCTCGGGCAAGCTCGGGTTCCCCGAAGCCGCCGTCTTCGCGTTCGCCCTCGGCTGCGACATGGTGAACGTGGCCCGTGAAGCGCTGCTGGCCATCGGCTGCATCCAGGCGCAACGCTGCCACACGAACCACTGCCCCACCGGCATCGCCACGCAGAACCCCTGGCTCGTGCGGGGTGTCGACCCGACGCTGAAGTCCGCGCGCCTCGCGAACTACGTGATCACGCTGCGCAAGGAACTGCTCGCGCTGAGCCGCGCCTGCGGCGTGGCGCATCCGTCGCTGATCTCAGCGGACCACCTGGAGCTGGTGGACGGCCGGTACGGGTCGAAGACCGTCGCCGAACTGTTCGGCTACGGCAACGGTGTCGGCATGCCGTCCGCCGCCGACGCCGCGAACGCCGCGCGCATGATGCGGCACTGACCCCGGTCGCCGGCCGTTAGCGCCCGCGGCCGAGACGGCAGACGATCTCGAACTCCGCCTTCGTCACCGGCTGGATCGACAGCCGGCTGCCCTTCTGGACGACCACCATCTTCTCGAGACCCGTCGTCGCCTTCAGCGTCTCGAGCGGCACGATGGCCGGAAAGCGCTCGACGAAGCCGACGTCGACCGTGTACCAGGTCGGGGCGTCCTTCCGGCTCGTCTCGTCGTAGTACTTGTGCCCCTTCCTGAACGCGAACGGGTCCGGGTACCCCGGCTTCACGATCGTCGCGAGCCCCGTCACGCCCGACGGGTCCGCGTTGGAGGCGTAGAACAGCACCGGGTCGCCGGCCTGAATCTGGTCGCGCATGAAGTTGCGGGCCTGGTAGTTCCGCACGCCCTCCCAGCCGGTGGTCCCGTCCCGCTCGAGCGCCTCGATGGTGTACGCGGACGGCTCGCACTTCATCAACCAGTAACGCGTCGGCATGGCGTCAGTCTACCCAGCGGCCCGGTCGGCGGTAAGATCGCCCCGGCCGGCGGCGGGATCCCCACCGCCCCACTGTTTCCGGAATCGCGAACGAAGGAGAGAACGTCATGTCGGACCACACGCACGACGATGCCCGGACCCTGTCCGAGGACGGGCTGACCCGCCGCAGTTTCGTGAGCCTCTCGGTTGCCGCCAGCGTGGCCGCCGCGGCCGGCACGGCCGGCGCCCAGGGCCTGAAGGTCGCCGAGCGCGAGGTCACCATCACCACCGCCGACGGCGCCTGCGACGCGTTCTTTGCGCACCCGGCGAGCGGCCGGCACCCCGGCGTCATCATCTGGGCCGACGCATTCGGCCTCCGGCCGGCAGTCAAGGACATGGCGCGGCGCCTTGCCGCGCGCGGCTACGCCGTCCTCGCACCGAACCCGTTCTACCGGGTCACGAAGGCGCCCGGCATCGACAGCACGAACTTCAGCTTCGGCAACCAGGCCGACCGCGCGAAGCTCGGCACGCTGATGGGCTCGGTCACGGCGGCGGGTGCCGCGGAGAAGGACGCCGACGCGTTCGTCGCGTTCCTCGACAAGCAGGCAGCCGTGGACCCGAAGAAGAAGATGGGCGTCCAGGGCTACTGCATGGGCGGTCCGCTGACGGTCCGGACGGCCGCGCACCTGCCGGCGCGCATCGGCGCCGGCGCGTCGTTCCACGGCGGCGGCCTCGTCACCAATCAGCCGTCGAGCCCGCACCTGCTCGCGACGAAGATCAAGGCCCGCATGTACTTCGGGATCGCGGCGAACGACGACGCGCAGCAGCCGGAGGCCAAGACGGTCCTGAAGGACACGTTCGCCGCCGCCA
>JBFXBH010000065.1:8298-14396 GCA_050183355.1 Vicinamibacterales bacterium | reverse complement strand
CGGGACCGGGCCTCGCGCAGCAGCACCTCCGAGAGGTCGATCGCGATGACCTGATAGCCGAGATCTGCGAGGCCGACGGTGGTGCGGCCGGCGCCGCATCCCAGATCCAGCACCCGCGCGGGCGGCGGCGGGAAGAAGGTGCGGACGAGCGTCCGTTCGAGGGGCCGGAGCCCGGCTTCGCGCGTGTATTCCTCCGCGCTCCACGAGGAGTCGTAGTTGGCGATGTTGCTCGTGAAGACGTCGCGCCCGGCTGTCACGCGGGAATCCTATCCCGCCACGCGTCGTAGAGCCCGAGCAGGCACCCCTTGAGCGACGGCGAAAACCAGCGGATCGCGCGCAGGCCCGCATCGTCGTCGGTCCACGCCCGCTTGTAGTCATGCGCGCCGGTCTGAAAGTGCACGGTCGACCAGCCGGAGTCCAGGCCGTGCTCGATCAGCCGGGCGAGGAGCAGCTTGCCGGGTGACACCCCGCTCCACGCGACGTCGTGCGTGGGCATCCAGAAGTAGAGCTCCCCCCGGTGCAGCAGCCCGAGATGCCAGGCCACGGCCTCGTCGCCGATCGTCAGCCGGCTGTAGTGCGTCCAGCTCTGGCCGACCCCCTCGTCCACGAGCCGGGTCGCGAACGCGAGCACGGGCGGCGACGCGAGGACGTTGCCCTCGGGCCGGCCATCCCAGACGGCCCCATACGCCGGCACGAACTCGGCGGCGAAGCTCCGGCGGGCCTCGGCGGCATCGTCCGGGCCGAAGACGTGGAAGCGGACGTGACCGCGCTCCGCCGCTCTGCGGAACTTCTTCCCCACGTCGCCCCGGTGGTTGGCCGACCGCGTGGCCAGCAGGTCCGCCAGCGTGCCGACGCCGGACAGGCGCAGGATGGGGCTCGCCTCTCCGCACACCGACGACCGACGTCCGACGCCCTGCTCGGCATCGATGAAGCGGAGCCTCGCCTGGTCGCACGCCGCGCGCAGCTCGCGGCGGGCGGCCTCCCAGAACGACTCCCAGTCCGGCGCGGAGCCGGAGACGGGCACGACGAGGGGCGAGTGGTAGCCGAACAGCGCCTGGCCGACGGGCTCGAGCACGCGGCGCGCACCACGGCGGCCCCGGTAGGTCACCACGACCCACGTCAGCAGGACCTGATGACCGTCCGCGCTGGTGGCGACACCGACGACCGGCGCGGCACCGGCTGCCTTGCCGCAGGTCTCGGCCCACGCACGCACCACTTCAGGCCGATGGAACGCGCGGGAGTGCGGGGCCTGCCCGAGCAACGCCCGCCAGCGCGCCTCGAACTCGTTGTCCCAGACCTCTGCCCACGTCGTGTGCCACTCGAACGTCCAGGTCATCGGTATCAAAGAGACGCCATTATCAGCCGCCGCCACGCCGGACGGCCACGGCCCCTGCGTGCTATCATCACGGTCTTCGCACGTTCCGACCTTCCCCGCATTCGCGCGCCCGTAGCTCAGCTGGATAGAGCGTTGGCCTCCGGAGCCAAAGGCCGCAGGTTCGAATCCTGCCGGGCGCACCACCCGCATCGCGGGTGGCCGCGCACCTGCCGTCTTCCGGTTCGCCGCCATGCGCAGGCTCATGGCGAGCCGCACCGAATCCTGCCGGGCGCACCACTCGCGGAATCCGCGATCTTCCCGGACAATAGCTCGCGGATGATCGATTCGGGCGCAGAGGTACTCGAGTTCCGGGAATTCCGTCTGGACATTCCGGGGCGGCGGCTATGGCGGAAGCAGGACCCGGTGGCGCTCCAGCCCAAGGCGTTCGACCTGCTGGCGTATCTGGCGACACACCGGGAGCGCGTCGTCCCGAAGGATGAACTCTTCTCCGCGCTGTGGCCGGACACGTTCGTCCAGGACGCGAACCTGCCGCAGACCGTCTCGGTGCTCAGGCGCGCGCTCGGCGAATCGTCGCAGGACAATGCCGTCATCGCCACGGTGCCCCGGCGCGGCTACAAGTTCGTGGCCCCGGTGCGCGCGATTGCCGAGGACCGCGAGGGGCGCGCCCGCGCCGCGGACCTGTGCGTGCGCGGCCGGCATCAGCTCAACAGGCGTCTGACGGACTCGCTCTCGGCGGCGATCACGCTGTTTCTCGCGTCGACGGACGCGGATCCGACGTACGCACCGGCCTGGGTCGGCCTCGCGGACTCCTACGCGCTGCTGAGCCTCTACGGCGCCTCGATGCCCCGGGACGCGTTCCCGCGTTCCAAGGCCGCCGCGCTGACCGCGCTCAGCCACGACCCCGGCCTGGCGCCGGCGCACAACGCGCTCGGCGTCGTGGCGTTGTTCTACGAGTGGGACTGGACGGCCGCCGAGCAGGCCTTCACCCGCGCGATCGCCCTCGACCCCGTGTACGGCGAGGCGCATCAGCGCCTCGGGATGTACCTCACCGCGCAGCAGCGCTTTGCCGAGGCCCGGGAGGTCCTGGAGCGCGCCCAGGCGCTGGACCCGCTGTCGCGCATCATCGCCACGATGGCCGGGTACCCGGCGTATTACGCGGGCGACTACGAGGCCGCGGCGCGGCAGTTCCGGCAGGTGCTCCAGCTCGACCCCAACTTCTCCATGGCGCACTTCCGCCTGGGCCTGGCGCTGGCACAGCAGCACCGCTTCACGGAGGCGCTGGCTGAACTGGGGATCGCCAAGGCGCTGTCAGACGACCGCGACGTCGTGGCGGCGCTCGGGCAGGTGCACGGCATGATGGGCCACCGCGACGAGGCGCTGGCGGCGATTGCCGAACTGGAGGCGCGTTCGAAGGCCGGCTTCGTTCCGTCGTACGCGGTGGCCGTCGTGCACGCCGCGCTCGGCGACACGGAGGCCGCGCTCGACTGGCTCGCGCGGGCGGTCGAGGAGCGGTCCTACTGGGTGATGTACTTCAACGTGGACCCGGCGCTCGCCTCGCTCCGGGGCCACGCCCGTTTCGACGACCTGCGGGCACAGGCGGGGCTGCTGGCACCGGCGCGCTGACCGCGCGGGGCGCGCCGGTCCGCGCGCTATCCCCGGCGGTGCCGTGCCGTCATCCCGAGTTGCTGCAGGCGGTCGATGATGGCCTGCGCGTGGTCGGCGCCACGCGTCTCGAGCACGACCTCGACCGGGACCACCTGCACGGGCAGGCTGCTGAACGTCCGCTGGTGGACGATCTCCTGGATGTTGGCGCCCATCTCGGCCAGCACGGCCGTCAACTGCGCCAGCGCGCCAGGCCGGTCCGCGAGTTCGACGGTCAGGCAGGTCAGCCGGCCCGCCCGCACAAGGCCGCGCTCGATGATGCCCGCCAGCACCAGTGGATCGATGTTGCCGCCGCTCAGCACGATGCCGACGCGCCGGCCCCGGAACCGATCCGGGTGCGCCAGCACGGCGGCGAGGCCCGCGGCGCCGGCGCCCTCGACCACCGTCTTCTCGACGTTGAGCAGCAGCAGGATCGCGCGCTCGATGTCCCGTTCGTCGACCAGCAGGATGTCGCGCACGTGCTCGCGGATGACGGGCGTCGTCAGCGTGCCGGGACGCTTGACGGCGATGCCCTCGGCGATCGTGCTGTTGCCGTAGATCGGCGGCAGGCCCCGCACGGCGGAGTACATCGAGGGGAAGCGCGTGGTCTGCACGCCGACGACCTCGACCTTCGGTGCGACCGCCGCCGTGGCGATGGCGATGCCCGCGATGAGCCCGCCGCCGCCGATCGGCACGACGAGCGTGTCGAGCGTCGGGTCCGCGACCAGCATCTCGAGGGCCACGGTGCCCTGACCGGCAATCACCCAGGGGTCGTCGTAGGGGTCGATCCAGGTCAGCCCCCGGCTGGCCGCGAGCGTCTCGGCGTGCCGCCGCGCGTCGTCAAAGCCCTCCCCTTCCAGCACGACCTCGGCGCCGTGCTCCTGCGTATGCAGGACCTTGACCGACGGCGTGAAGCGCGGCATCACGATCGTCGCCGGCACGCCGAGGCGCTGGCTGTGGAACGCCACGGCCTGGGCATGGTTGCCCGCCGAGGCCGCGATGACCCCGGCCTTCCGCTCCTCGCCGGTCAGCGCCAGCAGGCGGTTCAGCGCGCCCCGTTCCTTGAAGGAGGCCGTGAACTGAAGGTTCTCGAACTTGAGCGAGATCAGCGCACCCGTCAGCGCCGACAGCGTGCGCGAGACCAGAAGGGGGGTGGCCAGGACGCGGCCGGAAACAGCCGTCGCGGCACGGCGGACGTCATCGATGCCGGGAGCAGTCACATCCGGCAGTGTACGCGCGGCCCGAGCGGCCGTCGCCCCTCCCGCTCGGCGCGCCCATGTGGTAGCGTCCACGGCAACGCCCGGCAGGGCCTCTACCACTCCAAGGAGAACACGCACCATGAGAATGCACGCGGTACTCGCGGCCGTGCTGTTGACGACAGCGGCGTCGACGGCGCTCGCCCAGAATCCCCCGCAGCCGATGAGCTTCTTCCTGACCAGTGCCGGCCCCGGCGACGGCGCGAAGCTCGGCGGGCTCGAAGGCGCTGACAAGCACTGCCAGACGCTGGCCGCCGCGGCCGGCAGCACCAAGACGTGGCGCGCCTATCTGAGCCAGCAGGCCGTCGGCGGCAAGACCGCCGTCAACGCCCGCGACCGGATCGGGGCCGGCCCCTGGTACAACGCGAAGGGCGCCAAGATCGCCGACAACGTCGGCCACCTGCACGGCGACACGCTGGACCAGGCACGCCTCGGCAACAACCTGACGAAGATGACGGTGCTGAACGAGAAGGGCGAAACCATGAAGGGCGCCGGCGACACGCCGAACCAGCACGACGTGCTGACGGGCTCGCAGCCGGACGGCACCGCCTACGCGGCCGGCCAGGACAAGACGTGCGGGAACTGGACGAGCAACGCCGACGGCAGCGCCCAGGTCGGCCACTTCGACCGGACGGGCGGCGGCAACACGTCGTGGAACTCGGCGCACCCGAGCAAGGGCTGCAGCCAGCAGAACCTCGTGGCCACGGGCGGCAACGGCCACTTCTACTGCTTCGCGACCAACTAGTCGCGACGCGTCATGCGCGCCAGGGCCGGCGTCTAGGACGCCCGGCTCTGGTGCGCGTGATGGTCCAGGAACTCCAGCACGTACTCCCGGCTTTCGTGATAGCCGGGGTGTCCCAGCACAGCCGCCCGGGCTCTCGGGCGCGGGAACGGCACGCGGTACACATCCCCGATCCTGGCGGCCGGTCCGTCCGTCATCAGCAGCAGCCGATCCGACAGGTACAGCGCCTCGTCGATGTCGTGCGTGACCATCACGACGATCCGGTTCGGTTCCTCGTCCCACACCTGCACGAGCAGATCCTGCAGTTCGAAGCGCGTCATCGAGTCCAGCATCGAGAACGGCTCGTCCAGCAGCAGGAACTTCGGCTGCACGGCCATCGCCCGCGCGAGCGACACGCACTGCTGCGTGCCGAGTGAGAGCTCGGCCGGACGCTGGTCCGCGACGTCGCCGATCCCCAGGAGGTCCAGATAGCGCTCCACGAGCTCGGCGCGTTCGGTCCGGCTCTTCGTGCCGCACGCGCGGTCCACGGCCAGACGGACGTTCTGGCGGGCCGTCAGCCACGGCAGCAGGCTGGGCGTCTGGAAGACCACGGCCCGTTCCGGGCCGGGTCCGTCGATCTCCCGGCCCTCGATGATGACGCCGCCGAGCGTGGCCCGCTCCAGCCCCGCGATCATCGACAGGACGGTGGACTTGCCGCAGCCCGAGTGCCCGAGCAGGCAGACGAACTCGCCCTCCTGCACGTGGGCGTTGACGTTCTGCACGGCCGTCACGGGGCCGCCGGCCGTCTGAAAGGTCTTCGTCAGTCCCGAGAGTTCCAGTGGCGCGTACATCACTCGCCCTCCATCGCAACAGCCAGCGCGCCGTGGCGCTCGCGCGCCGCGGTGCCTGCACGGCCCGCCCGCGGGCCGGACCGGTTGGCGCCCGTGAGGGCCGCCACGACGTCGGCGCGCACGCGGGACGACGCCGGGTCGTGCGCGAGAAACACCGGGTCCCGCGGGCGCGGCAGGCGCACGGGCACCCCCGCCGCCAGCGTCGCCCTCGGCGCGCGGGTCATCGGCACGACGCGGTCGGCCAGCAGGAGGGCCTCGTCGACGTTGTTGCTGATCATCAGCACGGTCACGGG
>JBFXBH010000065.1:0-8198 GCA_050183355.1 Vicinamibacterales bacterium | reverse complement strand
GTCCGCGAGCGGAAGGCTGACTGCACGGCCTGCATCGACCGATCGAGCACAAACCCGATGCCGCCGATGGTGAAGACCGCCACCATGATGCGGCCGAGGGAATCCGCGCTGCCGTTCTGGAACTCGTCCCAGACGAACTTCCCGAGACCGGGGTTCTGCGCGAGCATCTCGGCCGCAATGAGCACCATCCAGCCGACGCCGAGCGACAGGCGGAGTCCCGTGAACATCAGCGGCAGGGATGACGGGATGATCACCTTCACGAGACGCGTGCCCCACGTGAGACGCAGCACCCGCGCGACGTTGAGCAGGTCCTTGTCCACCGACGCGACGCCGAGCGCCGTGTTCACGATCGTGGGCCAGACCGAACACAGCGCCACCGTGATGGCCGAATTGAGAAACGACTTCTCCAGCAGCGGGTCCGCCGACGTGTAGGTCGCGCTCACGATGAGCGTCACGATGGGAAGCCACGCCAGCGGCGAGACAGGTTTGAACACCTGAATGAACGGGTTGATGGCCGCGTTGAAGCCGGGACTGATGCCGCAGAGCAGGCCGACGGGCACCGCGATCAGGCTGGCGAGCAGGAATCCGGTGAACACCGTCTTCAGACTCGTCACGATCTGGTCGATGAACGTCGGCTTGCCCGTGTAGACAGCCTGGATCGGCGGGGCGGACGGGTCCGCCGCGAGCCGATCGGCGTTGCGTCGCGCCAGACGCTCCCGGAACTCGACGGCCTTCTGCCGCTCCAGCTGGTGGTCCGCCCACAGCGCGCGCGCCTGCTGGACGACGGCGATGGGGCCGGGGATCCGTCCGAGGGTGGTTTCCACACCCGCGGAGAGCCGGCTCCAGGCGAACAGGAACACGGCAATGGCGATGAGCGGCATCACGACGGACCGGCCGGCCGCCGCCAGCATCGCCTGTCGGTCGGCACGCCGGCGGCTCTGCAGCTCCGGCGTGCCGACGTTGAATCCCACGACGGACATCAACGCAATCAGTCGTTCACTCACGTCGTTCATTCCTCCCTAGCCCTTCAGGCCGATTGCGAACTTCGCCAGATAGGCGTTCGGCTTGCGCCCGTCGAACTCGATGCCGTCGATGAACTCCTTCGTCGGCGGCCGGAACCCGTCTCCGCCTGCCGGGAAGTCGGTCTTCTTCGCCTTGCCCTCCGCGATCAGTTCGGCGGCGGCCTGCATGTAGATGTCGGGCCGATACACCGAGCGCGCGGTGTCGTGGTACCACTGATCGGGCCTGGCTTCCCCGATCTGTCCCCAGCGGCGCATCTGCGTGAGGTACCAGACCGCGTCGCTGTAGAAGGGATACGTGGCGAAGTACCGGAAGAACACGTTGAAGTCCGGCTGCGCGCGCTTGTCGCCCTTTCCGAACTCGAAGGTGCCCGTCATGCTGTTGGCGATGACGGGATAGTCGGCGCCGACGTAGTTGGCGCCGGAGATGATCTTTGCGGCCTCCGGACGGTTGGCATCCTTGTTGGCGTCCAGCCACATGCCGGCCCGGATGAGCGCCTTGACCACCGCGAGATGCGTGTTGGGGTACTTGTCCGCCCAGGCCTTCGTGACGCCGAACACCTTCTCCGGGTTGTTCTTCCAGATCTGGTAGTCGGTGATGACGGGCACGCCGATCCCCTTGAAGATGGCCTGCTGGTTCCACGGCTCACCGACGCAGTACCCGTTGATGGTGCCGGCCTCGAGGGTGGCCGGCATCTGCGGCGGCGGCGTGACGGAGATCTGCACGTCCGCCTTCTGCTGGCCGGAGACGTCGGTCGGCGTGTAGAAGCCCGGATGGATCCCGCCGGCCGCGAGCCAGTACCGAAGCTCGTAGTTGTGCGTCGACACCGGGAAGACCATGCCCATCTTGAACGGGCGGCCCGCCCCCTTGAACTTGTCCACGACGGGCTTCAGCGCGCTGGCCTTGATCGGATGGATCGGCTTCCCCTTGCCGTCCTTGGGAATCGCCGGCAGCATCTGTGCCCAGACGTCGTTGGAGACGGTGATGGCGTTACCGTTGAGGTCCATGCTGAACGCCGTGATCACGTGGGCTTTGGTACCGAAGCCGACCGTGGCGGCGATGGGCTGGCCCGCCAGCATGTGCGCGCCGTCGAGCTGGCCGTCGATCACGCGGTCGAGCAGAACCTTCCAGTTGGCCTGTGGCTCGAGGGTGACGAACAGCCCCTCGTCCTCGAAGAACCCCTTCTCGTACGCGATGGCCAGCGGGACCATGTCCGTCAGCTTGATGAAGCCGAGCTTGAGCTGAGCCTTCTCCACCTTGAGCGGCTTCGCGTTCAGCCTTCCGCCGCCGCACAGCAATGCGCCACCGGCGAGCGCCATCGCCCGCACCGCGTCTCTCCGACTTGTCTTGGCCTGCATCGGTACTCTCCTTGAACGGTCCACGGTCAACTACTTGTCGGCGAACAACAGATACGTGAGCATCAGGTAGGGCGAGCTGTAGGACGCCCCGGGCGTGGCCTGTTTGAGGAACGCACCCGGCGCCAGGTGCGAGTAGCCGCCCGCGAGCGACAGGATGGGGGACACGGCCCAGGTCGCCTGGACGTCGATTTCCTGACCGACGTGGGCACTCGCCGCACCCGCAGGGACGCGCGCGATCACCGCACCGCCGGCGTTGTAGAGCGCGTCGCGGGTGTTCGCCAGCCAGATGGAGTGATAGCTCGTCGCGACCGAGAGCCCCTTGCGCGGCGTCAGCTCGAAGCCCGCGCGCAGGTGCTTGACGTTCTTCCAGGAGGCCTGATCGGCGAGGCCGATCTTGTCGTGCGGCGTCGGGTAGAGCTGGTCGAAGGTGCCGCGCGTGCCGTCGGTCGCGTTGCCGTCGCCCGAGGCGTAGTTGAACTCGCCGAAGGCCTTGACGGCGTACTTCTTCGTCAGCGTCTCCCGGACCATCCAGTGGCCGGCCCATGCCGAGATGTCGTCAGTGGCGAGCGACCCGCGCTGGGCCACCATCTCGACGTTGTAGTCGAGCCGCGCGGGCAGCGTGCCGACCCACCGCACACCCAGCGTCGCCTGCTGCAGATCCCCCAGGGCGCCGGTTTCCGCACGCTGCGCGCTCCCGAAGCGATAGTAGAGATACGGCTCCACCGTCGCCTTCGGTACCAGTTTTCCGGTCGTCGCATACACGCCCGCGAAGCGGCTCGCGTCGAACGCGCTCTTGTTGAACGCGGTGTCGTTCAGCGTGACGACCGACGCCACGAAGGCGTCCACGCTCACGGACTTGCCGCGGACCATCACCTTGGCCGCGTCGAAGGTCCGCGCCCCGTTCAGCCAGGAGACGTGGCCGAGCAGCCGCTGGTCGCCGTAGACGAGTTCCTGCCGCCCGGCACGAATCGCCACCGGCGCCTTGGCGTCACCGATCTCGGCGTAGGCCATCCGCAGGTCGATCTCGTCGCGGAACGGCGCCGCCGTCGGCCCGACGGTCTTGTTCGCCACGCGCGCGTCCTGTGCCTGGACGACGAAGCTGAGCGACTTGTTGGGCGTCACCGTGGCCTGGAGGCGCACACGCGACAGGAAGAACGTGGTGTCGCGCCCGTCGGTGAAGGCGAAGTTGTTGAGGCCTTCCATCCGCTCGCGGAACTCGCCGCGCAGGCGCAGCCACGACGGCAGTGCCTGATTCACCCGGTTGAAGACGGGCACGGCAGGTGCCGCGGGTGGCTTGCCGCCAGTCGCGGGCGTCTGTGCCGCGGTGGAGGACACCGGGGCCGGGGTCTGTTCTTCGGCTCCCGCGGGCGTCGCGGCAGCAGCCACGGCGGCAAGCGCGAGCACGCTCAGTATTGACGGACGGACACTTGAAAACACAGGCACGCTCCTCAGTTGCGGCAGGGTTGATGGAGCCGCGGCTGTCACAGCCGCGGAGGCCGCCTTCAAGGGCGTGTGCCGGGGCATCACGGCCCGGCGTTGTTCGATTCAGCAAGCGGCGTTCCGGCCCGTCGGACCGGCGGTCGCCGGGCTGAATCGTTGTTTTTGCTCGGAATATGACGAGTCAGGCCCGCTTCCGTGGCGCAGACAGCGCAGCGCTGAGCGCGAACATTCCTGTTCTCAAATTTATTTCGATCGACAGCTTCGTCTGTTAAGTGGGAGCCACCGCCTGGCCGCCGCCACACGCCGGCGGGCATCCAGCTCATCCCCGGCGTCCGGGGCCGCCGTTGAGGCGCCTCTTCCGACACAGACCGTCAGGCATGTTCATTCCTGTCCATTTACAGTGCTAATACGACGTTTCGGTCCTGCCCCATGCAGTTGCACCGGGGCGAGCGCTCTCGCTATCGTCATCGTGTCGCGCTGCTCTGTTCCCCCGCCCTGTGCCACGCCGCACACGGTCCGGCCGGCGCACCTGTTTCACCGTTTTCCCTGCTCCTTGTCGAGCCGGCACGCCGCCCGGCGCAGCACCGTCTGCGCACGCCGCGCGCGTCACAAGGAGCGAATGTGTCATTGCCGCTGCTGGATCGCGTGAGTCCCGACAACACGGGACTCGTGCGCCTGAGCAAGGCAGGCCGCGCCGCGACCCTCAGGGTCGTCCCCGTCAGCGACGACGCGCCGCGCCCGCTGATGCCGGGCCGTGCACCGGGTGAAGGCGAGCAGTACCGCTTCCACATGGACATGGGCAAGTGCATCGGCTGCAAGTGCTGCGTCGTGGCCTGCAACGAGCAGAACGGCAACCCCGCGGCGATCAACTGGCGCCGGGTGTCGGAGCTGGAGGGCGGCTACTTCCCCAACGCCCACCGCTCGTATCTCTCGATGGGCTGCAACCACTGTCTCGAGCCCACGTGCCTCCAGGGTTGCCCGGTGGACGCGTACTCGAAGGACCCGGCGACCGGCATCGTGCTGCACAGCGCCGATACCTGCATCGGGTGCCAGTACTGCACCTGGAACTGCTCGTACGGCGTGCCGCAGTACAACCCGGAGCGCGGCGTGGTCGGCAAGTGCGACATGTGCCACGGCCGGCTCGGCCTGGGCCAGACGCCCGCCTGTGTGTCGGCCTGCCCCGAAGGGGCGATCGCGATCGAGATCGTCAAGACCGCCGACTGGCGCGCCGCCGTCGAAGCCGCCGTCGCGCTCGGCCGGCCGAACGGCGACGGCAGCCTGTCGACCACCCGCGTCACGCCGGACCCGGACCATCCGCCGGACGCGCGCCCCTTCGACTGGACGCACGTGGCGCCGGGCGACCCGCACTGGCCGCTGGTCGTCATGACGGTGCTCACGCAGCTTTCCGTGGGCGCCTTCGCGGCGATCTGGCTGCTGCAGCTCTACGGCGTCACGACGCGGCTGGGCCTGGCCGCCATCGGGTCGCTCGGCGTCGCGGGTCTGGCGCTGGGCGCCTCGACGCTGCACCTCGGCCGCCCCGCGCACGCCTACCGCGCCGTCAAGATGTGGCGGCGCTCGTGGCTCTCGCGGGAGGTGCTCGCGTTCGGCGCCTTCTCCGCCGCCGCGGCCGTCTACGCCGCGGCCCTGTGGTTCGAGCTGAGCTGGAGCAAGACCGCCGGCTTCTTCACCGTCACGCTCGGCTGCACCGGCGTCTGGGCGAGCGCCTGCATTTACCGCGTGCAGTCGCGCCCGTCCTGGCACACGCCGTTCACCGTCGTGCAGTTCGCAGCCACGGCGGCCCTGGCGGGGCCGCTCTGCGCGGGGCTGCTGGCGCCGTCCGCGGCCAACGGTCTCGCGCTCGCGGCGGCCTTCGGGACGGGCGCGGCGCTGATGCTCGTCGCCCTGCGGGTGCTGCGGCTGGTCGCCTCGGAACGCATCGAACTGCGCGGCTCGGCGCGGTTGCTCTCGACGGTGCTGCGGCCCCACCTCCTGGTGCGCGTCGGCCTCCTCGTGGCCGGTGGCATCGTCCTCCCGCTCCTGGCATCCGGCGCCTCCGACACGGTCATCCTGCACGAACCGGTCATCGGGACGCTGACGACACAGGACGCGCTGATGGCGGGGGGGCTCCTCATCACGGCCGTCGCGGAGCTGCTCGGCCGCTATCTCTTCTTCGTCAGCGCCGTCCCGACGCACATGGCGGCGCCCTATCTCGGCCTGGGAGGCGAGACCGCGTGAAGCTGGCACGCCTGCTGGGACTCGACAACGCATCGGCGGACTACGCCTTCGGCGTGGACCCGGTGACCGGCTATACCTCCGAGCGCCGCATCGCCGAGCGCTGGGTCAGCACCACGTGCGGCTACTGCTCCGTGGGCTGCGGCATGCAGATTGGCGTCGCCGACGGCAAGGCGGTGGCCGTGCGCGGCAATCCGGACCACCCGGTGAACCGCGGCCTGTTGTGCCCGAAGGGCCTCTCCGAGCACCGCGCGATCCACGCCGACGGCCGGGCGGTGGAGCCGCTGCTCAAACGGGGCGGCGCGTTCACGCCCATCTCGTGGGACCAGGCGTTCGCGACGATGGCCGGGAAGTTCCGCGACGTGCAGGCGCGCCACGGCGCCGGCGCCGTCGGCGTGATCAGCACGGGCCAGCTCGTGACCGAGGAGTTCTACACGCTCGGCAAGCTCGTGCAGCTCGGCCTCGGCACGACCAACTACGACGGCAACACGACGCTCTGCATGTCGACGGCAGTGGCCGGCTACAAGCGCTCGTTCGGCAGCGACGGCCCGCCGGCCGCCTACGAGGACTTCGAGCGCGCGGACGTCGTGATCCTGGTGGGCGCCAACATCGCCGACAACCACCCCATCCTCTGCCACCGGCTGGAAGCCAATCCGGACTCCACGCTCATCGTCGTCGACCCGCGCGTGACGAAGACGGCCATGATGGCCGACCTGCACCTGCCGGTCCGGCCCCGCTCGGATCTCGCGCTGATCAACGGCCTGATCCACCTCGTCATCGAACTGGGCCTGGTGGACCACGAGTACGTGGCGGCGCACACGACCGGCTACGAGGCGCTGCGCGACTCCGTCCAGAGCTACACCCCGCAGCGGGTGTCGGAGATCACGGGCCTGTCCATCGACGCGCTGGTCCGCACGGCCACCCTGTACGGCGAGGCGCGCTCGGCGCTGATCGCGTGGACGATGGGGGTCAACCACAGCACGAAGGGCACCGAGACGGTCAACGCCATCAACAACCTGTCGCTCATCACCGGGAACGTCGGGCGAAGCGGCGCGGCGCCCTTCTCCATCACCGGGCAGTGCAACGCAATGGGCGCACGCGAGGCGGGGTTCTACTCGTGCCTCCCCGGCTACAAGCCGTTCGACTCGGTCGAGGCGCGCGAGGAGCTGGCCGAACGACTGTCACTGCCGGTCGAACGAATCCCGGCGGCGCGCGGCCTCGCGTATCCCGACATCATCGAAGCTGCACTGGACGGCCGCATCCGGGCGCTCTGGATCATCGCCACGAACCCGATCGTGTCCTTTCCGAACCTCGGCGTGCTGACGCAGGCCCTCGGCAACCTCGAGTTCCTCGTCGTGCAGGACGCCTTCCACCCGACGCCGACGAGCGACCTCGCCGACCTCGTGCTGCCGGCCGCCGCGTGGGGCGAAAAGGAAGGCACCTACACGAACTCCGAGCGGCGCGTGAGCAAGGTCAACACGGCCGTGGCGGCACCCGGATCGGCGCGGTCGGACTTCGACATCTTCCTCGGCCTGGCCCGGGAGCTCGGCGTGGCCCGGGAGCTGTTCCCCGGCTGGACGTCACCGAAGGACGCCTTCGAGGAATGGCGCCGGGTGTCGGCGGGCCGTCTCTGCGACTACTCGGGCATGACCTACGACGAGATCGAGAGCGCCGGCGGCATCCAGTGGCCCTACCCGGAGGGCTCCACCGACCCGACGGGCACGCGGCGCCTCTACGAGGACGGCCAGTTCCAGACGGTGGACGGCCGCGCGAAGCTAATTACGACCGAGTGGCAACCCTATCCGGAACCGCCGAACCGGGAGTTCCCGTTCGTGCTGAACACCGGGCGCACGGTCGAGCACTGGCACACGCGGACCAAGACCGGCAAGGTGCCGATCCTCGAGCATCTCTCGCCCAGCGCCTGGGTCGAAATGAACCCGCGCGACGCCCGCGTCCTGGGCCTGACACCCCGGCAGTCCGTGGACGTCGTCTCGCGGCGCGGGCGCGTGCGCGGCATCGAGCTGCGGCTCACGGAGACCGTCGCGCCCGGACAGGTGTTCGTGCCGTTCCACTTCGCCGAGGCCAACGCGAACCAGGTCACGCAGAGCGCGTTCGACCCGATCTCGCGCGAGCCGAACTACAAGCAGT